>JBMOJB010000406.1:0-1505 GCA_049316985.1 Saprospiraceae bacterium | reverse complement strand
AGCACAAATCCGATATTAGTTAAATTTGTTATTGTAACACCGTTTTTAGGGGTAATTGTTACTATATTGTCCGCGTACAACAGATCATTAGCTGTTAATTGAGAAAACAAAACAGCCAATTGTGTATCAGTTGAATTTGGCACGTAAAGCTTGTCAGGGTTAGCTTGCACAATGCAACTATTTGCAGAGCAACTGAAATTCGAATTACTTATTTGATATCCAATTTGGCACAATATCTGAAGTTCTTCATCGGATAAGAATTTTCTGTGTTGCCCTAAGCCATAGCCCGGGTACATTACATAATTGCTTTCGCATAAATGACTAAGCGTATTTGCAATAGAACCACCAGAAGAAGCATTAATGTATGTAGTTCCGTTGCTACCTATTACGTTTCTGACGTCATTACAATTCCCTAAAATATTTGTTGTAGTTTTCAACTGTGAATCAAAAATAAAATTGAGGCAGCAATTTTGAATTCCCGAAGGTGTAAGTAGGTACTTACTTGCTGCTTGACTATAGAGTTGTTGATCCCAAGTACTGTACTTATCGTTCGTACTACCGCTGGACTCCATTCTACTTGCATAACCTAAAACATGTAATGCTTCATGTAAAATTACAGTAAATAAATCAAATTGATCATTAGGTGGATCCTGATTGGGATCGTTCAGATCAAAGTGGAACCAATCGGCGTCATCAATATCAGAATTAACCTTAATATATCCATCATAAATACTGTAATCGGTGAAATTTGAATTCAGTCTTCTCCACACCAAATTATTTCCAATTTCACATCGAAAATTATCTTCTATTATTGGCGAACCTGTAGCCAATATAGAAGAATCAAGGTCTTCCTTTTGTATCATAATAGTTGGCTTTACTGTGCCATTTCTATTCACAATAAATTTAGAAATATACCTGAAGGTACATGTAATAGTCTCTATTTCCTCAGTAGTAAAACCTTGAGTGAATTCAAGGTTAAATAAAAGACCGGCATCATTACAATGGCCTGGCGGAGGCAACTGCATAGAACTGCTACTTGTATCCTTATCAATGCCAAGTTCTTCTTCGCTATACCTGTTTCCAAACCGGTCATAAAAGTAGTGCATGTCAGTCATTCCAGTTACACTCGCAGGTATTGTGTCATTTCGTCTTAGGTATTCGCCGCAAAAACTGGTAGAAGTTTGGGCAACGACCACCATCGGTAAAATGAAAATCGCAATCGTGCAATTAATCGAAAATGATAAAAATTGCTTCGCTAATAATAATTTTTTCATTGGATAACAATTTAAACATTAAGTAATTGGTTTTTAAAAATTTATCATTCAAAGCTTCAATCGAAAAAAAAAGATTCATTGTCGCCGCTACGCGATCGATTTTTCAGAGAAAAGTAGTTTTCATTGCTGCGATTTTAATGTATGAGGAATGCACAGAAGCATTCGTTTTTCCTGTTTTGTCATCTCCGTTTTTGCGAAAATGAACAGGCTGCGCCTGTCCCGTTTTTCACA
>JBMOJB010000405.1:0-1533 GCA_049316985.1 Saprospiraceae bacterium | reverse complement strand
TTTCACATCGTTGGCGGAATCCAAAACGAATAAGATGAAACAGCAAAATGCATTTTTTTTCATGTTTATGCTTTATCTTGTTCTTTCTTCCCAAAGCATTAATAACAGACTTGGTAGCGAGAATCTATGAACCCGTAAGAGCCACAACTTAGCGGCTAGTCGAATTTGATTGGTATATGATCAACGTATGTACCGCAATTGATTTTCCAAAATCTGTAGAGACAAGGCATGCCTTGTCTCTAATCGGAATAACCCGCGATTATCGGATTTGTAAAAAACATCAATAGCTGCAAGCAGACATGGTTGGTTCGCCGGTGATAAAATTGCATGAACGCGAAATAATCGAATTGGAATGTATTCCTTTTGAAGGAATTTGAAATGATCCCTCCCAGTACATGTACCATTGGCACTAATCAATACCATTGCATCAACCTGATTCTTTATTTGTCCGGAAACGCGTTGCTTTGATCGCTTATATCATGAAAAGCTTTCTATGAATTTGGGTAGCATGCTTGATTCACGATAGGTAGAGACGCGATGAATCGTGTCTCTACGGGGCAATTGTGGGGATTTTCGATTGGATTTTGGAAATGGTTTTATAATTTTATGGATTTCCGAATCAATTGTTCTATTTCTGGAACCATGTCAATCACGAGGGTCGCCCATACCAATGCCCAAGCAGCCTTCTTTTCTTTTTCCGAGAGATCGACGAGCTAGATCTTTCTCCACCCATCACGAAATCCCTTCTCATTCTGCTCAAAAATCTGCTTGAATTTTTGCAACTCAGGAGAATTAATTCCACCCAAGTTTCCGAGTTCCCCACTTTTTTCAAAAAAAAATAATTTTTTTTTAATTTTTTTTTCGCTTTTTTTTGGGTTCTTTCTCCAGATTTTTAGCGCGCTCATCCATGTCACATTTTCTGCATATCAGAACATCAATTTCAAATACCAAAAAAGTCGCCTTCACGAACTCAAACGCCGTCTTTACGAACTCAAACGCCCTCTTCACGAGTTTTACCCTTGACAAAAAAAAACGCGTTTTTGAGTATTGTTATAAAAAAATAAATGTTACAGATAGGGTGTATTTCACAATAAAATAGGTTGAAAATATGTATTGAAGAACAATAAATAGGTGAAACGTGTAATTAAAAAATTAAAAGTGGCGGGAACATTTTTAAATGTTCGTTCGTTTAGATAATAAACACAGCAGTTTGGTGTAATTTCGGCTGCGTTGTGAAAAACTTTTTTTATTTAATTTTTAAATGTATTGTTTATGAAAAATCAATTCAATGCTACACTTAGCACAGAAGCATTCAATGTAGTGCTTACAAAATTGAACGAGATCAAAGCTGTTCTACCGTTTTTGGTCTCACTTTCTGCATCTGAAAGAAGAAGAGGTAGAAGCCTCGGTCGCCTGGGCACTGGTTTGGGAAAGGCAATCAGCCAGTCTTCAAAAGTACACATGCAAGCAACTCCCCGCGAATTTGTGGTCGAGTCTTTCGACAATCAGATCACCTTTCAGGATATGATGCAA
>JBMOJB010000404.1:0-1567 GCA_049316985.1 Saprospiraceae bacterium | reverse complement strand
GGATTGGATAGCAATCATTTTTATCGTTTTCCTTATGAATTATCAGGCGGGCAACGACAGCGAATTGTCATAGCAAGAGCACTCGCTGTTGAACCTAGTTTACTTATTTGCGATGAGTGCGTTTCAGCACTTGATGTAAGTGTTCAGGCACAAGTTTTAAATCTATTAATGGACTTGCGGAAGCTGTTCAATCTCAGTTGTATATTTATTTCTCATGACCTGGCTGTCGTAAAGCATATGAGTGAAAGAATGATGGTGATGAACAACGGAAAAATTGAAGAAACCGGTTTTGCTACTGATATATACATGAATCCACAAAGTGATTATACCGGAAGGCTAATTGAATCAATCCCAAGACGGAATATATTTTAGCTGCACGTTTCAATTCAGCAACTTTTTATGAATTATCAATAAATTTAGATAAAAAGTAAAAAAAAATTTTGACATATCAAGTAAATGATACTATCTTTGCATGCCGAAAGGAAAAAGTGCTTCAAAATACGTTTTTTAGCTATAAATTCCTTTGAAAACAAAATAATTTGGTTCCGTAGCTCAATTGGATAGAGCATCGCACTACGGATGCGAAGGTTTGAGGTTCGAATCCTCACGGGATCACAAAAGGTAAACAGTCAATTTTGCTCTGCATTGGCTATTTTTTAAACCACTAACATTTTTATCATGTCTAAAGTGTGTGAATTAACGGGCAAACGCCCGATAACAGGAAACAGCGTCAGTCACTCAAACAGAAAGACCAAGAGACGTTTTATTCCCAATATTCAAAAGAAAAAATTCTATGTACCAGAAATTGGTGATTTCATAGATTTAAAAGTTTCTGCTTCTGCAATACGTACAATCAATAAAATGGGCGTTTATGCCTACGTGAAGAAGCTGGAGAAAAAAGGTTATGATCCGGCAATTACTTTTGTCGATTAATTTAATTAATTGTTTCATCTTTTAAAGATATATAGCAATGGCTAAGAAAGCTAAAGGTAACAGAATCCAGGTGATATTAGAATGTACGGAGCACAAAGCTTCCGGTATGGCGGGTACTTCCCGTTACATCTCTGAAAAAAATCGTAAGAATACGCCTGACCGTATTGAGTTGAAAAAGTACAACCCGATTTTGAGAAAAGTAACACTTCACAGAGAAATCAAGTAATCAGATCATCATTTTAAATCTATCATAAGATGGCTAAGAAAGTATCCAAAAATGCGCGTGTCGCTCAACGTGCAGCTAATGCAGGATCAGGTAAAGATCACGTAAAAGTAATCAAGAGCGTTAAAAATCCTCTTACTGGAAATTACACCTTCAAAGAGCAAATTATTCATAAAGATAAAGCTAAGGATTTCTTCTCCGCGAAGTAATTCCTTGCCTTGAATTTGACAAGGGTTATACAATATAAATCTGGCTTTTCTTTGGTAACAAAGGAAAGCCATTTTTTTGTTTTCTGTATGTGCTTGTCCAAATTGATTTCAGCATCTAATACACCATCAAAATAGAAGGGTTTATGTCATTTTTTAAGAAATTTTTTACAAAAGAAAAGGAAGAAGATCTGGAGAAAGGCCT
>JBMOJB010000403.1:0-1578 GCA_049316985.1 Saprospiraceae bacterium | reverse complement strand
GATATTTTCGATCAGAAATTGATAAGCAGCAGTAGCTACCGGTACCGATTGAGTATGGTGCTTTCTGATGTTGCTTGTACTTACCTTATTTACGACGATGACCGGTGGCTGTGCTATAAAAGTTACGCTTTGGAAGCGCACAACAGAGATCTGTTTAGCTTAAAAGATGAACTTGAATTGTTGCTGGGCACCGATAAAATGCTGAATTTGTCGTTCAACAGCGTGCATATCCGCATCTTAACTCCAGCTTGCACCCAAGTGCCGACAGCACTCTTCTATGAAGAAAATGCGTATACATACTTGAATTCCGTGTGTGCTTCACCAGCAACAGAAATTGTAAAAACTGATCGTTGTCCCGAAGATATCGTTAGTATTTATCTTGTCAAGCTGGATTTACATCAATATCTTCAAAAATTATGGCCACATGCCACTATTACAAATTTGTTCAGTGATTTGATAAGTAAATACTATCAGCAGGCTAAAAATAATGAAGGCAATGCCATGTATGTCAATTTTCATCAAAATCAAATGCAAGTTCTGGTATTTCAACAATCCAAACTACTTCTGGTGAATAATTATGATTTCCAAACAGCTGACGATGTTGCCTATTTTACTATGCTGGTCATTAACCAATTGGAATTACATTCGGAGACTATTGCTTTATCGCTAAGTGGGCACATCAACGCTAAAGCGGAACTCTACAATACGATTTACAGATATGTGCGAAATGTGAGTTTTATGGAAACTAATACACCCCTTTTATATCACAAAGAACATATTTTCGGCACCTACGCTGTACATACATTTTTTGACATTATCTGATCTTCTACTTTCAAAATAAAAACTATGAGAATTATTTCAGGCAAATTCAAAGGCAGAAAATTCAACCCACCTGCAGACGACTGGCCTACCCGACCGACCACTGATTTTGCAAAAGAAGGTCTTTTCAATATTCTCAACAACAACATAGATTTTGAAGAAACAAAAATGCTGGATCTTTTTGGAGGTACCGGCAATCACAGTTATGAATTCCTGTCACGTGGCTGCACGCAGGTAACTTATGTTGATAAATTCAGCGGTTGCCTGAATTTTGTAAGAAAAATGGCAGCACTACTAAAAGTTGAAAATGAAATAAGAATCTTTCAAATGGATGTATTTCGATTCATCGAAACAAGTAAGGAAAAGTATGATTATATTTTCGCCGGACCACCGTATGGCATGCCAGCATTAGATACCCTACCAGACAAGATATTTCTATTCGAACTTTTAAATCCCGAAGGGTGGTTTGTTCTGGAACACAACCCCAATCACAGTTTTGATAAACACCCTAATTTTATGGAAATGCGTACGTACGGCAAAACACATTTCAGTTTTTTTGAAGTCAAAAGTTAAATCACAATACCACTGGCTGTTTATATTCAATAACAAAGGCTCTATTTGGTTTACTGTGGCTTATGTTTAACGGATATGAAAATTTGAAAGACATTTCTAATCAACTGCGTTGATTTTTAACCGATGTTAAGATCCCGAAATTGTCATTGTTCCAAGATAAATATTTGATTGTCATCAAAAGAAAGT
>JBMOJB010000402.1:0-1579 GCA_049316985.1 Saprospiraceae bacterium | reverse complement strand
TTCTTTTAGAATTCCATATGCTGTAAGATGACAACTATTCTGACACAGGGGGACAGCCTAATCCCGAAAGATCCATAACAACGCTTATCAAACCTGATTGCGAACGTAAAAGTCCCGATAATAATGCCTCTGCCCTAAAATGAGCTGATGATTCATATCTTCTCACTAGAGGTAAAAATTCTGGGTGATCGGCACACATTTTTTCTAAATTATCATTTTGATGTGTCTGTAAATCCATATCTAGCAAGTTAAATGACGCTGATCCTGCATGGTACGCGAAAGAATGATTTGCGAGAGCCGCACGATAACCCACTTTATTTGCCCTTATCACCAAATCATTTTCTTCTTCATACCCAACTCCAAAATCCTCACGAAGCCCTCCAAAGTTAGCAAGAATTTCATGCTTTATGAACATATAAAATCCTATTGCTGTCGGTGTAAAGTGAAATTTTGGAAGAGTAGATCCTATTTCTTTCCAGCGTTCATAGGCTATTTCTGGAGAACAAGGCAAATTAGAAATCGGTGCATGAGGTAAAGAACAAAGCGACGCATTATTTGAGCGTGGACTTACAAATCCTATTTGTGGGTCTAAATACGCAACATTTAAAAGATTAGATAACGTTCCCTTAAACGTTTCGGTATCTGAATTTACCAGTATTACATTGCGTCCCTCTTTAATTGATACAGCTAACCCACGATTCACACTTTTTACAAATCCACAATTGGCTGTATTAGTCATGATAAGTATTTCGGGATTCGATAACGCTAAATCTTTAAGTAGAGAATTCACTTCGTCATCATCAGGTGAATCGTTAATAATTATTAGCCTAGGTGAAAATTCTCGTATTTCTTTGAGATTAGTAAGGACGGAATCGATACAGAGTTTTGTCAAAGACGCATTTTGATAAACTGGAATGATAATATCGACCAATTCTCCTTCACTGTTTTTTACTAACTTATTATTTAGTATCTCGACTGATTGACGTTCAGCATTAAGTGAATTTAAAACTTCTGCCAAATTGATAGTTTGATGAAATTCATTGTCTACATCTTGACCTTGCATGACCTTAGAAGCCAATTGAATAAAATGTTCAGAATGAATATGTCGCAATTCATTAGCTGTTTGTATTGAAAATTTCGCATTCATAATGTTTTTCATATTTCTTAATTTTTACCCCAAGAGCATCCCAGGGATTCTCTTAATTGATTTGGTAGGATTGGTAAATTTACGTTGTCAACAACGCCAACAGCCGAGTGAACATTCAAAATAGTAGACCAAAATTTTTGAGACAGAAAATCTTTATGCACTGGTACTGTGTTTTGATAAATGTCTTTTTGATGCAACCTTACAGTCGATTTTTTAAAAAAAATAGCTTCATGAAGTACGCTAGAGTTCAAACTCATTACTGTTTTTAATGAATTGCTCGACAGCAAATCGTAGACGTTAGATTCAGTGATTTGAAACCCTATTTCTTTAAAAAACGAAATGGCATTTTCATTTTTTTCATAAGGGTGTGGTTTGTAATAAGCAAAGGAATGCTTCTTTTTCTGGAAAGAAATAGAAGCAATATAGTCGTTG
>JBMOJB010000401.1:0-1597 GCA_049316985.1 Saprospiraceae bacterium | reverse complement strand
CAATAACATAAACCCCACTATTATCGGAATAAAATTGGCTGGTGACACCTGCGCCGTACCGGCAAGTCTAGCGCTTCAAGCAACCGGAAAAAGTAGTTCTCCGTATTTCTTCTGGAATTTTGGCGACCCGGCAAGTGGAGTTAAAGATACTATTACTATTACAGGTCTGAGTCCCTCACCTTTCCCGACACATACATTTTCATCCGCTGGAGTATATAAAGTTTGCGTGAGCTTTAAAGAACCCGGCTTTCCTGTTTCAACAGTTTGTCGAACAATATCAATTGGCCAATGCTGCACTGGAATAATCGCTTCAAATGACACTTGCCTTCAAAATAGTATTCCATTTTCGATCCTAAGCGCTGCGACCCAATCAAGTGTAAATTGGAATTTTGGCGACCCTTCAAGCGGAGCAAACAATACCTCAACATCATTGTCGCCGAAACATTTATTTTCAAAAACCGGGACATATAACATTCGTGCTATTGTGAATTTTTCTTGTGGAGTTGACACTATTTTTAAAACCATCACAGTCATAAATTGCAACAGCATTGTCGAAGATTGTCAATTATTCGTTCCAAACATATTTACTCCTGACGATGATGGGACAAATGACAATTTTTTTCCCTTAACCAATTGCGAAACCGAAAATTATGAATTCCTCATTTTTAACAGATGGGGCGGACTCGTTTTCAAAACAACAAATCAATCAGAGGAATGGGATGGAAAATACAAGGGTGTAGACTGTACTTCTGATGTTTATGTTTATTCAATATCCTATAAATTTCCAGCACAAAAGACTAAAAAGGCCACTGGATCAATTACACTTTTAAGATAATGCCCAACAGTTAAACGGATTGATATTCGATTTTACCATAATCCAAGCATCGGCTGCGTTCAACATGAAATGATCATCTTTTCAAAGAGTGATTTTGGGGAGTGGAGTTTTTTTGGAGCGGGAAAAGATTAACATTCCTAAGCGTTAGCAGTCATTGCATGGACACAGGAACACCACAAAAAAAATCAAGTAAATGATAGAAACGGCAAGACTAATTTTAAAACCATTGACTTGCGAGCAGTTAGTAAAATACACAAAATGCGACAATTCGTTGGAAGCTGATCTTAATTTGAATGAAACTTCGAGGACAATATCAGCAGAACTAAAAGAAGCATTTGAACAAACAATTTTACCAAACGTTGCGGACAAAACAAAAAACTATTTGTATTCGACACTTTGGACAGCAATTTCAAAAGCTGAAAACAAAATGATTGGTGACCTATGTATGATTGGTGAACCAAACGCAGCCGGAGAAGTAGAAATAGGTTATGGAACTTATGACGAGTTTCAAGGAAAGGGATTTATGACAGAAATTGTAGGTGGAATTATTATATGGACTAAAACTCAACCATTTGTCAAATCAATTATTGCATCAACATACAAAACAAATATAGCATCTTTCAAAGTACTTCAAAAAAATAATTTCAATAAAATTGGAGAGACAGAAACGCTATTCAATTGGAAATTAGAAATGGATATCAATTAACAATGCGAATTAAGGGTTAAAATATTAATTTGACAAAAGCTGCTGCCAATTTTCCG
>JBMOJB010000400.1:0-1656 GCA_049316985.1 Saprospiraceae bacterium | reverse complement strand
CTCTACAGTTACTTCGTTGCTCTGCCATAAGCCATGTTTCGTACAGTATGCATGCGCAATTAGCTTCATGCCTCTGGATGGAACGATATACAAATCAACTTCAACCTGACTTGGAGCACTTCCCATTGTTCCGGCAACAAATGTGGTCTGCGCCAACATTTTCTCTCCATCCCAAAGCTGCACCCAGCTAATGTAATGGTCAAAATCATCAGGGTGTTTGTACTCATCTCCTACTTTAACTTTAACCCTGAACTTTTCACCCTTTACAGCTTTTGCATCACAATAAACAAAGGCGGAGTGACGGTCGATGTAATCTCTTTTGGCTTCCCTTTCAATTTGGGAAATGTCTTCGTAACGATTGATTTTCATCTTAATTTGAAATTTGTAATTTATAATTTGCTAAAAAACAACACAATTGAACAAAATATCAATGTTTTGAAAGATAACTGGCCACACCTGCTGCTGAAGCTGTCATCGCTTCCTCACCGGCCTTCCAGTTTGCAGGACATACCTCGCCAAATTCCTCAAAATGAACGAGTGCGTCTACCATTCTGATCGCTTCATCTACACTCCGTCCCAGAGGAAGGTCGTTAACAAGCTGGTGACGAACAACACCCTTTTTATCAATTAAAAAGAGTCCTCTGTAGGCAACAGGTGCACCAACAAATGATGACTGTCCTTCTTCATTAACTTCATACTCTCCTGCAAGAACGCCATAATTTTCAGCAATGGTTTTGGATAAATCGGCTACCAATGGGAATTTAACTCCCTTGATACCACCATTATTCTTTTCAGTATTCAACCAGGCCCAATGAGAAAATTCAGAATCAACAGAGCAGCCTACAACTGCAACATTTCTCTTCTCAAATTCAGCTAATTTTTCCTGAAAAGCAAGAATCTCCGTCGGACAAACAAAAGTAAAATCCAAAGGATAGAAAAAGAAAAGGACAAACTTCTCTCCAACAAATTGATCAAGAGAAAAATTACTTACAATATCATTGCCATTTACAACAGCAGTAGCCTTAAATGAAGGCGCTTTTTTTCCAACTAATGTACACATATCTAAATTTTTAAATATAATTTGAAATGATTACAAAAATATAGAAATAAAACTATTGAAACAAATATCTTTTGTTAAGTTAACAAAAAATAATCGAAAAATAAAAATGTAATTTAAAATCGTACTAAACTGTAAAACAGTTACTCAGACATTTTGCTCCATGGAAAAAATCTACCATATTTGTATTGAATTCAGAAAAATACGATGGAACAACTACAAATTTCTACTTATCTGCAAAAAAGCGGTATTAGGCCTCTACAGAAGCGCGTGAAAATAATGAGCTATTTGGTTTCTAAGCGAAATCATCCCACTGTTGACATGATCTACAGCGACCTCATTCACGAAATAAATGGTTTGTCTAAGACAACCATTTACAATGTATTAAATCTGTTCGTACAATCCGGTGTGGCATTGGCACTTAACATTGAAGGCAATGAAATCCGGTACGATGCAGATACATCAACACACGGTCATTTTAAGTGTAAAATTTGCACCGGAGTGATCGATTTCCGCATTAAACAGGAGGAGCTTCCGAAACCTGTTTTGGATGGATTCAGGATTGATGAGCATCACTACTACCTAAAAGGAGTATGTTC
>JBMOJB010000399.1:0-1665 GCA_049316985.1 Saprospiraceae bacterium | reverse complement strand
ATATAGTAATTACCAGGGAAATTATTGTCGCAAAGATGGTTTTCATTTTGTGGGAATATGGGGATTAAAAGATGTAGGAATAACAGAGATTGAATTTAAAAAAAAAGGACAAGTGAACATTTGAACAAGTAAACTCATGGATGCGATGCAATGAACAAGGCACTTCAGCGTCTTAAGGCATTGAAATTTGAATCCGGATAGCCTTTAAGCCTTTTAAAGTTAAGTGAACATTGGTGCAACTTTTGTTGGTATTATACAATTGTACTGTATGGGACGAAGTCACTGTTAACGGTCGTATTGATTAATTCCATATACTGTTATTTTGTTCTTGATTGCAGTGAATTATTGTTTGATGAAAATCTTGTTGATCAACAATTTGTGTTGATCTGTTGTTTTAATGAAATATAACCCACTTGTCAGGCTCTCAACGTCAATACAATTCTCAACGTCGTTTCCCCGGATAAGGAGTTTTCCTTCATAATTATATATTTCAACCATTGCCGGCCCTACTAAGTTCTTAAAATATAGTTTTTGGGTTACTGGATTAGGGTAAATGGAAAGGTTCTGGGAATCAATTTGCTGCAAAGGATCTAGGCTGTTGCTGTTTCCTGTCCCTCCGGAAGTAGTTTTCACGATAATCCCTTTATCACCAACCGCATAACCAATGTTTTCATCAACAAAGTAAATCGACTCAAGGCCTTCTGATGCCTTTGACAATGATTCTTCCCAATTTACACCCCCGTTGACAGTTTTCAGAATGAGGCCTGAATTATACCCTCCTCCTACCGCATATCCTGTATTGGCACTCGTAAAATATACAGAATGTAAAAGGTGAGATGTGCCACTTGATAAAAATGACCAATTTTTTCCACCGTTTATTGTTTTTAAAATCGTTCCACTTTCCCCAACAACATATCCAGTATTTGAATCTGTAAAAAATATTGAGTACAAAGTGTGGATTGTTATAATCGAAAGTGTAGACCATGAGATTCCGCCATTTGTTGTTTTAAGCATCCTGCCTGATCCTCCGACAATATAACCTGTATTGATATCGGTGTAGAAAATTGAAAGCGGATATTGAATCCCAACATCTTGTTTTGTCCATGTAGTTCCTGCATTGTTTGTACTTAAAATTGTAAAAGTTCCGGCTATATGACCTATCTCGGAACCGATAAAATAGATAGACCACAAATCTTCCATGGTTCCACTAGGTATAGAAACCCAATTGTTGCCCGCATCGTTAGTTTTTAGGATAACCCCGTGAACTCCAACCGCGTAACCAGAATTTGCATCAGTAAAATAAATAGAATTTATTTGGCTTGTTATTCCGCTGTTTAGAATTGTCCAGGTCTGACCTCCATTTGAAGTCTTTATTATAGTACCATTAGAACCAGCGGCATACCCAACCAAGGAATCTGTGAAGCATACTGTAAACAGTGATTTATTGGTGCCACTGGTCTGAGAGGTCCATTGAGTATATCCTGAAAAGCTAAGAATAATTGTTAAAAGAGCAGTAAAAACAGTCTTCATATTTCGAAAATTATTGAGTTGATGACTTTATTTAGAATGGCCTAAGAAATACCTTTAACTACAAATTCCTAGTGCTTCCGTTCTGTTGTAAACATCACCAACTGTTCGAGCGAAATTCGGGAATCGCTTTCAGGC
>JBMOJB010000398.1:0-1675 GCA_049316985.1 Saprospiraceae bacterium | reverse complement strand
GCTATAAAGTAATTGGAGATATGCAACAACTAAACATTGATGTTTCAAATTTAGAAGCAATCTCCTGTCAAGTAATTGACTCCTTGCCGCCTGAATTCTCAGCAGACTTCAAGGTTCTTTATTTTGGATTTTATATTCACTATAATTCAATGATCGAAAAAACAGAAAATTTTCTTGCTAAGGCAAGCGCTATTGCTGGTTCTGAAAGTCCCTATTATATTTTACTTGCCAATCAAATATCAGAGACCGGAGAAAGTAAATATTTCATTGAATTGAAACTACCACAAAATTGGCTAACAAATTGCTTTGATCCACTAATTGTAAAAACCTTCGAAAAATCTGTAAAAAATAAATTTGAAACTTTAAATGCACTATACAAATCTCCATCAGACCGAATAGCGTTGGAAAGCGAAGGGCTTAAGTATATTAGTACTAAGTTTGGCAAGTACACAGCCTGTTGCATCCCGGGTGCTCATCAAAGGGGATCCCCTCAATGTTCCGATTGTATTTCCGCATCTAACGTGCTGAGCGAATTACAAAATTTGGGATTTAAGCCAATTTTTGCTGGTCAAGTTACGAATTCCATCGCTACCGAAGATCAAAATTGCCTATGCACTGCAACAGAATCAGCATTAAGAAATAATGACGTCAACGGAAATAGATCTTCTTCAGTATTAGATTTTGCAAATTTATCAATTGTAATTGATGGATTAACCTATAATTTTGGTCAAGAGCTTAGCGATTGGGCAGCTGCAGGGCATAAAGCTATCATTACAAAAAATAAAAATTACTGCACAGCATCCCTTTTTTCCGATCAGACTAATGCTTTCAATAATGCAACAAATGCAGCTTGGGTACATATATGGGAAAACCCTATCGTGACAGATTATGATATTGTATTCATAAAAACAAAATATAATTTGAATACTTCTAATACCGCAACACCTGAAACAACCATCCAAAACGTGCAAGCCGACCCTTTACCTCCGTATAAGTACAAAATAATGCATAGATCATTTGCTCCTTGGGACAGGTTTGGTCACTTTCCCATATTTTGGAATATCCACAGGGCTAGAAATAGCTTTGAGGGAGACAATCGGGGCTTTTCTCTTGCTAATTCGAATTCAACAAGTACTCCAAATCCAAGCGGTGCAACAGCAAGAATTCATCAATCTCTCTCAATTCAACTAGATAAGGAGCCAGTCGAAAAACAAGACATAGCAAAAACCTTTAATAGTACAACAAAAGGTTATCCTTTTTGCGTTCGAGACATAATAACTTTTCCTCTTCAAATACCAATTATATACGCAGGTCATGAAGTTACTGTTCTCGGTTCATCTTCTGGATTTGGACGATGTCGCAAATCTAATGGCATTTTTTTCACTTCAATGTTTTTTGAAGGATCGAACCCGCTATTTACACCAGCTCCTGATATAGAATGGTACTTAGAATTAGGTTGGTATTATACTTCGAGCAATAAAACAGTTAATATTAGTGGAAGAGTAATAGGCAAATCTTATCCCGCTTATGAAGCCTTTGTTGAAGATGTATGCGGGACAAAGATTTTTCTACATACTTATCAAGCCCCTTGTGAAAGTGCACTAGGTGGAGAACTATTGTTGCCATTTCCAGACTATAATGAGCCATTTGATTTATCACTGACAACAGATTCGAA
>JBMOJB010000397.1:0-1685 GCA_049316985.1 Saprospiraceae bacterium | reverse complement strand
ATTGATTATGTATTGTTTTTAGAATCCAATCACTTGTGTAGCCAGTTCAATTTTTTTCTTCAGCTGCTCGATTTTTCGATTCATTACGTTGAAAAATTCTTCTCTGGCATTTCCAGATCCTTCACCGAGAAAGTACGCATTTTTTCGAGCCAGTGAAATGGTATTTTGTGCAGTTCGCGTCATCATTGGGTCGAATGTAACAATAAATCTAGAAGGGTCCAGGATTATGTGTAGTGTCTCTTGTCCATCTGTTCTTGCCAAAATAATATTTTCTGCACTCATAATGCGATTGTGATACAACTCTACGTCACCGCCTTTTGTTTTATCATTGAGATTTTTGAATCCGAGTAAAGTCATGTTTTTTGCATAGGAAATTATACGGGCCAGACCATCCAGCACCCGAAAAGCTTCTTCTGCAGGGATTGCGCCTGCTTCCCAAAAATACTGAAGCTGATGAAGCGTTACATCCAAGGCATTGGATTGCCAATATTCAACCGTGTCAAGTTCGGCATATTTGTCCCAAATCGTGCTGATTTTTTTTTGAATATCAGGGATAAGGTACATATTGTTCAAAGAAAAGGGATGTTTCAGGCAACTATCGAGCTCCCACATAAATCGTCCATACACGTACAAATTGAACAAAGCAACGTCAACATCTTTGAAATAATAGAAAAGAGGAAGATCCCTTGTCATTATGAAAACCTGTACATTGTCAAATTGCTCAACGGGTCTAAAAGTATTTTCTATTCCGGTCAGGTATTCATCAAAATTGGAAATGCGCTGATGGGTTGGCGGGACTTTAAAAATGACGCGATTATTGTGTTCTTGCAGTACGATTCCATCAAATGAAATCCCAAATTCAGTGATTAGTATTCCTATTTCTTCGGGAGTAAAAGGCGTAATTCCATTGAGCCGCTTATAAATAGTGCTTTTTGAAAGATGGAGCGTTGTCGCTAATTTATCCCTCCAGTCTTTTTCATGTTCCAGCTTCGTGCTAATGGCCTCAATAATTTTTTCTTGTAAATTCATGATGGGATAAAATGCTTAGGGCTTCAAATTTGTTTCATAAATCATCCGGTTGATAGGTTTAAATCTGAATTGCGAGATCACCGTATCTCACAATTTGTAGATCTCCAGATTTGGTAACCCATCGTTTTTAAATTCATGGTGTGTGCCTCATGGTTAGGAATTTCTTCCTGCACTTTCGCAAAACCTGCATTTGAGCATGTTCTCGAGAAGCGACAATTTCATCATTTTTTTGATGATTGACATTGCAAAATTAAAAATATCTGAAAGAAAGTTTAAAAAATATCCGAAGCTAAAATTTCTTGCGTAAATTTGAACCAAAATAGGAGCTTAGTTGTTTCTATTTTCTATTTATCACTTAAAAAAAAAGTAATGGCATTTCAATTCACAGATGTAAATTTTCAGGAAACAGCAATCGATAATCAAGGTGTTACCGTCATCGACTTCTGGGCTGAATGGTGTGGCCCTTGCCGTATGGTAGGTCCGATTATTGACGAGCTTTCTGAGGAATTAAAAGGGAAAGTTCTCGTAGGAAAAGTTGATGTTGACAGCAATCCGAACGTTTCCACTAAATACGGCGTACGCAGTATCCCGACTATTTTGATCTTAAAAAATGGTGAAGTTGTTGATAAACATGTAGGGGTGGCGACAAAACAAGC
>JBMOJB010000396.1:0-1687 GCA_049316985.1 Saprospiraceae bacterium | reverse complement strand
AAGGATTGTACAACAAAAGAAAAAATGCCGATGCAATCAAGGAATTATAGGTATTTGCATCGCGGGAAAATGCTTTGCCTGCGATACCAAAACTAAACATGACCGCCGCTCGCAAAACACAGGAACTTGCACCGGTAATCAAAGCGAAACCCCAAACAAAAAACAACTGAAGTATTACTTCAATAAACTTCCAATAGCGCTTCCCATTGCGCAAACGACCAATGATCCACCCAAACAAAGTGGCAACAAGACCGACATGAAGCCCCGAAACAGAAAGCACGTGCATCGCACCGGTATTGACGTAAGCCTCCGTAACTTCTTCAGATATATCACTGCGATAGCCCAGAATCAGGGCCGAACCCACACTTAACGCGTCTGGATCATGTATGTATTTTGTGAGTACATTCAAAAGTGAATCCTGGATCTCATAAGCCAGATGCATCAATGGATTTCCGCTGCCTTTGGCAACCACAAGTACTTTTTCAGCGTGCGGAAATGCACTGAAACGAACATTTCTCAGCTTCATCACATTCTGAAAATCATAAGCATTGGGATTTCCGGGAGCTTGGATGGGTAGTATTTTTGCTGAAATCGTTATAATATCTCCATACGCTACTTGTTTACAATAGGCTGTTGTGTCAAGATAACAAAGTAAATTCCCTCTTGCTTTATATCCATTGCATTCCAATACTTTTGCATACAACTTGATCTTGCTTTTTGAAACTGGAAGCTCATCAATCTGAAGCAACAGCCTATTTTCATCATGCTCAGAGACATATTTTGCAAAGAATTGTTCCCGGTAGAAATCATCATGATTGCCTACAGTGTTGTAGCCAATCAAAAGCCAAAAAATACTTAGGATAGCACCAAACCACCATCGGTTCTGATGAGAAACTTGTTCTTTTTTTGCCAATAAAATCAAGAGGGGCAGCAGTAAAATACTAAAAATGAAGCAAAATAAAAAATAATAAGGCAGTAGCACAGCCAATAAAATACCTATGCACAAAGGCGTAAGCATGCGAAACGCAGGTACAGATTTCCAGTTAATCATGGCAATAATTACAGCTGAAGTACAGATTGTATTGCAGCTATGTTTTTTGTTTTTCAATAATATTTCTAAGTCCTCCTCAAAGGAGATAATGCTAATTTTTTCTACTAATTAATCAAGAATTTCCCAGATCATTAACGAGCGATCATCACTTCCCGAAACCAGCCAGCAATTAAAATCAGACCAAAAAAGGGAATTTACGGATCTCGTGTGGCAGCCATAGCGAATAGTATCAATTACTTTCAACAATTCACAGCCTTTAGTATCCCAGATTTTTATGGTTTTATCGCGACTTGCAGTAGCGAAAATATGGCCTTTAGGATGAAAAGCAATCGAATTGATCGTGTACCAATGCGCTGCCAGGCCATGTAGCTGTGAGAAACCATCTTCAACATCCCACATTTTCAACATCGCATCCCGACCTCCGCTTAGCAATCTACTGCTGTCAGGTGAATAAGCAACGCTAAAAACAGAATTTTGATGTGCATCATGAATCACCGATTTCAAAATGAGTGTATTGCTGTCAACAATGTAAATATTCCGATCACTGGATCCGATTGCAATTTCGTTTCTTTCCCGTGAATAAGCAAAAGTACGCAAGCTTTGCGTTGAAAGTTGTACACTATCCACACACCGCTG
>JBMOJB010000395.1:0-1690 GCA_049316985.1 Saprospiraceae bacterium | reverse complement strand
AAGGATTGTACAACAAAAGAAAAAATGCCGATGCAATCAAGGAATTATAGGTATTGGCATCGCGAGAAAAAGCGCGGCTTATTATTGTAAAACTAAACATCACTGCGGCTCGCAATACGCAGGAACTTGCACCAGTAATCAACGCAAATCCCCATACAAATAGCACTTGCAGCAGCACTTCTGTGATTTTCCAGTATCGTTTCCCATTTCTCCACCGTCCAATGATCCAGCCAAAAAGCGAAGCTACCAATCCGACATGTAGTCCAGACACAGACAATACATGCATGGCACCTGTATTCACATAGGCTTGAGTCAGCTCTTCAGAGATATCACTCCGATAGCCCAGAATAAGCGCCGAGCCCACACTAAAGGCATTCGGATCGCGAATATATGTTGACAGCACCTCCAGCAACTTTTTCTGGGCTCGATAGGCAAGGTGCATCAGGAAATTGCCTCTATTTTTAGCCAATAAGCTAATATTCTCAGCCTTAGAATATCCACTGAAACGAACATTCTTCAATTTCATTACATTCTGAAAGTCGTAAGCATTGGGATTCTTAGGTCCTTCAATGGCTTGAAGCTGAGAGACAACCTCTACAATATCACCATATTCCAGTTGTTTGTTTTGAGCTGTAGTATCAACGTACAACAACAGATTACCTCTCGCTTTCTGCCCATTGCACTCCAGCACCTTAGCGTATAATTTAATCTTGTTTTTTAAAACAGGTAGATCGTCTATTTGCAGAAGTAGCCTATTTTCTTCCTTACTCGAAACAAATTTTGCATAAAATTGTGCCTGGTAGAAGTCATCATGATTCCCCACCGAATAATATCCAACAAGGAACCAAAAAATACTCAGGAGGATGCCGAACCACCACCTGAATTGGTAATTGATCTTTTCTTTTACTGCCAAAACGATCAAGAACGGCAAAACGAAAATACTGCCAATAAGGCAAAATGAAAAATAATCGGGTAGGATCACCGCTGAGAAAATACCGAAGCACAATGGCACGAGCATCCTCACAGCAGGTACAGTTTTCCAGTTTATCATGGTTGTTATTGCAGCAGAAACACACTGGGTATTTCTACTATTTTATTGTTTTTCATATGTACTCAATTTCTAATTTTAGAAATTGAATTGTGCTGACTTTGAGTTTAGAATCTACTCGATCATCTCCCAAATCATGAGCGATCTGTCGTCACTTCCAGACACCAGCCAGTAATTGAAATCTGACCAGAAAAGCGAATTTACAGATCTCGCATGACAACCATAGCGAATCGTATCTATTACTTTTAACAATTCGCAACTTTTCGCATCCCAGATTTTTATCGTTTTATCACGGCTCGCTGTGGCGAAAAAATGCCCCAGCGGGTGAAAAGCAATAGAATTAATCGTGTACCAATGAGCAGGCAGACCATGAAGCTGGGAAAACCCATCTTCAACATCCCACATTTTCAACATTGCATCGCGCCCACCACTTAACAATCTGCGGCTATCGGGTGAATATGCGATACTGAATACCGAATTCTGATGCGCATCATTAATCACCGACTTCAATGTCAGCGTATTGCTGTCAATCAGGTAAATATTTCGATCACTGGCACCTATTGCAATTTCGCTTCTGGCTTTTGAAAAAGCAAAAGTACGCAAGCTTTGCGTTGAAAGTTGTACACTATCCACACACCGCTG
>JBMOJB010000394.1:0-1748 GCA_049316985.1 Saprospiraceae bacterium | reverse complement strand
GTTTATCAAGGTCTGCTCTTAGCAGATCCATTTCAGGATATTCTTGAATGGTTTGATTATATGGATGCAAATATAAGTCTTTGGCAATTGCCGCTAAACTGAAACGCACATAATCTCTGCCATTTTCGATCCAATCGGAAACAGTATTCGATTCCGTAATCCACAAGACAACCCCTTTTGTAGTATCAATGGATTTTTTTAATGATTTTAATGATTTATCGATTGTATTTGGAGAATGCCAAACGTTAGGATCTCCATTTTTTAAAGATTTTTCAACCAGGGGTGACAAAAATCCGTCAAAACCCGATTGGGGTAAACTCAGTCCGTCTCGCTTCAAAGCGCGTTCCTCTTCGGAAAATCGAAAGAGTAGTCGTGTTTCCTCATTTGCACTACGGGTGCGAAATTCAATATCTAGACCTTTGAAAAATAATGATTTGAAAGCTGACAGATTCTGATTATAAAAGCGAATAGTTGCATGCGTTTTACCCGAGAAAGCCACGACTTCCTCGAAAGTTGATTGTGATACCAAGCTTCCAGTGGAGGGTTTTCTGCTGGTTTGTCTGTCGAGAATATATGCCGCAAGCGGATCTACTTTACTATCGTGCTTTTTGATTCGAATTTCAGCAACGGGTTTAATACCAAAGTCGGCTGAATTTTCATAACCTTCTGGGAAATAGGAAACATCAGCATAGTAACCGAATTGCGTAATTCCAATGACCAGTGTTTCGATGAAACAACCCGCGCCAATATGAATTTGTCGAGATGGTGGATCTGTCGCAGGAAGCAGATTATTCCTGTCTACATAAAACATCATGGTTTCATCATTGACGATTTTAAACTTCCAGCTTTGCGTGTTATGCGGGCTCGGAGCATTTATTCCCACAGCAATTGCTTTCATTACGGGCTGAGGAAAAAGATCAGGATTCGGCCTTTTTTTGTATTTTTCCTCTTTTTCTTTAACCAAAGAAATAGGATTACTACTATGTTTAGCACAACCGGCCATCGAATGCAAAAATGTTGCAGCTGTTAATGTCATGCCAGCTTTTATGATAAAGTCTCTTCGTTCCATCACTTTTTTTTAAAAATTATATCCGAATCTTAATGAACCTAATAAGAATAGAGATTCTCCCACTTCTTTAGTAAGCTTTTTATCCTCATAAATGGGCCAGGGGTTAGATTTGTATATTACTCCAGCAATACCAAACTGAGGAAGCACATACATTTTCTTTTTTGCAAATTCAAACTTGTATCCTATGTAGCCGCTGATTAACCAATCAAAGCTGTTATATGTTTTTCCGGTCTTTACGTGATTTTGTAAAACGCCAAGTCCGGTTGTCTGTGAAAATTCCAAATGCAGTCCTTTCCAAAAGTATTGTCTGTAACCAGTTGCAAGGCTGTAGTCGGCAAAACGACCTTCAGTTTCACGATCTCTTGGGAAATCTATGTTTACCCCTGCGTAAACATCACCCCGCAAATTTCCTTTTTGCCAGAGTTTAACGGTGAAATGTGTCCTGGTTGTTTGTACTAAAAACGGCCATAGAAGGTCTGTTTCAATACTAAATTTGCTTTCCTTTTGTTCACTTTGAGCGAATACGGCGTTTGTTAGAAGACTAACTATTCCCAATAATAAAACTGATTTTTTCATTTTGTTGCATTTTGAATATTGCAACAAAGTTTGAATAATAAATTCAGCATCTACTGAACAAATGTTCAGAAATCACTTGAAAAGCTCTTTTCTTAATCGACTG
>JBMOJB010000393.1:0-1771 GCA_049316985.1 Saprospiraceae bacterium | reverse complement strand
AAATAATTGTGAGCCTTATAAAATCGATCTTTCACAACAAAGAAAGATTTCCAATCCGGACCTGATCGACCACATTCATCGCATAGGACAAGTATTTTATCAGAATGAACCGGAAAAAAGAAAAGAGAATTAATCCCCTTTTGCCAACAAACTCATCATACCTTCCTTCATCGCGTATTTAGAAATGCCGATCTTTTCGATGTGAAATGATTTGAGCACAAACTGTATCAACACCATTGCTACTACGATCATTTCTACCCGCTCGGGCGGTATATTTTCCATCGCATATCGTTCTGCCGAGGTTGATTTCGCCATAATCTTGTAGAATAAATCGCTATTAGCCACTTCGACAATGGATGCCAGCGGACTCAATTGTTCTTTCAGGAAAATGTTTTCCAGCACGTCAAAAGTACCGGATGCGCCAATCAGTGTATTACAAGGGTATTGTTTGCTTATTTCAAATAGAGGCTGTAAGGTATCGTTCAGGTAGCTTTCGATGGCCCTGATCTCGTCGCTACCGATCGGATCGAGGTGATGAAATTTCTTTTTCAGTACTGCCACGCCGATAGGAAAACTCTGCGCCCATATTTTTTCGTTTGCATTGGCGATGATGAATTCTACAGAACCGCCGCCAATGTCCATAATGAGCTGGTTGGAAGTATCCATAGGGTAGGCGTAGCGCACACCTTCATAGATCAGGTCAGCTTCTTCATCGCCTTCTATGATATTCACTGCGATTTGCGTGTGGCTGAAGATGTCCTCTACCAGCATTTTGCCATTACTCGCTGTTCGCAGCGCCGCCGTACCCAGTGCTTTCACCGCGGTAGCGCCATATTTGTCGATCGCAGTTTTAAAACCTATCATGGTAACCATCGCCCGCTGGTAGGGGTGCTCGCCAATCAGTGCGATTCCATCTTCGGCCAATTTGACATAATGGCGCTCGTGGTAGATGATCTGGAACTTTCCATTGTCATCACAATTGGCAATCAGCATGGTAAAAGTGTTGGTTCCGAGGTCAATAACCGCTGTATTTTTGTTCATTTTCATAAGTAAGTGCAAACTTCAAGTTTTTTTCTGAATTAAAGTTGAATATTCAATGAATAATCTTAACTTTGCACCGCTTTTGAAAAAGCATTACACCTTCGGTGTGATTGGTTCGGTAACTCAGCTGAACACAATAGTGGTTATACTTTTTCAACAAAGGGATATATTCCTTGGGAATTATTTTTTTTTGAAGAACATTTGGATCGAGAATCAGCACGGAAACGTGAAAAATTCTATAAAAGCGGTGTAGGGAAAGCCTATATCAGAAGCCGTTGGTTCGGTAGCTCAGCTGGATAGAGCAACTGCCTTCTAAGCAGTAGGTCACAGGTTCGAATCCTGTCCGAATCACAAAAGTAAAGCGCAATACATTGGTGAACAATGTGTTGCGCTTTTTTGCTTTTAGCAATTGATTTCTTCATTTGAACATGGTCAGAATCAGGATTTAGAGGATTTTAGGATTACTAAGATCACGTGATATCGTCAAAGAAGTTTTTTCGAAGAAATAATAAAATCCTGTCAATCAAAAAATCCTCCGAATCCTGATTCTGACAATGAATTACGAACAAATGCTTTTTCATAGCGCGTCAATGTTTGATTAATGTATCTACTATTTTCGGTGTGGTACATTTTTTTTCCAAGTAATTCTACTAATGTTTAATAACTTCCCGAACAGATTCAATCGATAAGCCAAGAAGATCTGCTATTTCTTCGGCCGTTTTGCCTTTAG
>JBMOJB010000392.1:0-1780 GCA_049316985.1 Saprospiraceae bacterium | reverse complement strand
GATAGCCAAAAGTGCCTTCGCGTGAGTGGAAAGCATAATGATTTGGAAGAGGTAGGAATTGATACTTACCACCATACGATGTTTGAGATGCTCGGAAATTGGAGCTTTGGCGACTATTTCAAAAAGGAAGCTATCGGCTGGAGTTGGGAATTACTAACAGAAGTATTTAAAATTCCTGTAGACCGATTATATGTAACTGTATTTGAAGGAGACGATAAAGAAGGTTTGCCATTGGATGAAGAGGCTTTCAATTTTTGGAAACAATACATCGCTCCTGAGCGAATATTAAAAGGCAATAAAAAAGATAATTTCTGGGAAATGGGCGACCAAGGGCCCTGTGGACCATGTAGTGAAATACATGTGGATTGTAGATCTAATATCGAAAGACAGGAAATTGATGGCAGTAAATTAGTTAACAATGACCACCCTCAAGTTATTGAAATTTGGAATAACGTTTTTATGCAATATAACCGTTTAGCCAATGGCAGTTTACAGCCTTTGCCTGCTAAACATGTAGACACGGGTATGGGCTTTGAAAGGTTGGTGCGTGTATTACAAGAAAAAACCTCCAACTACGATACCGACATTTTCCAACCTACGATCCAGCAAGTTTCAAGTTGGAGTGGCATTCATTATGGAGGCAATCCAACCATAACCAAAAATTCAGAAGATGAATACGTAATGAAGGAGGCTGGCGCTTCAATAGTTGTAAAAAAGGAAGCTTCAGAAATAAGCGACATAGCAATGCGTGTAATCGCAGATCATATTCGTACCATTAGCTTTGCCATCGCCGATGGCCAGTTACCTGGGAATGTAAAGGCGGGATATGTAATACGACGCATCTTGCGACGTGCGGTGCGCTATGGGTTTCAGTTTTTAGATTTCAAAAAGCCATTTTTAACCCATTTAGTTCCTATCCTAGCTGAGCAATTTAAGAATGTATTCCCTGAATTAAAAAATCAGGAAGATTTTGTTGCAAAGGTAATTTTGGAAGAAGAAAATGCATTTCTAAAAACGCTTGAAATTGGATTGCGGAAATTAGATGACGTTATTAAAAAAAGCCCTGAAGGACAAAAGGAAATTAGCGGAAACGTTGCGTTTGAACTTTACGACACTTTTGGATTTCCGCTTGACTTAACCCAACTCATATTACGTGAGAAAGACCTGCATATTAATCAACTTGAATTTGATACCGCGATGGATGCTCAGAAAAATAGAGCACGCAATGCAACAGCTATAGATACTGAAGATTGGATTGTACTTCGAGAAATTGATTCCACAGAATTTGTTGGCTATGATCAACTATCCTGTGAAATTAAAATTACTAAATACCGTAAAGTAAAAACCAAAGCCAAGGGGTATTATCAGCTTGTATTTGATAAGACTCCATTTTATGCTGAGAGTGGCGGACAAGTAGGAGATACTGGAATTATTACCAGTGGCGACCAACAAATTAAAATCACGGAAACAAAAAAAGAAAACAACCTTCCGGTTCATATAACTGATTCTCTGCCAGTGGACATCGAAGCTGTTTTTATCGCATCAGTAAACGAGACCAAACGGCAAGCCATTTCAGCCAATCACAGTGCCACACATCTTATTCATGCTGCCCTAAAAGACGTTTTAGGCGCTCATGTAAACCAAAAAGGGAGTTTGGTAAATGACGAATATCTGCGCTTTGACATTTCACACTTCCAAAAGGTAAGCGATGAGGAAATAGAAAAAGTAGAAAAAATTGTCAACCAAAAAATATTTGAAAATATAGCTTTAGAAGAGCTAC
>JBMOJB010000391.1:0-1784 GCA_049316985.1 Saprospiraceae bacterium | reverse complement strand
AGCAACTTTTAAAGCACGTTTTTTGATATCTTCTTCTTCTCTTTTGAGTAGGGCAATGGATGAATCCATTTGCTTCAGAGATTTATTGGAGATGATTCTCATTTTGTTGAGAATGCTTAGTTGCATAACTACGGAATATCCCAGACAAGCTCGTGGAGATGGCCAGTTAGAAGGGACTTGTACATAATCAAGTTTATGTTGTTTAGCCAGTTCTATTAATTTTCCTCCCGAAGAAACGCAAATAATTTTTGCACCTGTTTTAAGTAGTGCGTCGAACGCGGACAATGTTTCTTCCGTATTACCGGAATAGGAAGAGGCTATCGCCAAGGTGTTTTTTCCAACCCAATTCGGAATGTCGTATGATTTGCCTACAACATACGGAATTTTAGCTTCATTGCGAATGAACTCTTGGGCAAAATTTCCACCGATCCCTGATCCTCCCAGACCACTTACATAAACATTGCGGATGGTACCTTTGGGTTTATTAATAACTGCATTTTTTCCTATTTCAAGCGCTTCTTCGAGTTGTGATGTGAAGCGATCTACTAATTCGTGCATTTTCATTTCAATAAAATTTAAGTGTGGTAGTATTTTTATAGGATGTAAAGATAAAAAAATATTTAAATCTGAAGATTTTCAAACTTTTTTTAGAAGACTTAATTCTACTTCAAGCTAATTATTTATATTTTTTTTTCAATTTCATAATTGTTCTTATCCGGATTTTGTCTTGCAATTAGTTCCGCCAGAAAACCAGCCAAGAAAAGTTGTGTTCCCAATATCATAGTGGTCAAAGCAATGTAAAACCAAGGTCGGGTAGTTACCAATGGTGCTTTTTCTCCTACATACAAGCTAACCATTTTGTCAATTCCAAGAAAAGTTACTGCCATCAGCCCAATCATAAACATGATCACACCGAAAGTGCCAAAAAAGTGCATAGGGCGCTTTCCGAATCGAGCTACGACGGTTATAGATAATAAGTCGAGTAAGCCAAACATAAACCTTTCCAGTCCGAATTTAGTAACTCCGTATTTTCTGGCCTGATGTTGGACCACTTTTTCTCCAATTCTGGTAAATCCAGCCCATTTGGCAATAATGGGAATGTAGCGATGCATTTCACCATAGACCTCAATGTTTTTTACAACCTCATTTTTGTATGCTTTGAGGCCGCAATTGATATCATGTAAGTGTACATCATGCAAGGCGCGGGTGGCCCAATTGTATAATTTGGTAGGTATCGTTTTAGATAATGGGTCATATCGCTTTTGTTTCCAGCCGCTCACCAAATGAAAATCATCTTCTTTAATCATGCGGTACAGTTCGGGAATTTCGTCCGGACTATCCTGAAGATCGGCGTCCATTGTGATAACCACGTCACCTAACGCGGCTTGGAATCCAATATGAAGGGCAGCTGATTTACCGTAATTTCTGCGAAATTTTATCCCATGCACATTTGGGTTTTGAGCGCTTAATTGCTGGATAATTTCCCACGATGAATCATTGCTTCCATCATCTACCATAATTACTTCGTAGGTGAAGTGATTAACAAGCACTACCCTTTCAATCCAGGACAGTAATTCCGGCAAAGATTCTTCTTCATTATATAGCGGTACGACAATTGTGATATCCATATTTTCTATAACGCAAAAAAAAAGATTTTGATGCAAACAAAAAAAAGAGTTAATGTACAAGACATTAACTCTGATTATATTTGTGGTGTGGGAGGGAATCGAACCCCCGACACAAGGATTTTCAATCCTTTGCTCTACCGACTGAGCTACCGCACC
>JBMOJB010000390.1:0-1793 GCA_049316985.1 Saprospiraceae bacterium | reverse complement strand
TGGGCTGACGGCCGGTTAACTGAGACTTGTTAGGGTCCATACAAGTTGCCGTACAGGGTGTGCCTTCGACAATCTGGGCTTCAACATGCAAAGCCAAAAACAACAGCAACAGCGATAAGTAATTTCTAAGTAGTTTCATTAATTAAATTTAAAAATCTTGTTAAGTCAGGAATAATATCCAGAATTCATAGTTATTGATAAAATGTTTTCACATTATTCCGTTTGAAATAGACGCTTCCAGCGTTTTTTGCGAAACATTATTTATATCGTCAAAAGTATAGAAGAAAAAAATGATATTAGCTAAATACTAAATTTGAAAATTGACGATACATAAATCAAATTTATTGATTCCACCGTATTTTCAATTTCCGCAGTTAACCTTACAGGTAAATAAATAAGCAAATTTTCAAATTAGTAAGACTATTGCTGCTATAAAAGACCTAGCAGCTACATTAGCTTTGTTTGGCTTTTTTACCCTGATTTTTCTGCTTCAAGCAGATCATGTTGGTAAAAAGTCTGTAAGCGCCTGGCACTCCCGCAGGTAATTGCCTGAAGAATGAAAGCCCCGTATAAATGTAATACCCTTTCCCAAAAGGCGCGATGAGCAGACTTCCATTTTTAGAAGGTTCTCCCGGATCGTTACATGCAAGTATGGCTTCCATTTTAGGATCCCATTCACTTGGAAAGTACAATCCACGCTCTTGCACCCAGTTGTCGAAATCAGCGGTACTAATCAAATTTGGTGATTTTAATACCATATGATCTTTGTTCAAAAACCTCATTTCAGTTTCTTCATCTGTCACCCTATCTCGAGACAATTTCATTTTAAAAGGCGCCAATTCTTCCAGAAACATATCAAAATTGTTGTTGTACTGAACAATCATCGTACCTCCATTTTCAACAAATTCGTACAATCGGGGCTGGAGCACTTTCAATCTTTCAACTGCATTATAAGCTCTGATACCCATGATTACAACATCGAACTTTTTGAGATTTGCTGACGTGATATCTTTGTCTTCAAGTACCGTCACATCGAATCCAATTTGTTTTAGACTTTGTGGAATTTCGTCACCTGCGCCCATGATGTAAGCGATCTTTCTGTTTTCACTTTTCAAATCAACCCTACTAACTTTTGATGATGATTCCTGATATACCATTTGGGTTGGAATATGATCGTAATGAATGCTCGTCATCCTTTTGCTATATTCCATTCCATTTACTTTGGCAAACGCAAGAATTTCCCCTTGATCTGCATGCTTTGGAGGAAACAACTCAAAAGTAAAAATTTGTTCTTCTCCCTTTTTTTGAGTTGTAAAAGACTGCATGGCAGGTTTGCAATTCCAGCCTGGAGGCATTTTCAAAGACAAAAAACCATTTACGCTTTCTTGTTGACCAGCTTTAATCGTAACTCTTATTTCCTTAGAAATGTTGCTTCCGAAAATATAGGCTTTATTATCAAGTGCGAGAGATACCGGTGGGATAATCTCCAAAGGACGGAAGATCTCTCCTTTAATAGGATCTTCGAATTTATGGGCAATATCCAAATCAAATTCAATTGCCTCTTTGCCCATCTCCATCAGAAATTTTGCTTTCAACAGTCGAGGAGTTTCAGGCAAGCCAATCATTTGTTGATCAGCAACTTCGTACATATTTGCGCTATGTGGTTGATTTAACCAATAGGCATTAGAGTAGGGTATTTCCTTTGGCAATACCATGTTCATTTTAAACTTGTAATTTTTATTGCGCTGCATTACAAGATTTAAAGTACTGTCTTTGCCCGCTGCGGCGATACT
>JBMOJB010000389.1:0-1814 GCA_049316985.1 Saprospiraceae bacterium | reverse complement strand
CGCTCAAAAAACAAAGTGTAGTGCCACTTGGAGATTTTAGTTGCGGCAACACCCAATAATAACAATGCTTTTTTTCTGTGGTGACAAACTTGGGTTAAGGCACAGATTTGTTACAGACTTGACCGAGTTAGTGTGGAATCAATTATTATTGAGGGAAAAAGCGGGGGGGCGTAATTACTGCAAACCCGCATAAAATAAGGGCCAGGTACTTGACCTGGCCCGGTATTTTTTTGGAGCGGGAAACGGGATTCGGACCCGCGACTTCAACCTTGGCAATATAGACGATTTCCTCCCCAAAATGTTTCTAAATGTTTCCCCGTGTCTCAACTATCTTTTATAAATAATTGACATTGCTAAACTAATTTGCTAAATATGTCTCTAGTTGATTCCTGATTTTTAATTTGTTGCCAACTGTAAAACGGATGCAAAACGGATGCACGACCCTAAAAACGGATGCAAAATGATGGTAGCGAAGAGCAAAACGGATGCAAAAACGGATGCACGGTAATTACAAAAAAAGGACCTGAGATGAAGCAATTTACAGATCGATACCTTGCCTCGATCAAGCCTCAAGAGAAAAAAATCACCGTCAGGGAAGGTCGAGGTTTTGCACTTCAAATCCTGCCGTCAGGAATAAAGTCATTTCTGTTTATTTTCGAGCTCAACAAACAAAAAGGGTATATGAAAATAGGTAACTACCCTGGGATGTCTTTGAGCGATGCCAGGAAAGCTTATAACGACGCCTACAATCTCGTCAAGAGCGGTGTTGATCCCCGTGAAGACAAGAAAGCTGCCTTGGAAGAGTCTCGCAGAAAAGCTGAAGAACTTGCCCAATCAACTGCCGCACTTGAAAAAAACACCTTCGAACTCCTCATGGACGAAGGTATTCCTGAAGATTTCATTCCGACAACAGTTGAACAACTCGCCGCAGTCTACTATGTAAAGTATTCAAAAGAAAACCATGGTCTCCAGACTCAAAGAAATTTTCTCTATACCGTAAAAAGCGGAATAATACCGGTCATGGGCAAAAAAAACATTACAGAAATTCGCCGTAGGGATGCCATTGCTCTTATACAAGATGTCGCGGCACGTGCGCCAGGGCAATCAGGGAATGTCCTTAAAGCTGGTAGGCAAATTTTTGAATATGCATTACTTCGAGAATGGGTTGAAACTCAACCATTTCTGAAGATCACAAAAGCGGTTCCGAAGGCAATGGCAAATGTTTGTGATCGTGTCCTAGATGACATCGAGGTTCCTCAAGTATGGAATGCAATTTCAAAATCACCTTCATCTGATTCTGTGAAACGTGCTCTCAAAATGATTCTCGTTACAGCACAACGCTCTGGTGAAGTTGCGCAGATGCACAGCGACCAAATTAATGATAGATGGTGGACAATTCCTGCAAAGGTTGCAAAAAACGGCAGGGAGCATCGAGTCTATCTGACAGATACCGCTCTTTCCCTTATAGGCACCAGAAAAGGACATATTTTCCCATCAGAGAAGGGAAGCACTGGACATATCGCCGTCAATACAATTGGTCGGGCAATCAGTAGAGGGTACTTGGCCGATTCCATTGGGAAGGTAGTTGGTGCCAATATAATCAATGCAAGCAAAGCTCCATATTTTGGAATGACGCCTTGGTCTCCTCACGATCTCCGGCGTACCGCTCGTACCAATATGCCAAGAGTTGGAGTATCTGATGAACATGCTGAGGAAATCCTGAATCATACAAAGCCTGGAATTATCGGTGTCTACAATAAGATCTTATCCGTAAATAATTCCTACTTTTCTGAAGGCGATTATAGCCGCTGCCA
>JBMOJB010000388.1:0-1858 GCA_049316985.1 Saprospiraceae bacterium | reverse complement strand
GTGCCATTGCGCCTGCTCCTTCTTGCGATAATGAACACAATGAAGAAAATCACCAGCATGAAGATAATGATGGCAATACCCGGAATACCGGCGTCTCTTGCCTTTCCATCGCTTTTGTATTCTCCTGCTGATATTTTGATGATACTGTCGGTTGCTTTGTCAAGACCTTCAAAATACTGTTGTTGCTTGTAGGAGGGAATGATGTCTTTGGTAATAATCCTTTTGCAAATCAGATCGGGAAGTGCTCCCTCCATGCCGAGCCCGGTCTGGATATTGATTTTGCGATCTTGAATGGAACTTAGTATTACCACCCCATTGTTTTTGTCTTTTTGACCTACACCCCAGTCGCGAAGAAATTTATGCGCCACTTCTTCGATAGTGTAGCCCTCGAGTGTATTGATGGTAATAACGGCCACTTGTGTACTGGTCGAATCACTGAAGCGTACCAGTTTCATTTCGAGTGCGCGCTCTTCTTCATCGCTAAGCACGTTGGCAAAGTCATTGACCAAGCGAGGTGGATCGGGACGAGCCGGAATACTCTGCGCAGTGCAGACATTATATATTATTAGGAAAAAAGAAATCCTGAGGAGAAGTTTCATCTGAGTAAATTCAATCAAAATTTTCCGAAAACGATATCGTCCGGAAGTTCATTTTTTATTTCTGATGCGGGAGGAAAAAATTCGGCCAATGAATTGCCGATGTCATGGATGCACATTTCAATGCCTTTGGCATATGCTCCATTGCGTAAATGCTCAGCCAGCAAGGCTCCTTTCTGCTGCCAAAATTCCGGACCCGCTTTCTCGTATATGCCTTGATCACCAAAAATCGCAAATTTGCGGTCGTGGGTCGCAATGTACAGTAGTACTGCATTCCGGTAGCTTGTTTTCTGCATATTCAGGTGCAAAAACAATTCCTTGCAGCGGGACATCGCGTCGGCAGCTGGACAGCTGCCCTCTATGTAAATCCGAATCTCACCGGAAGTGCGCTGCTCGAGTACTTTGATGGATTGAATCAAACGATCTTTTTCTTCGCGACTCATCAATTCATCTTTTGAACGAAATAAAGGTAACATCCGTTGGAATTTTAAAGCCGCAGGTAAGCGACCCTTTCGTGATCACTTACCTGCCGACATTTACTTTATCATTAGTTATTGAACAAATTTCCAACATTAGGATTGGTTTTGCTACCAGCTTCTGCCTGAAAATAAGCTCTTTCTTTAAAGCCAAATATGCTGGCAAATAGATTAGCCGGAAAACGCTTGACGCTGGTATTGTACGCCAATACTACTGTATTGAAGTCCTGGCGAGCTACTGCCAGGCGATTCTCTGATCCGGCAAGTTCGGCTCTTAAATCTCCAAATCCTTGAATGGATTGCAATTGAGGATACTGCTCAGTTACCATTAGCAATCTACCCAAAGCAGAACCTAGTTCACCTTGTCTTTTCTGAAATTCAGCCAATTGCTCTGGAGTAGCATTAGTCGGATCTATTTTAATTTGAGTGGCTCGCGAACGAGCTTCGATTACCTGAGTTAATATGGCTTGCTCTGTGCTGGCTGCTTGCTTAACAGTAGCTACCAGATTGGGTATCAGATCAGAACGACGTTGGTACAGATTCTCTACATTTGCCCATTTGGCTGTAACGCCTTCAGAACTTTGCACCATTCCATTGTAACTGTTACATCCCATAAATGTCAGTAGCAGCAGGATGCCAAGAATAATCAGGTTGCTTAATTTCATCATTGAATATAAATTTTTTAATTTTGTTGAAATAATAATTCGTTAAAGATATAACCTTTTGTACTAATTTGAAAATTTGAAGATTGAGTCCCCTCCGAAAAGGTCTCAAATTATATTTTAA
>JBMOJB010000387.1:0-1884 GCA_049316985.1 Saprospiraceae bacterium | reverse complement strand
CCAATTCGACATCCTTAGTGCCGACTGTTAGAATCTCGTAAGCGTGCTGAACACCCTGAGCTGCGCTACCACCGATACCTTTGTTAATTGTATAGACCGTTTGTCCTACGCTATATGCGATTGTACCACCCGCGCCTTTGGCGTTTCCACCTGAGGAGTTGATGGATTGTTGGGCTTGCGCGATGATTGCTAAAAGCAGTAATGCTGCTGACAGAATTATGGGTTTTGATTTGTATATTTTCATACTTATTTGTTTTACTTACAACGAAAGTGTTTCAATTATAAAGATAAATATAATTGCTTTTTGGCATTGCTATCTCTTTTTAATAATAAAATTTGATTCGATAGCAGTATGAAGTGCCATAATTAATCAAAATCGTCAATCCTTGATGCAGCGGACAGAGACGCCATCGGCAAGATGAAAGTTCTCAGTAACTGTGACGTAGTCAATGTAGAGATTCAGGACCCAGGCGTTGAGTCCATTCACAGAACTACTCCAGTAACCACCGTAAGCGTAAAAAGTACCGTCATGTAGGCGTACATCGCTTACTGGAGGTTTCAATGGAGAAGCAAAAGCTCCAATAACGTCTTTGCTTTTCCAACTAAACAATTCTGCTACTAATTCAGCGTTGGTTGGCAATCGGTATGTTTTTGGGCACGGATTATTAATCCCATTTTCCCCTTGCCATAAGTTAGTATTTTGAGGATTCCGCCAGTTATATGGACTAACTGATGTTACAATAAAATTTGCATGTCCCGGTTGGTCGGTGCTGCTTAATGTAGTTGTTGTAGTGGAATTTCTGCACTGATGTCCATCTGCTTCTCGTCCCCATTGGTAAAGGTCGCCAAATGCATCTTCATCGAATAATCTTGTAGCAGCTCGCGATGCACCAAGATTGCGATCCATCCAAATTTTTCCCGTAGTGGGATTGGTAACATTCTTTATCACTGTTGGACCTGCGGCACAGAATACAGTTCCAACTGGATATTGCGAGTAGGAATTCAATACCCTAATTTCTAAAATGCAGGTTTGGCCACCTAAAGTTATGTTAAATTTGGCTATGCCACTGCTGATAGGAATTCCTGAAATCGTATAATTGATATTACCCGCTCCAATGGCTAATTTTCCGGCAGCAAGGTTGGCCGTCAGACCAGTTACACCTGTCGAAGTAACAGATTGTACTGTATACGGTCCACCGTTGCCTCCAAGATAAGGTATCGACGTACTTACTGCTGAAGAAGAAATTCCTTCAATGAGGTTACCGGCATTAATAGCAGCCCTACAGTCTAACGAAGTTATGGTATCGAGACAAGGGCCCCAAGTTGGTATTCCGCCACAAAACGACAAGATTTGATGTTCTATTCCAGGTGGAATTGTAACCCAAGACTTGCCATTCCAGTACATCATTTGTCCGGCCGCCGTTCCATCCTGCAAACCATTTGCAGCGGATTTTGCGTAAAGGGCATAAGGAACACTTAACAATTCGCTTGTTCCGCTAATGGAATAATTCGAACCGCCCAATGGATCGATCTCCGTTTTAATAAAAAAAGGACCATTCGCCCAGTTGATATCAGCGAAATTGCCACTGATGAGTAAGCCTGTACCTATTTCAACACTTACCAAGCCGTTGGCATTCGTAGTCGGGTTTTGTTTCTCAACATATACTGACGATCCAGTCGCAGAGCCTTGTAAAATACTGATTTGCATGCCGATAGGTGTAGAACTTACTAAGGCATTGCTTGCATTGCGTACAATCGCCTGGTAACTGATTTTTTCAGGTGCTTGTGCAAACAAACGTGCTGACATGATCAGCAACACAGCAAAGGAGATAATATTTTTCATATTGTCTTAATTTTTGATGATTTTAAAAGACTGTACTTTCT
>JBMOJB010000386.1:0-1887 GCA_049316985.1 Saprospiraceae bacterium | reverse complement strand
GGCTGTTGTGTAATTAATGAATATGGGCCTATTGAACGAGCGTGTAACTTATCATCAACCATGTGTCCTAACTTCAACATATAAATGATACCCACTGTAGTTTTTTGTTTGAACTTCTCACCTGTTTGTCCGTCGGTTAAAAACGTTTGACAATTTTCTGGTAATCCCGCTTTAACAATATATTGAGCAATTTCTTCTTGAGTAGCACCATCGAAAATCGGTGTTGCAAATTTGCATCCCAATTGTTCTCCAGCCCAACCCAACATAGTTTCATAAATTTGACCTAAGTTCATACGACTTGGCACACCCAATGGATTCAATACAATATCCACTGGAGTTCCATCTTCAAGGAATGGCATATCTTCACGTGCAACAATACGAGCAACAACTCCCTTATTACCGTGACGTCCAGCCATCTTATCCCCTACCTTTAACTTACGTTTGGTAGCGATATAAACTTTCGCCATTTGAACGATACCGGTTGGCAACTCATCGCCTACTGTTAAAGCAAATTCTTCACGGCGATATTTTCCAACTAAATCATGCGCAGCACGACGATAGTTTACTAAGATATCACGAATTAATATATTTTTATCTTTATCGGTAGTCCATGCTGTTGGATTAGTCAAATCGTAATCCAATTCAAACAATGCTTTTTGAGTGAACTTAACGCCTTTACCAATCAACTCTTGCTCATACACATCATATACACCTTGCGAGGTTTTGCCATTCAATAAAGTCATTAGCTTTTCAACTAAACGCTCTTTCAATTTCGCGAGGTTTTTGTTGTGGGTATCCTGCAATTTCGAGGTAACCAATTTCTCTTGATCTTTGGTTAACTTATCTTTCTTTATTTTGGTAAACAATTTCTTATCTATAACCACACCGTTTGTTGATGGAGGAGCTTTTAGAGAGGCATCTTTAACATCACCTGCCTTATCTCCAAAGATAGCACGTAATAATTTTTCCTCAGGTGAAGGTTCAGTTTCACCTTTAGGTGTGATTTTACCAATTAGAATATCTCCTTCTCTTACTTCGGCACCGATACGTATCAAACCGTTTTCATCGAGGTTACGTGTTGCTTCCTCACTTACATTCGGAATATCGTTGGTTAATTCTTCTTCACCACGTTTTGTATCGCGCACCTCAAGCTCATATTCAGTAACATGTATAGATGTGAAAACATCCTCTTGTACTGCTTTTTCGCTGATAACAATCGCATCCTCAAAGTTAAATCCTTGCCAAGGCATGAAAGCCACCTTAAGATTTCTACCCAAGGCCAATTCACCTAATTCAGTAGCATATCCTTCGATGATAACATCGCCTTTTTTAATTTTATCTCCTTTTTTAACCAACGGGCGTTGATTTACGCAGGTATTTTGATTGGTACGTTTGAATTTAGTAAGATGATACGTCTTCATTTCACCATCAAAATTCAACAATTCTTCTTCAGCAGTAAGGTTATAACTAACCACTACTTTTTCTGAGTCAGCATATTCAATTTCGCCATTTCCTTCAGCTACCACTACTGCACGACTATCGCGAGCCACACGACCTTCGAGACCTGTACCTACAATTGGCGATTGTGGTTTTAATAAAGGAACAGCTTGACGTTGCATATTCGATCCCATCAAAGCACGGTTCGCATCATCATGCTCCAAGAACGGAATTAAAGATGCTGCAATACTTACAATTTGATTTGGTGCAATATCCATGTATTGAGCCTCCTCTGGGGATATCGATGGGAAGTCACCATCTTTACGTGCACGAACCTTCTCTGTTAAGAAATTCCCTTTTGCATCGTATTTTGAGTTTGCCTGTGCAATAGTTTTCCCATCTTCATCTTCTGCACTTACGTAGGTAACAGGCTCATTCACTTGCACTTTT
>JBMOJB010000385.1:0-1899 GCA_049316985.1 Saprospiraceae bacterium | reverse complement strand
GATTGGGGCGCTCCAATAAATATGGGTGAATTGAATTCACCCGGTAATGAGATAACACCTTTTTTTTCCAATGGAAGTTTGTTTTTTTCAAGCGATTATCTCAAAGGTCTAGGTGGATTTGACATTTTCCGCGCGGAACAGACAAATGGTATTTTTAACGAGATTTTTCATTTAGGAAATCAAGTCAATAGTGCCGCAGACGATTATGGATTTATTTTTGATCAGCAAAAAGGTTTTGGATTGTTCAATTCGAACAGAGAAGGCGGAAAGGGAGGAGAAGATTTGTATGTTGCCCATCGTTATGCTACAGATTTGTCTTTTGTCTTCCTGGATGAAGAGGCGAATCCAATTGCTGATGTCAAAGTTGACCCTTCAAAATGCGGGTATGAGCCAGGAATGAGTGACTCGAAAGGAAAATTTTCCTTACAAATCGCAGGAGAGGGAGAATGCCCCATCAGTTTTTATAAAACAGGTTTCATTCCGCTTACAGAAACATATAAGGGAAATAAAGGAGTAGAACCACTTTCTTTTGTGCTCACCATGAAAAAAGCACCTGTACCGTATTTCGGATTTGTTCAGGATGAGGATGGACTGGCTTTAGAAGGAGTAATGGTTAAAGCAACCAATACCACTTCGCAACTTAAATTTGATGCTATGACAGATAGTAAAGGTCGATATACATTGCCTTTAGAAGCAAAAAATGATTATCTGATTTATTTTTCAAAGGCTAAATTCATCAACCTTAATATTAATAAAAAGAACTTGAGTGCTTCAGAGTTAGGGCTTGGAACAGTTAAACTGAGGATGACCATGGCCGACAACGAGGTTGTCGACGAGCCAAAAAGCAAAACTGTTGCTCCTCAGGAAAGATATACCTTGCAAATAGCGTCAGTGAGTGACAAAAATACAGATTTGAGCGCTTATAAAAAGGCATTGGGTTCATTTGGTGAGGTATATATGTCGCCGGGTGCAAATGGAACTTTCAAAATTAAAGTTGGCAAATATTCCACCCGAGAGGAAGCTGTGAAAGCTTATGAAGGTGTAAAAAAAGCTGGCTATCAGCCAATAATTAGCACGGCAATCGCCAGTAGTATACCGCAGAATGAGAGGCAAGTGCCTAATGAAATGCTAAAACCAGATGAAACTGTTTACTCCAGTTACGCGGTCCGCTTGTGTACATTAAGTAAGCCGGAGAATTTCAATGGTTCGAAAATCGAGCATTTGGGAAAATTGGTATCAATGAAAAATGGTGCCTTAACTATCTTTTTACTGACCAATTTCAAAGACCTCGAAGCAGCCCAAAACGCCAGAGATAAGGTGCAAAAGGCAGGCTTTAAAGATGCATACTTAGTGGAAAGGAAAGCTACAGAACTTTTAAAGGTTGAATAAGAAAAAATCCGGACTGCATTGATGATTATAAGCCTCTGTTAGTCAGTGCTATAATTAATCCTACTTTTTACTTAAGTCAAAAAAGTGACCTTTGAATGCAGTACCAGCAGACGAATTCATCATCTCTTTGCGTTCTTAAGTAGAACCTCTTCAAAAAACCTTTTCAAATTCACATTATCAATTTAATTATATGTCAAAAATATTTTTTTCTATTAGCTTTTCTTTGATTTATTTGTCAGTCATTGGAAATGCACAGGAAACAGCAGTTTTTTCAGATGCTAACCTGAATTATAAACGAGGAATGGAGTTTTACGAACAGGGACTGTATGGGCAAGCACAAGCTGAGTTCAAACAAGTCTTGTCTCAAAATTTATCCCCCAATCAAGCTGAATTTGCTTTGCTGACTGCCAATGCCGAGTTGCACTACGCAAAAAGTGCGGTACAGATGGGACAAGCCGAAGGGGAGAGTTTAATACTTAGTTATATTCGAAAATATTCGCCAGATCCTGC
>JBMOJB010000384.1:0-1899 GCA_049316985.1 Saprospiraceae bacterium | reverse complement strand
ACTTTTCTTATTTGCTGAACTTTTTAATGCCTTTGTCTGTCGTTTTCATACTCATTAGCAGATATTTCAGCTAAACTGAATTTAGAATAATTGTTGTATAAATTAGCCGGCGTCACAATAATTCGTATATTTGTGACATGAATGAGTCGATAAGCAGTCAAATTGAGAATAAAATTAAGCGGTCGAGGCCAGGTCAAATTATTCTTCCTTCCGATTTTAAGGACTTGGGCACTTCTACGGCCATAAGGAAAACGCTCTCTCGATTAGTTGATCAGAAAGTGTTAGTTCGTATGGGACAGGGGGTTTATGTTATTCCTATTCATGATAAGTTATTTGGCGAAGTGCTCCCATCCATGGAAGAAATTGCAGCATCATTAGCGGAAAAAGAACACGTTAAAATCATGCCTACTGGCCAATATGCGTTAAACAAAATCGGACTTTCTAATCAGGTTCCAATGAAAATGGTTTTTCTAACAAACGGAACAAAGAAAAATATAACTATTGGAAAGAGTTCAATTTTGTTCCAGCCAACCACAACCAAAAAATTAGCCATGGTAGGAAGTATATCAAGCTTGTTATTTTTGGGATTAGAGGAATTGGATTTAAATCGGCTGAAAGAATCAGAGCTAGAAAAAATCATCGCCTTACTCAAAAAGGAAGATCAAAATAATTTGAAGCATGATTTGAAATTAGCGCCTGCAAGAATAAGCGATTTTGTCATTAAGAATTTCTTAAAACAAACAGTATGATTGGATGGCTTCAAAATCTTAATGATGATGCTCGCAGAATCTCATTGAATCAAGCTTCATTGAATTCAGGTATAAATTCTAAGGCAATTGAGAAGGATTGGTGGGTTACACTTGTTTTGAGATTGTTGTTCACTTCAAAATATGCAACGTATTTTGCTTTTAAGGGAGGAACTTCTTTAAGCAAAGGATGGGGCATTATAGATCGATTTTCAGAAGATATTGATATTGCATTGAGTTCAGAAGCATTCGGAATGCCATATAAAGATAAACCTTCAAAAACATTTGTAGAGCAATTGCGAAGAGAAGGTTGCCTATTTACAAGTAATGAAATAGTAACTGAGTTACGGAAACAATTTGAAAAGCTGCAAATCCCTGTTGAGCTTTATTCTGTTGAGGTAGAAACCATCAGAAAAAACATGCCCGACACAGATCCTCAAACAATCTATGTAAGCTATAAATCTTTATTTAAGCCTAATCCATATTTGCCCGAACGGGTTAAAATTGAATTCAGTGTACGTTCACAGAATGATCCGAGCGACAATCGCGAAATGCAAACCCTATTGAATAATTACAACCCAACCCAACAGAACTTTTATTGAGAAAATCCTTTTACTACATGAAGAATACAATCGAAAGGATGAGAGCAAAACGAGAACTTATCGAATGTCTCGTCATTACTACGACTTGTATCGAATTAATAAGGAATATTCAAACACATTATCTGACGTTCCATTTATTGAGCATATCATTGAACATCGTAAATTTTATTCTAGACTGAGGCATTTCGATTACAATTCACTTTGCATTGGTCAAATAGCAATCATACCTTCGGAAACTATACTAATAAAATTAAAAAGTGATTATGAAGAAATGGCTAAAGAAATGATGTATGGTACTGTACCAACTTTTGCTGAAGTGGTCGATACTGTGAAAATAATTCAAGATGCCTTCAATCAAAAAGCGTAATGTTATTAAAAGATATTATCAATAGCTTACTCGGCGCGCATTTTGGAGCGCAGTTGAAACCTAACTAACTGATAATCAATAGTAAAATACCCTTTTAATTAGTGTGGTCCATTATATAGGTTTTACAGGTAAAATTCATCCCTGACACTCGGTTTTGAATCAGGATTTACAGGATTTTAAGGAT
>JBMOJB010000383.1:0-1916 GCA_049316985.1 Saprospiraceae bacterium | reverse complement strand
AACAATACTTGCAGTTACAACCATTGCACGAGCCTGACCACCAATTTTCCCTTTGCTGATTACTTGGTTGTGGAAATGTTCCACCATTATCCCTGCTTTCTGGTCAATGGTATATCTATTCCCTTCCACAAATGCTCGTAAACGCTTCTTCGCTTTTTTCTTATCAAATTTTGGGTCATCTTCTATAGCCCTTGCCAGTAAATAATTACTGATAATTGGTGTATAAAACTTCAACACATCCATGATGAAGCCTTCTTCGATGGCTTGCTTCATGGTATATTCATGAAATGGCTCATGACCAATTGTACCATCTGCATGAATTACAGGCACACCAAACATTTCCAGCGTTTTATTCTTCGGGGTAGCAGTAAAAGCGTAATAGCTGGCATTTTTAAGCATTTTACGCCCTTCAATCAGCTTGTTAATCTTATCTTCAAGTTCGTCATCATCCTCACTTATATTGCCCGATAATGCGATATTCATTTTTGCCGACAAACTTCCGTTTTGGCTTGAATGTGCTTCGTCAATTATAATCGCAAAGTTTTTATCTTTATTTTCGGTACTAATATCCTTCAGTATTTCAGGAAACTTAAAAATGGTTGTGATAATTATTTTCTTTCCTGAAGCCAGTAAATCCTTCAATACGCTTGATTTTTCTGCCCATCCAACAGTACTGCTTTCCTGCATGAATTGACGTATGGTATTGCGAATTTGTTTGTCCAAATTTATACGGTCGGTAACTACTATAATGGAATCGAAAATATTCTTCTCATCTTTTTCCAGAACAACTAACTGGTGAGCCAGCCATGCAATCGAATTTGATTTGCCACTACCAGCACTATGCTGAATAAGATACTTTTGCCCAACACCCTTTTCTTTGGTATCTCTCAACAGTGCCTTAACAACCGATAATTGATGATACCGTGGAAAAATTTGGGTTTCAGTCACCTTGTTCGTTTCTTCATCTTTTTCGCTTACAACTTGTGCGAAATTTTCGATAATGTAGGAAAGTTCACTCTTGGTTAAAATTTGTTTCCATAGATAGTCTGTTTTGAGACCAACAGGATTATCAGGATTGCCAGCACCGTTGTTATGTCCAATGTTAAAGGGCAAGAACCATGATGACTTGCCAGCTAATTTGGTACACATCTTTACTTCGTTATCGTCCAAAGCAAAATGTACGGCACATTGTTTAAAGTTAAAAATGGTTTCCTTAGGGTCACGGTCGATTTTATATTGGTGTACCGCATCGTGAACGTCTTGCTTGGTGAATTGATTCTTTAGTTCAAATGTAGCAATGGGCAATCCATTTATGAAGGTAACAAAATCAAGAGCCAGAGTAGGAAATTCACGTGAATACCGAACCTGACGGGTTATGCTGAATATGTTTTGACTATATAGCTCCGTTGCTTTAACGTTATCTGGTGAAGGTGTAACATAATACAGGTCAAGAGTCCCATGTAAATATCGCATACCCTTGCGAAGCACGTCAATAATGCCTCTGGCAGCCAGTTCCTGCTTGAACTTGTTGAGAAACTTGCTTTTTTGAAGTTCGGAGTCCAAAATATGTAAGGATTCCAGCTTATCAGCCTGAGTGGTTTGCAGAAAACGGAATAGTCGGGTTTCGTCAATGGCAAACTCTCTGTTGTAATCCGACATTGTTCCTTGCTCGTAATGGTTTTGTGTAACCAGATAATCAACGATTAACGATTCAAGCCCATTTTCTTTAGTGTTTGTTGTCATCCTGAGATATCTTAAAAGTATTCAAAAAGTAACCAGCAAGTATTTCGAAATTAACCAGAAAGCATTCACTCAATAACATGCTAACTAATTAACTAACTGAGGTTTGTGCGTTTCGCTGATTGATTGATATTTTGCTGCTGGTATTAAACAGTAACCAGCAACGTAACCAGCAA
>JBMOJB010000382.1:0-1959 GCA_049316985.1 Saprospiraceae bacterium | reverse complement strand
TGGTTTTCAGCTGCTGCAAATGGCAATGCCCCACTTGGCACCAATGACCTTGTGAACTACTTCGTGATGAGTGGAAAAGCAAGTCGTTATGGTTGCTGGGGAGCGACTGAAGATCTGAAATTTATTGCAGAGCCAGGTAAAGCACCAAAATATGAAGCTTTGTGTGAATTAAGCGGCAAATGTGGAAATGAGCCCAAAATCGAAATCACTGCTCCATTAAACAATTTCAAAGCTACACTCAATGAGCCGGTAAGTATTTCGACGACTGTTAGCGACAGCGATGGCAAGGTTGAAAAAGTAGAATTTTTTGAAGGATCAAAATTAATCGGAGTCGATTCAATTGCACCTTTTAATATCAACTGGACACCTAAGCAACTGGGAATTCACGGATTCATTGCAAAAGCTGTTGATAATGACAATAAATATAGTTTTACTGACATGACATTGGTAGAGGTACTAAACAAAGTAAGTAGTACACAAAACAATCCTGCTCCAATGTCTTTAACACTTGCACCTAATCCGGCGAGCAATCGCATCAATATCATGTCAGATGTTGACTTGTCACAAAATGCGATCTACCAAATCATAGATATGTATGGAATTAAACGCTCCGAAGGGCAAACTTCAGGTATTCAATCTGAAATTGATGTTAATCATCTAGATGAAGGTATATATTTCCTACAAATTCGCCGCGGAGAGTTATTAAAAACTATGCGTTTTGTTAAAATAAAATAATTTTCAATAGCTATTCGTAAATAAAATTGCATCCTAAATTAATTTATCGTAATATTGCGATGAATTAATACAGATGGGAGCAAGTAAATCTGATCAGTTTTCAAGCGCACACAATGAAATCGCTGCAATAGCCAAAGCTTTGGCACATCCTGCCCGGATCGCTATCCTGGAGTACCTGCTTTCTGTACCTTCCTGCATTTGCGGAGACATTGTAAATAAACTTCCGCTTGCACAACCTACAATTTCGCAACATCTGAAAGAAATGAAAAATGCCGGCTTAATCACTGGTACAGTAGAAGGTGCCGCAATTTGCTATTGTGTGGATGAAAAAAACATCAGGAAGCTGAAAACTTATTTCAGTGATATCACCGACAAATTCAATTCTATAACCAATAAATGCTGCTAAGATGAAAATATCAGAATTTAAAAACCTTCTCACTTCGATCGATAAACTGGTATTCGAATTGCCAGATCAAAAAATTATTCCGCAGCACTTCCATGTTACAGAAGTGGGTGTTGTCAGCAAGCATTTTGTTGATTGTGGTGGAACCATCCGCAAAGACAAAACGGCTAGTTTTCAAATCTGGGTTGCGGCTGATCTCGATCACAGATTGAGTCCTGAAAAATTGTTGAAAATCGTTGATATTTCAAAAAATATCCTCGGCGACGAAGATCTAGACATTGAAGTGGAATATCAGGTCAACACTATCAACAAATTTGGCCTGGACTTCAAAGGTGGAAAATTTATGCTTACTCCTACGTTTACGGACTGTCTTGCCAGAGACCATTGCGGGATTCCCACAGTAAAATACAAACTGGAACTGGCTGATCTCGGTAAATCCAACGCTTGTTGCACTCCCGGAACTTGCTGCTAATGCATCAGCGTATAAAACACTTTCGCTGAGACAATTAACAATCAATAACTGCAAGTTGGGTAAACCCTTAATTTACTTGTTAGCCTTTTCGGTGAAATGTCGTTCACATTTCTATTTCAACTTTCAACTTAAGAAATGCTTAGTTATTGGGAATACGAATCTTTTTTTAAAGACATGGATGTTGCCATCCTGGGAAGCGGAATCGTCGGACTTAGCGCTGCAATCTCATTGAAAGAGAAAAATCCAATGCTCAAAGTTGCGCTAATTGAGCGTAGCTTCCTGCCTTATGGTGCTAGTACCCGCAATGCGGGATTTGCCTGCTTTGGAAGTATATCAGAGCTACTGGAAG
>JBMOJB010000381.1:0-1965 GCA_049316985.1 Saprospiraceae bacterium | reverse complement strand
CAACCAAAAATAAGCGCTTGCTAATCAATCAATTACAGATAGTAACTTATGCAGTTTTAAAATTTTATTTACCGGTAAATTTTTTGATATTAAGCGTTAAGAATAGAGAAAGCCCTGCATGGTCGTAATATATCAGCGATGGGTGCAGCCCATCATATGATTGAGCAACTATCTGTAAGCCCTCCAGTAATTTTGAGAAAATGAGCAAGATAATTCAAATAATAATAATACTCCTCCTTGTATCTTGTAAGAAAGATAATGTAGTTACGACTATTCCAACTATTGCAAATCCTCTATTTGTCTCTGCCGTCGACATTTCAAGCTACCCTGAAATTTCAAGTGTCAATCCAATTTTTTATGATTTACAAGGTAATCAAAAAGAATTATTGATAATACTTAAAGAAAACGGGGTAAACACGATTCGGTTAAGACTTTGGTTAAATCCAAATAATGGACATTCGGGTTTCGTTGAAGTGAAACAGCTTTCTCAAAATTTGAAGCGTTTAGGATTTAAAACTTGGATAACACTTCATTACTCGGATACTTGGGCAGACCCAGGAAATCAAGAAACCCCGTCACAATGGAAAGGGCTAAGCTTTAGCCAGTTGAAAGATAGTGTCTATACATATACACAAAAAGTAATCACCGAAATAAAACCAAATTACATTCAAATAGGAAATGAAATTAACGCCGGGATAATGCATCCTTATGGAAATATTACAACCAATTATGGGAATTTCATCAGATTGATTGAAGAAGGGTGTCGAGCGGTAAGAGATAATTCAGCTGATTGTAAAATTATTTTACATTTTGCTGGAATAGAAAATTCAGATTGGTTTTTCAATCAATTAAAAGACATCGATTATGATATTATTGGTTTATCTTATTATCCCATATGGCACGGAAAATCCTTAAATAATCTAAAGACTACGATGCAAAGTTTGAGTCTTACGTACAATAAGCAAATCATAATTGCAGAAACTGCTTATCCGTTTACACTTAAATGGAACGATTGGACAAATAACATTGTAGGCTTAGAAGAACAATTGATTTTACCTGAGTATCCGGCTAGTGCCGAAGGACAACGTAAATTTATCAAGGACATTAAAAAACTGACAAAGGAGTTGAAAAATGGAATTGGGTTTTGTTATTGGGGAGCAGAATTAATCGCTTGGAAAGGAAGCCAATCTATTGATGGTTCAGCTTGGGAAAATCAGGCACTGTTTGACTTTAATAATCAAGCATTACCAGTATTGAACGAATTTAAAGATCAATGAAAACTAAGGGCAAAAGCCGTCTTGCAAATGCAAGGATTATTCAATGAATGCTTAGATAACAGATGTTGATGCTGCTGCTAAATTTTATGGTATCCAAAATTTTAATCGATGGGGACTTTCATGGGGCGGACTATCTGCTCAAATATATGTAGACAAGCATCCTGAAAATTTATTGCGTTTGTTTCAATACTGTCCAGATTCAGGAACAGGAACTGAATGGAAGCAGACAGAAAAATAAGTGATGCAATTGATTTAATCAAAATGCACTTCAGGTCAGAGAATGAAAATGGGAATGAACAATGTATTCGGTATGGTTGGCAGTGAGAATGCTTACAAAAGACTTTTCAAATAGGTAATCAAAAATTGCGGACATTTTCCTTGGTTACATAATCCGACCGACTATAATGAAATATTAAGAAAGCATTACAAATAAATAAGCCCAGCCACTAACAGCATGTATATTAGATGGCTGCTTTGTAGTTTGGGAAAGTGTAATCTTCCAACTAAATATGTCGTAAGTTGACAGTTTGTGTCCTCTTCAGGAGCCACCCAATATACCTGCAAACCGTTGTGCGTTATGCTAAATCGACAAACATTAACAATCGAACAGAAAATAAGATATGACAAATAAATTGTATCCAAGCGTCCAACTACATATTGCTCAATTCAGTAATAGCCTTGATCTTTG
>JBMOJB010000380.1:0-1973 GCA_049316985.1 Saprospiraceae bacterium | reverse complement strand
CAATTGAGCCTGCGAGCTGTAATAACTCTCCACTTATGACATATCTAATTGATTGAACAACATTTCTTCGTTCCATAATGAATTCGTTTTAGATTTTGATAAATTTAAGTACTGTTAAAAAATAATGATTAAAAGGAATATTTAAAATTAATAATTCTTGCCTGATCATTTAATTTCCTTACATTTTGTCCTTAACACCTTTTTGTCAATTAAGCTATTTAGTTGCTTGGTAACATTGACGAAAGCAGATTTTGATCCGCAGTCACAAAGTTCTAAAAGTGGATCTTTATCAATGATAAGCTCAAAGAGTTCCTTTAAGCTAGGCAATTTTTCTAGTTTAGAATATTCCTCATATGTCATTTTTAAGAATGCTACATTTTTACCAATACCTTTGTTGTCTAATAAATAACCATTATGCAATTTAGTAGGAATCAATAATCCCTTTCCTGTTTTGACATCACTTGGGTGCGGGTATGAAACGATTTCCTGCTTGTCGGAAGACAATATCACTGGTACGTAGTTTTTGTAAACAGCTTTTGTTTTATAGACTAGTACTGGTGGCCCAGAAGTATAAACCGGTGAAAATTCAGCTTGTTGGTATTTACGGTTGTTCACAATTTTATTTTGTGCGTTGCAACTAATGCTAAAAATTATAATTATCGGAATTATATACTTCATCTCTCTATTATTATTTTCTTGGTGATAAATCTTTCACCGCTATAAAGCTGAAGAAAGTAATTTCCTTCTGGCATATTCCCAAGCGGTAAATTCGACGAATTGGAATTTTTCGTTATGATTGAAGAATATACCTCCTGCCCTTGAACATTGAATAATTTTGCTTTATTAATTTGGCTACCTAATTCGTCAAAATCAATAACAACAAAATCATCAGCTGGATTTGGATAGATTTTAATATTATCCGGAAGCAAGTTATCATTTACGCCTACTGTATTTCTCGATACAGTTATTGCTAACGAATAGGTCCCCGTCAGACCGGCAAAGTAAGGGGCAACATGGAAATAAATTGTAGTTTTCCCTTTTACCTTAAAGTTACTTGATGGAACATCGTCAAAAGCGTCCGACCAAGTTGATCCATCGAGAGAATACGAAAACACTCCGTCAAGCGTATATTTGTTACCGTCAACACTCTTATTTGAGTCGTTAATTCGCGGTGAAACCGTATAGTTATATCCATTCGGTAATTCGATTTTATAGTAATCGTCATCTGACGTAAGGTGACATTTAGAACCTGTAGTTCTGACATCTGAATTGTTTCCATTAAAATAAACCGGTAACAACCTCGATTCGATTCTTGAATTATTAGGTTCATATTGATCTGGTTGCACACTTGGTGCAATTACCGTTACCTGTATCGGATTAGAATAGTAAGTTGAGCCCGTAAGTTCCCATTGAGCCCCACTGGGTTTGTGCTGTACAGCCAACAAATAAGTGCCAGGAGCAGCGCTAATTGAAGAAGATGTAAATGTTAAGTAAGGTGGCTGGTAGTGGTAATTTGGCATTAAGCCATCCTTTTCTTCAATCGTTCCAATTGACTGCACAAAATCGCCATCTAAGTTGTATAGCCCTACATTAAATTGACCAATGAATGTGCTGTTTCCATAATTTCGGACATCCACACTCACCGAGACAGATTGTCCTTGAATTACGGTAGTTCCAGGGCTAATATTCAGGGCTGTATTTAATTCAATGTCATTAGGATTAACAACTTTCATTTCAACCAAATTCGAATAGCTTCCTCTATTTTCAACTTGTATCCAATTGCCTCCACTTGGTTTATAAAAAATACCTACGTAATATTTCCCTGGAAGCATAGTTAGCAGGCCATCTGTGGAAAATTGGAGGTTATTCGAATATCTTTGTCCAGGAGAGAGGGAATAATCATGTAATATCTCTATATAGTGGATAAACCGGAGCATGCTGACCCCTCTAGACCAGAATATTGAAGTATAGTG
>JBMOJB010000379.1:0-1976 GCA_049316985.1 Saprospiraceae bacterium | reverse complement strand
TAATTAAATATACGTTTTCCTTCAATTATAAAAAAATGTATCTTTGCAAATAACAAATTTTTTATGTCAAAAACTATTTTTCTTCTTGATGGGCATGCTTTAGTTTACAGAGCACATTACGCTTTTATTAATCGTCCATTAATTAACTCCAAAGGATTTGATACATCCGCAGTCTCCGGTTTTACCAGGACGCTTTGGGACATCATACAGAATCAAAAGCCAACACACCTTGCAGTTTCATTCGATTTACCAGGTGGAACTTTTCGCAATGAAATGTTTCCTGAATACAAAGCCAATCGCGATGCGCAACCGGAACAAATCACTATGGCCTTGCCCTACATTTTTAAGATTGTGGAGGCGTTCAACATCCCAATTTTGGTAAAAGAGGGTTTCGAGGCAGATGATGTGATTGGTACCATTGCCAAAAAAGCAGAAACTGAAGGTTTTAAAGTATTTATGATGACCCCGGACAAAGATTATGGTCAGCTGGTCAGCGAAAATATCTTCATGTACAAACCATCGCGAAGTGGAACCGAAATAGAAATTTGGGGCGAAAAAGAAGTCTGCGAAAACTGGGGAATCAAACATGTAAATCAAGTTATTGATATTCTGGGACTTCAAGGAGATAGTGTCGATAATATTCCCGGCGTGCCTGGAATAGGCCCAAAAACTGCAGCTATCTTGCTGGAAAAATTTGGCACAATCGAAGGTGTACTTGAAAATCTTGATCAACTAAAAGGAAAGCAACAAGAGTCTTTACGCACCTACGCTGACCAAGCGATACTCTCCAAAAAGCTGGCAACTATTGATATCGAAGTACCTGTAGTTTTTGATGAGGAAGCACTGAGAATGGCAGAATATGACAGAGAAAAGCTCTCAGAACTTTTCCGTGATCTCGAATTCAGAACATTAGCCAATCAGATTTTGGGAGGCTCTTCATTGCCCCAAGAAACAACTAAAAAAGAGCAGCCAAAAACCAAACCAGCACCTATTTCTACTTCGCAAATGGACTTATTTGGCGATCCTTCTGCTGAAACAGCTGAAAATATGGCGCATCAAATCGCAGATCGAAACATCGAAAATACTCCACATGATTATTTGCTGATTGAAGGCATTTCTGCGTGTAAAAAATTAGTTGCTGAACTTTCGAAAGTAAAAATATTGTCTTTTGATACCGAAACTACGGGAATTGATGCTACTCAAGCAGATCTGGTCGGAATCTCATTTTCAGTAAAAGAGCACGAAGGCTATTACATACCAGTTCCTGCAAAGCGAGAAGAAGCTCAGGAAATTGTGGATGTATTCAAACCGTTGCTGGAAAATCCTGAAATTTTAAAAGTTGGACAGAATATTAAATATGACATGATCATATTTAAAAACTACGGACTTCAAGTCCAAGGTTTACTTTTTGATACGATGCTCGCCCATTACCTTATCGAGCCGGAACTACGTCATAATATGAATTACATGTCAGAGAGTCTGCTAAATTACGCACCGGTGTCAATTGAAACATTAATTGGTGCAAAAGGCATTCGGCAAGGATCAATGAGAGATGTTCCTTTAGAAAAAATAAAAGAATACGCCGCCGAAGATGCGGACATAACCCTGCAGTTGAAAAATGTGCTGGAAGGAAAACTGCAAAAAGATGGCCTTGAAAAACTATTTTTTGATCTGGAAACCCCGTTGGTACCGGTTCTGGCTCAAATGGAATTCGAAGGAATACGGATTGATGCTGATTTCCTGGCGAAGTATTCCACAGAATTAACAGAAAAAATAGTAGAGCTCAGCGATAAAATAATTGAAAATGCAGGTACTCCATTCAATATCGCTTCTCCAAGACAAGTCGGTGAGATTTTATTTGATAAAATGAAAATCCCATACAAAGGCAAAAAATTGAAGTCAGGCCAGTACTCAACCGATGAAGATGTGATGTCAGAACTAGCCAAGGATTATCCGATGGCGGCAGATATTCTGAC
>JBMOJB010000378.1:0-1993 GCA_049316985.1 Saprospiraceae bacterium | reverse complement strand
CAAAGTTCGACCTTTAATTTTTGTAATGCAAGGACACTTTCATCGATTTTGGACACTGTTGAAAATGGCAAAAGGAGTTGTTTTATAAGGATTATAAAAAAATAGTTCAGTTTTGCAGTTGTTTTTATGGTAAACTGATTACTTTGTGGTATAAATAACCATAATTAGCAATCATGAAAGAGAAGCCATCTAAGAAATTTCTGCAATTGTTGGAATTGGTCGACATTGTAGAGAGACACAAATTCAAAAAAACCGGCATATTCGATAGTTCCCTGGAAAACAACGAAGAGATTGAAATCAAAAAAATGCAAGTTCTTTATCGTGAACTTTGTGCCAAACGTTTTCGCAATGACGAAGAAGCCGCCGGCTATTTTGAGATGAAGCCAACCGACAAGAACTATCGGCGACTGAGAAGTGGTCTTAAGAAAAAGTTGTTAGATCATGTCTTATTGCTAAATCCCGCTACTTTGCCAATCAATTACAAACTTAAGGATGCGCTCGAGCTTTACAAATCGGAGTGCGTTTACAAGACTATTGGACAATTAGGAGCAAAACACTGTCGTGTTGAATTATCCCTAAAAATACTTGAAGAGGCAATTTCATTAGAATTAACTGATGTCGTTGTATCTACATGCAAGAGAATAATAAGTCAGTATTCCTTGCTTTATGAAACAAGCTCTGGCAAATTTGATGAATATTGTAATTTGCTCAGAGATTGGATGGAAAATCAAAAAGCAGAAGCACTGGCATCAGAATACAACAAAAGATATTCTGCGCATTTTTTGTTCAGCAAAAAGACAAGGCCGGAATTAGCAGCAGACGCTCGTATGGCTATCATAGAACTGGATCAATATGCTGACAAGAAAATGACCTATATGTTCCATCTTGGTAGGTTTTCACTAAAAATGGCGGCAGCTGATCTTGAATACAAATGGGACGACTTCCTGAATGTTTATGATGAAGCCATTGTATTTTTGAGTAAACAGGATGGAGAAAACTCGCAAGCTTTCTCAATATTCATCAATAGAAGATGCATGGCTTTAATCATGCTACAGCGCTATGAAGACGCCATCAATGCACTTGAAGAGAATGAAAAAGAAGTGATGCCATTCTCGCAGACCTGGTACAATATCCAGCGCTTGAAGATGAATGCCTATTTTCACTCTTCCAGGTTTGCAGATGCTTACCAGCTCCACTTAAGAATCACCACCCACCCCAGATTCGACACTTTGGAGCAAGATCATATGGAAATCTGGTTCATTTTTAAGGCCTACTTGCTGCTACTTATCAAAGCAGGGCATCTTGAACTTAGTTTTAACGAAATGGAGGATATACAAAGCTGGCAAATGCATGAGATATTAAGTGAAATTACTGTGTACTCAAAGGACAAACGTGGATTTAATGTTCCGATTCTTATCGCGCAGGTTTTGAGTCATTTAATAGAAAAGTCACATGAACAGATAGAGTACAGACTAGAGGCCTTGCTCAAATATCGCTCTCGCCACTTGACAGAGGGTAGGTTTTACCGCACTGATGTATTTATCGACTTGTTAAGCGCCATTGTTAAGAACAGTTTCGATCCCAAAAGATTTTCCGCGAAGGCTACACATATAATCTCTAAACTTGAAACTGTTCCATATTCACTCGCCGACCAACTTGAAGAGATAGAAGTACTGCCTTATGAAAAGTTGTATCAGTTGACGCTTAAAAGCAATTGACGTTTTATGATCGACAAGGATCCATTTGCATAAATTTAAAATGGCAACAAATCCTGGCCTGATCCGACGAATTTGACAATAAAAAAGCACAAAGCAAAATATCTGTGGCTGACGAATATGTCAGGTGACATTCGCTTTGTGCTGCTGTGAAATTAAAAAAAAACTAAGTTTTATTCTTGGAAATTATTTGAGCAAAATCAGCTTGCTGCTGCTGTAGAGCTCTTTTTCACCTTGTTTTTGTACGATAACCTGATAAATTCCACTATTAATACCAT
>JBMOJB010000377.1:0-2005 GCA_049316985.1 Saprospiraceae bacterium | reverse complement strand
TTCAATTTTCAATTTTCAATTATTAAATGATTCCCATCTTTTTCGCAATAGCTGACGGAATCGCTTTCTTGTTAATCATAATACCTGTAGTCTTGTACAAAAAGTAGGGCTTAGAGCAGTAGAAATAGCCGCCCATTTCGTTGCCATCTGTACCCCAGGAGTTTTTCACGAGGTAATATTTAGTGCCAGTTTGGTCTTTCGCAGAACCAACGATGTGCATGCCGTGATCGTCCTGAGTAGTTTGATCATCGAAACTCTCCTGGCGCATTTCAGCCGAAACGGTCATTTGTTTGGCTGGCACTAAAAACATAGAGTCTTTCTCAGTAGCGCTCATATCCTCCAGTTTTTTCTCAGGAAGTATCGCCAAACCATTTTTGAAAGAAAAATACTTTTCACTGACGTCACTAGCCCACTCGATACTATAATTGTTGGCAATGGCATTGTCAGCGATAGCTTCCATATCTGTCAAAGGCACGTTATATACAGGATAGTCTGCCCAGTTGTCCGGAATCTCGATTACAAATTGAGAATAGTAAGGATGATGTGTAAAAGAAGATACTTCCACATAATCATCGAAATTCAAACCAAGGCTTTGAGCGTAGGAAATCGGAGTATATTTTTTACCTGCTACTTCGAATTCTTTAACTTTTGGTCCAAAATAAGCATCCAGAATACCATCCAGTGCGACGGTCCAGTTCTTTGACAATGGTTTGTGTTGTTCGGTAACTGATTTCACCAATGCGTTGCAGAATGCAATCAGCACATTTTCAACTTCTGTATGGTCGTATTTTTTCTGACCTTCAGATAGTCCAGTATACACACTTTGTGGCACAACGCCGTATTTTTTACCCATTGTAATCACATCATGCGGTTCGCCTCCTTGTCCGAAATTGGTTTTACCCTGCATTCTGACATATTTTACTGCTTTTTCGAAATAAGCATTGCGGGCGGTCCACATTTCAGCCAAATCTACCGGTTTGTTGCCATTTCTGATGATCTCAGACTCTAAAAAAGATTGCATTGAAAAACTCCAGCAAGTGCCGGTGCTTCCTTGGTTTTTAACATCCGTACAGGTTACATTCTTTTCGGGAGTGAACCGGTACTTGCTGTCTTTTTTATTGGTTTTATAAAAATCAACCTGTGCATAACTTACTGCACTGATCGCGAATACAGCGATCATCAATAAAAGAACTATTTTTTTCATAAGTAAAATTTAATTTTTGCAAAAATACGGGATTAAAGGATAACCTTGATATATTGTTGGCATTTTAAGACAAAATTCACTTTTTTATCGCCTTAATGGAGAAAACATGGGGGAAACTGACTTTTACGGCGTCGAATCTGTATTGCTTTGGCCCAATCGGCGACATATTGGGAAAGCACGCATAAGGTGAGTAGTCAAATTCCTGAAAATCGACGATCTCCAACCCATTATCAATTAGCGCAGTAAATATTTCAGACAAAGAATGCTGCCAAAAAAATTCCTGAACGGGTTGTTGTAATTCCTGACCCGTGTAGGTTTTACTGCTGATTTCCTCGATAACACCTTTGTTGAAGTAGTCGTATTCAATCTGGCAATTATCAAAATTAAACAACATAAAAGTAGGATGAAAATCAGCCATATAGAAAGTGCCACCGCTTTTCAACGCACTATTGATTACTTTTGCCCAAATATCGAGATCTGGAAGCCAAACAATACAACCATAAGAAGTGAAAACAATATCAAAAAGCTGCCGATTCTGCTCGGGAAAGGAGTAAACATCTGTGCAAATAAAATCAGCTTGCAAATTAAGTGCTGCTTTTAGTTCGTCGGCTTTTTTTATCGCTTCGGGCGAGATATCCACACCGGTTACTTTTGCACCGAGTCTTGCCCAGGAAAGGGTGTCTTGTCCAAAATGACATTGAAGATGCAATAAGGACAAATCCTTAACATCACCCAATCCATGCAGTTCGATGCTGTTGAGGGATGTCTCGCCTGCCATAAATTTATCCATATCATACAATT
>JBMOJB010000376.1:0-2034 GCA_049316985.1 Saprospiraceae bacterium | reverse complement strand
AATTACGAATTACGAATTACGAATTACGAATTACGAATTACGAATTGAAAACTTGATTGACTTTGGTAGTATAAAAACTTGACAACTTTGGGTGGCTTACATAAATTCCTTCTTGAGTGCATAAAAAAGGGTTGCTTCTGCTAACAGAAACAACCCGGGATAATTCGTTTTCGTATCGTTGTTGTCAGACGATGGCAAATTCAGATTTGTTAACCGGGACAATCCAGCCATAGGTATCTTCTACAGTTCCTGTGCGGAGTCCGTTGATCTCATTATACAACATGTTGCCTATTTTTCTTTCTGAAACCGGAGGCAGTACCATTGTCAGGTCATTGTAGGTAATCTCTGATACATGTGAAACAACAGCTGCAGTGCCTGCACCAAATGCTTCTGTAAGTTTTCCATGTTTGTATGCCTCTACCAATTCATCTATAGAAATAAGTCTTTGTTGAAACGGTATATTTTTAGCTTCGAGAATATGCAAAAAAGAATCTAAGGTAATGCCCTTCAATATGGCACCGTCAGCCATTGGGGTGATCACTACTCCATCTATTACGAATACCAGATTCATCGTACCCGCTTCCTGAATATATTTGAATTCCTTTGCATCCATCCACATCACCTGATCATAACCTTTTTGTCTGGCTAACTGCGCAGGATACAAAGAAGCACCATAATTACCAGCCGTTTTGGCTTCACCAACACCACCAACTGCCGCACGAACGTAATCATGCTCCACCAGTAAACGAACCGGTTTTGTGTAATATGGGCCAACCGGACATGTCATAATCATAAAAGTGTAGGTTTTAGAAACCGCTACCCCAACATGTTCTTCGGTTGCAAACATTAACGGACGCACATAAAGGGTTGCCCCTTCGACAGTGGGAATCCACTCGCTATCAATACTGATCAGTTTTTTCAACCCTTCAACAAAAAGTGATTCCGGCAATTCTGGCATGCACATTCTGTGCGCTGATGCATTTAATCGCTTAGAATGCATTTCAGGACGCAAAAGACAGGGCACACCTTCCTGATTTTTAGACGCTTTCATTCCCTCGAAAATAGATTGGCCATAATGTAGCGCCATGTTAGCGGGGCTCATCATAAAATGGGCATAAGGAACAATCCTGGGATCTACCCATTTTTCACCATCAAAATCTACCACGAACATATGATCGGAAAACTTGCGACCAAATGGAATATTGTTAAAATCTACTTCAGACAACTTTGAAGTAGCAACCGGCTCAAAACGAATGTTGTGTACCATTGAAAAAAATTGAGAATGGATAAATAATTTTATTAAGCCTGAAATCCATTAGAATTCGTCGCAAAGATAAAATTAATTCATTACTTTTGCAATGTATTAAATAATTTATTTTTCTATTAAAAATTACAAATATTCTGATTACTGTATTTATTACTCACTCTTTTAAAATTTTATTTTGAATTTCACCTTTATTAATAACAATATTTTTATTATTGATGAAGCTTTCAGGAGCCCCAATCTGAATCCTGAATCAAAAAGATTGCTGCTGCTTATTTCGGAATCCGAGGCGGATAATGAGCTCAGCATGGCATTCTTACATAAAATTCTGGCCGCAATTCGTTGTGAACCGAATCAGGATACCTGGCTGCATGCGGTAAGCGCTGACAAAAAATTTTCAATTTCTGAAATACGCCGTTCAAAATATTCCAATACCGTAATTATTTTTGGGATCGAACCCCCAAGCTTGGGAATACATGTCCAGATGAAAAAATACGTATTTACAGCAATAGCAGATACCTCATACCTTTATTGTGATAGTCTGGAGGAAATTGAAAAACATACACCTCTAAAAGCAGCACTTTGGGACGCTCTCAAAAAACAACTAACCTAATTTTCATAGATATGAAAACCAGTTCAATTTTATTTTCTCTTTTTTTTGCGCTTACCCTTAGTTCTTGTATTTCCAGAAAACCCTCCGGAGCATTCAATGATCGTAAAATACCCAATCCTCCGGATTATTCACTTGCCAAATACTGGGCTGCACTTCC
>JBMOJB010000375.1:0-2111 GCA_049316985.1 Saprospiraceae bacterium | reverse complement strand
ACAGATAATTATCACATTGAAACAGATAATTATCACATTGAAACAGATAATTATCTGTTTGAATCGGAGCTTATTAAAGAATTGTCCAATCGATATATCATTCCGTATACGACGATTTGAGGCAGTTAAAGGGCTTTCAATTGTGGCCTCCCGGCAGGTGGAAAAATTTCAATTTTCAATTTTCAATTTTCAACTTTCAATTTCCTTCAATGTAAATAGCGCTAATTTTTATTTTTTCTTTCTGCTCGAGAGTCCGGATTTGATTTTTTTACAAAAAATATATTGCAAATAATTGTATTATTTTAAATAAATACTATTTTTGATGCGATTTTAAGGAGTCTGCATTCTGCCATATTTCATTCTGTAGAGCATGGTTTTTTTGGTAAAAATGTTGCAAAGAAGTTGAATATACAAGGTTTGATTCGATTTGCTTTGTTGCTGTTTATGAGTTCCTTAGCGTTGTATTGACACACCTTTCCCCAAATACTCGGTTTTTAGTGAAACAGAATTGTTTGTACATTTCTGAACCTGACATTGTATACCCAACTACTATATAGTTAATAAGATTACTGAAGTGCAACTAACTGTATGTAAACTACACTTTTTGAAAATTAATTTTACCTGGTACTTAATTCACTTACTTCAATCAATTTGTCATTAATTCAATCTTCACGTATGAAAAAATTATTACTTCTTTCTTTTGTTTCGATTCTTAGTATTGGTGCATTGGTTGCACAGAACGTAAATGTTACATCATCAGGTGGGACATCAACTTCTGCAACGTATCCGACATTAGCAGCAGCAATTACCGCTATTAATGGTGGGGTCATTCATACTGGTACGATTACCGCCGAAGTCGTAAATGGATATACCGAAACGGCTCCGGTTGGAGGTTTTTCGATAACTGCAACTGGTACTTTAGCAAATCCTATTGTTTTTAAAAAAGCATTGCCAGGGGGGGCTAATCCGGTGTTAAATGCTTATGTAGGTACGGCAACTCCAACGTCTGCAGCTCCAGACGGAATAATGAGCATCAGAGGTGGTGACTATATCACGATTGATGGGTTGACATTTACAGATGGCAATACTACAAATCCAGCTACAATGGAGTATGGCGTAGGACTCTTTAAGGCATCAGCCGGAAATGGAGCAAACAATAATACTATTCAGAATTGTATTTTCAATATGCAAAGAGTCAATGCGGTATCAGGTTCCGCACCAATGGTAGAAGGTGCTGTTGGAATATTGGTGATAAATTCGACTGCAACAGCTGCCACAACTGCCCTTACGCCTACTAACGGTGGCACATTAGCTACAAATGGTACCAATTCTGCTAATAAATTCTATGCTAATGCTATTAATGGTGGTAATTATGGTATAGTATTTAGTGGCTTCTCAGCAACAGTAGGTGTTGGTCCAACGCCAACTGCCACTACTTTCCTTGGTGATTTAGGGAATGATGTAGGTGGAAATGCATTATCGACAGGAAATACAATCTTGAATTATGGAGGCGGCGGAAGTGCAATTGCAGCAGCTGCAATACGAGCAAACTTTCAGTGGAGCGTCAATATTTCATATAACACCACCAATAATAACAATGGAAGTGGAGTTAATAATAACTCAACACTACGTGGTATATATGCTCAAGCAGGCACTAGTGCCAATGCAACAATAACGAATAATACAGTGACTATTAAAGGTGGGGGTACAACTTCGACAATTAGTGCTATTGATAATGGAATTGGTAGTACAGCAGCTTCAAATACAGTTAACATTAATAATAATACTATTACAGGTTGCGATTATTCAACGGCAACATCGGGTGTATTCAACGGAATTATTAATTCTTCCACAGCGACAAATGTGAATATCAATAGTAATGTTATTACTAACTCGACATTTCCGGGTACTGGTACGCATGTGATGATAGAGACTGGTTCTCCAGCAACTGCAACTGCAAACTCCAATTCGATTAGCAATATTTCCAGATCGGGTGCATCCGGATCATGGAGAGGAATAAAGACTACAAGTCCGACGAATTTTATTGCAAACAGTAATACTATCGAAGGCTTAAGCTGGACATTATCAACAAGTACAGGTTCGATTGATGC
>JBMOJB010000374.1:0-2137 GCA_049316985.1 Saprospiraceae bacterium | reverse complement strand
ATGGAAATCAGCAGACAAAATCCGAGTATGATCTTAAAATGTGATTCACTTAAGGGCAATCTGGAACCCAGATACGCCATCGGAATAGAGAGAAAAGTAAAAGGCAAGAACAAATCTTTCTTGAAAAATCCTGCTCGATAAAACTGGTAAAATGCAATGCCGGAAACGACGATATTCATTAGCAAAGCCGTCGATTTCAGATACATCGGACTGTAACCCAGCAATACCATCAGTGCCAGATAGCCGCTCGCCCCTCCGTGTCCCACAGCGGAATACAGAAAGGCGATCAGCACAACGAGCAGCAAAACGATTGAAAATTCCATACTCCGACAAAACTATTTCCTCATTAAAAAAGCGTATAAAGATTACTTGCTCTCGAGGATTTGTTTGATATTTTGCAAATTCTTGATTTCTGATTCTTTGATCATTCCTCTACCAAAAATATACGACACCAGGTTCATTGGATATGAATCGTCGCCATAAAATTCGCTGGTAATTTTGGTCTGATTTTCAGAAATAGCCTCTAAAATATTGGCTGCTTTTGCTTCGCCTTTCATAGGGCGCACAAATTTTAAATCAACATCAATACGGCTATCGGTCATTGCGATAATCGTTTGCGAACCTGCACCTACATCGTCAATTTTGCTATCCCATGTTTGAGTAGCTCCAATGTCGCCATCGGTGCCGCTAATTTCTGGAACTAATTTTGGATCAGCCTTGATCCAAACACTATACTCCTCCTGATTCTTGAGCATTTTCACATAATCATATACTTCAGACTTGGGCTTGTTGATGGTTTCATTTACGCTAATTGTATATTGGCGTGAAATAAACAAAGCCATAATCAATGCAAAAGCAATCAATCCGAGGATAGTAAAAAGTAAGTAAGTTAAAAATTTCATTTTGTAGTGTTTTAATTGTTTTCAACATATTTTTTAAAATTATTTAAAATGGCTTGCCAACCTGCTTGTTGTAATTCAAGCGAATTTTCTGACTCTGCTTCAAAGGTTTCCACAACTTTTGTAACAGCTCCGTTACCTGAAAATTCAATTTTTACAGCCCGATTATCTTCCAGGACATATTGAATAATCTCGTGATGCTGAACCTCAGTATATTCGCCTCCAAAGTCAAACCCAAAACTTCCGTCTTTTGCTTCCATGCGCATCGTAAATTTACCACCTTTAGTCAAATTGTTTTCAGCACGAGGTGTGTGCCAATCATCACTGGCGTTGTTCCATTTAGTAATGTGCTCGGGTAAAGTCCAACATTTCCATACTTTATCTATAGGTGCATGTACCAATGCTTCCACGGTAATTCGTTGTTTCATAATTATTTTTGTCAAATTGTAAGTTAAAAATATGAATATTAATTTACTTTCTAGCTTTTAGCACGATTAAACATCAATTGCTTATCAATTTTATCGGTACAACAGCTACTATTAGCTCACAAAGCGGAATTGATAGAACCAGTATATTACCTAATCGCTTGACGAAAAACATAAATAGTTAAACCCGGTAAAACTAAGACACTTTTGTTTGCCACTTAATTTTATCTAAGTGACACGTCGGTAACAGTTAGTTTTTTAATACGGTTAATTCAATTGACGACGGGTGCTTTGCGTCTCTATACAATCGTATGCTTGATTTTTTGAAATCTGTTTTTTGGGCATTAGCTATCTTCATGAATTTCTGCGGATTGCGATCTACCAATGGAAACCAGCTACTTTGGACTTGAACCACAATTTTATGTCCCTTTTTAAAGATATGCGCTACATCGTTGAGCTTGATATTCACTTTACTGATCCTGCCGGGCTCGAAAGGTTCTGGTCTCTCCAGACTATTTCTGAACTTTCCTCGCATTACCTCAGCCCTAACCAGTCTTTGGAATCCGGCCATCTGTATAAACGACAAGTTGCTGCGCAGATTGGATGCGGTATCCGGCAATTCATCTATAATTTTGACAATAAAATCGGCATCAGTTCCCGTTGTTGTTATAAAAAGGGAAGCATTAATCGGTCCACTCAGCACGAGGTCCTCCTGGAGTGTTTCTGTACTAAAAGTAAGCACATCCGGACGTTGAGCTGCAAAACGCTGATCTTCTATCATGTATTGACTATTGGTACGACTGGATATTCCAC
>JBMOJB010000373.1:0-2151 GCA_049316985.1 Saprospiraceae bacterium | reverse complement strand
TATGGACAAGGGGCAAGGTTTTTTGCAGGATTGAACGTTTTGCCTAAGGCTGCCTGGTTTACCTCTTATTCTGATCGGATTATTCCGGATATTAACATGTCGTTCCTAAAAGCACTTCACAAAGTCTCGTCCGACAATGATATTCTTGGCGATACGGCCAACCTTGATTTTACTACTACCCCGTATAGGACGATTCATCTCACTTGGATAACAATTGGTCGGGCAAACGAACAAAAGCTCTTGCCAGCATGTTGGAGGTATTGGCACAAGACCACGATAGCGGGATAATTGATTATGGATAAACAAACCTACTGCACAGTAACGAAAGTGAAGTAGTGTTGGAATTCCTTGATTTTTACCAACCGGGGACAACGCGGGGGACAAAAGCCAAATTATTTGATCTTTGACAGCAAATTCACCAACTTTGAGAACCTGAACGAACTCAATAAATAAGAGGTCAAATTTATCACTATCCGCCTCAGGGGGAAAACGATCGATGAAAAGATCAGCTCGCAACCCACTTCAAAGTGGAAAAACATCAGAGTGGAAGCCTCAGGGAATAAAAAACGAACCTTAAAAGTTTGCAATGAACAAGTGACCCTTCAAGGTTATGAGGGTAAAATCCGCCAAATAGGTATCACGGGAAACGGTAAAATATAACCGGCCATTATTATTACATACGATTTTGATTTGCCCCTTGAAAAAAATGTCAGAAAATATGCTAAACGCTGTATTGTCGAAAAAACAATCAGCGAGTAAATTTCTTTTTTCCATCTGAACAATGTATTCATCCATGTTCATCAAAGTGGATTTTTTGCTAACCATTTCTATTCAAAACTATAGTATATTCAAACTGAAGGCCATGGATTTAGATCGCTACTAAAAATTATCACCCCATTCTGTATATGATATGTTTCTTGACAATGCGGCTGACATTGAAATTAAAGACGAAGTAATCATTGTTACTCTGAAGAAAAAAGAAACCTTCCTCTGGTGTTGGAAAAAATGTCCGGTTTCTCCAACGTTAAATTCAAATTGCTGGCACAGAAAAAACTGATCTTCAAGGGTGCTTCCTATTCCTGTTTATACGCATAATAGTTTCCGGTGATAATCTATGCTAAAGGATATAAGTTCTTTAACAATCATACTATTTACGAACCACCAATTTGGGGTCCATTTTAGTACTTATTTATCCCTTACTTACTGCAAAAGCTAACGGAAAGAGCACATTTATTATCAGCAAAAATAAGCGCCTTCATTATAAAATTACAATTCTGGATTTCTTGCACCTTAGATTTATGCAGTTGATGAAAGCCCGCCTTTTCACATCATGCAATTACTATTCCAGCATTGCCACATTCTCACATCCCCAAATTTTCACATCTTAAAATCTCCACATTACCCCATTTTTAAATTTATTCTAACATCCGTAAATTTTCACATCCGCAAATTTTCACATCCGCAAATTTTCAAATTCCCAAATTATTCAATTAATTCCTATTGCATTTTTGCATAAAAATTAGTAAGAGTATGTTCACTGTCGAACTTCCTGTCAAACCCTATGTGAAACAATATATCACATTGAATTTCGGAAATCCTGCCGATTTTTCAACAGACAAACTCTTGATTGAACGTTTTCGGAAATTTCTGATCAAACCATCTATCCGCTACAATTCTGTCTACAACAACGATGCTGGAAAATTCCATACGCAGCAAGTCAGAATAAAGATTAGCGAGGACGATTTCTACCGCTATGGTTGGGAACTTAGCCCAAGTGATATCATCGCTTTTGGTAAAACAATGGAAAGGCAGGCGAAGTTCCTCATGCGGAATATGGTTAGTTTCTACATGACTTTCATGATCGAGCGGGATGCAGTCCTGACATTCCAAAAAAACTTTGGGTTTACAGAAGACATCTGGCCGTTCGAGAGCATAAAAAAAGATTTTTACCGATCGATCCATCCATCTCGAAAAATATCTTTTACTCATGACCTTTCAAAAAAAATTGAAGAAATAATCTTGGTGAATCTGTCCGGGTTCGGGACACTTTCACCCAAAGCCCTTAAAACCTATGAAACCCTTAAAAAAATCGATTAACATAAAGATTACAGCGTTGAATTTCTTAAAATTTTGGCCCAGCAGAAGATATTT
>JBMOJB010000372.1:0-2154 GCA_049316985.1 Saprospiraceae bacterium | reverse complement strand
TGTGAGGGGCTCACCCTGTCAGCTAATTACTGGCAGGGCAGTCCACTCGATTACCGCCATGTGCTTTATTGTCAGGCAAATTGTAATTGAAATTGTTCGTTTTTATTCTTCTCTTTCAAACCATGATTGTGTTGAATAAAATCACCTATGTCGAAATTACAAACTAGTGCTTCAACAACTGTCCTTCTGTTTTCAATGCTGCCACCATTGTGATAAAAATGGTCTTTTGTAACTACGTTGAATTTACCCCAATACTTTTCTATCATTTCATTCTTACGCCAGTCGTTGTGATGCCATGTTGAAAGAATAAATTTTGCTTTGGTTTCACTCAATAAATTAAATAAAAGTTCTTCGTCTTGTTCTTTCCACCCATTATAATAATCAACGTGTCTTCCAAAATATGGTGGGTCACAATAAATAATATCGTTTTCAGTTGCTAAAGGAATTATATCTGCAAATGATTTATTGTAAAAAGTCCAATTTGGCTCTTCTTGAATTATTTGAGATGCGGATGAAACTTGATTTGTAATTTTAGTCACGTATGCTTGAGCAAATCTATCTGGTTTTTTACAGAATGGAATATTCCAATTTCCTTTACTTCCAAAACGCATCATTCCATTAAAACCTGCTCTTGAAAGAAAAATAAAGTCGTATGGAGAAAATTCGCCAGCATTAAAACGTGCACGAACTTTCAAATAATGTTCATAACCATCATTCTCCGCCTTACTTAATATCTCACCTTCTTTTTCAAGATAATGTTTCATCAATGGGGCTGTGATTTCTTTTGTTTGAATGCCTTTATAGAAATTTATTATATGTGGATTGGTATCGTTTAGAATTGCTTTTTTGTAACCCGAATTAAAAGCAACGACACCTGTCCCAAGGAATGGTTCTATCCATTTACCAGGAACCTTTGGGGCAAGTTCCATAATCCATGGAACGAGTTTGGTTTTTATACCTTGACTTTTTATTGGTGGTACAATGACTCTCATTTTGTTTTTTTATTAGAAGTTTTTGCAACTATTTTATCCCATAAGTCAATCCTGCCTTTGAATTCTAAAAAATCTTTCAGTGTTGTTATTTTCATTGTCTTACCATCTTTCAACATTGTTGCAGAGCCATGATTTATCCAATATTCGTCAAACCATTCTTCACCTAATTGACTAAAAATCCCATTTCCACTTTTTAAATCTGCAATATCTACAATTGAACCAATATTTGCAGTATTTCCAGAACCTTGCTTATCACTGGCAATTTTCCACTTTTCAGAAGCAAAGAAATCGAAGTCCTTAATAACTGATGTAATGGATTTTAATTCTTTTACGGTAGTAACTTCTCTTTCTCCAACTTTCTTATTTGGGGTTTCATATTCTTCTTGAAGTTCTTGAACTTGAAAAATTTCAGTTTCGGCAAGGTCATCAGTGACATCAGTTCTTGTGTAAATTACACCTAAACAAAAATGACCAGTATATTGATTATATGGGAATTGAATGTTTTTATCTTTGTCTCTTTCTTTGAAATAACCACCATGACTACCCAAAGTAAAACCAGCAGTTTTCTCGTTTCGTCTAAAAGTCGTTTTTATATCAACAGCAAATTTAACTTCATCATTTTTTTTACTCACAAAAGTTAAGTCAGGATACCAATTTTGTTTCTCTGCAAGAATGATTTTATAATCTATACTCTCAGCGAATTGTAAAATTTGAGGAAAAATATGAATTTCAAGAATCTTTGACACTATCTTGGTGTCTGACGAAATAGTATAAATATTTTTATATACGTCTATAAATCCTTTGATAGACCAGTCTCCATTATCAGTAGAAACATATTTTTCAAGCCTGTCAGCAAATTTGTCAAGTTCAATTTTGAACTCCAATTTATATTTGTTTTTATCTTTTAAATCCATATTGCAAAGTTACATTTTTTTGTTAGTTAGTCATTCTTATTTATTCATTTTCTCGGTCTGTTGATAATATCTCGTCCGTTTTTTAGCATTGGCGGTAACGTTCCGCAGCTTGCGTTCAGGCGGGGATTGTATAGTTCCTTTCCTTTCAGCCCGCTGCTATGTTTATTACTTGTTGTTTATTTCATTTTGTTGTTAAACCCCGCTTGAAGCAAGGTGCTGTGTGCGCCCTGCATGAGCAGAGCACACCC
>JBMOJB010000371.1:0-2157 GCA_049316985.1 Saprospiraceae bacterium | reverse complement strand
TCATCAGGCCTATTGCCGCTCCCAGTAGTGTCATCAGGCCGATAACTACCGTACCTAGTCTAAGTTTTTGTGTATTATCCTTGATCAATGAAATTAAACCATCGCTTTTAAAGATTTCAAAATCTTCATTTGCATTTAATGGAGTATTTCGGATCATGCGGAAAAGGCCGGTTGCCTCGCTGACTGAAGCATCCATGTCAGTTGTATTGTATACTCCTACGTTGATATCATAGTTTTGCTTGTCACCAGCGTAGATTCTTTTTACATTTATCAGAGGGACAAAAATGATTCTGTCACTACTTTGGTTGAGGCTGGAGCCTTTGGATTTCAATACACCAATAATTTTGTACGGAACGGCATTGACGACCACTTCTTTTCCAACGGCAAGTTCGGAATTATCCTTGAAAAGTGCTTTTACCAGATCTTTTCCGATAATCGCTTTGTTTGCTCCGCTTTCAAATTCAGTGGAGGAAAAATCGCGGCCCGTTTCTATTTCGTAAGACTGAACGGTAAGGAAATTATTGTCAATACCTTTTACCTTGACATTGGGATTGGTTTTTTCATTTTCATACTTCGCCGTGGCATTATTTGTGCCATCAGCGCTGACGGCTACTTTTGCATTTCCGGTGAATCGCTCTTTAAAACCCATTGCTTCTTCAAATGAGATGGCTTTTCCTCTTTTTTGTACTGTGCCGTGGCGATTCCCTCGCATAGAATTGCCTTTGGGATAAATAGAGTAAGAATTGGCACCCAGACTGGATAAATTATCGCTTAATGAAAAGACGATGCTATCGATTGCAGTAAGAATGCCTACCAATGCCATAATTCCAAATGCAATAATCATTAATGTCAGCACCGATCTTAGTAAATTGGCTTTGACAGATTGGAAGGCGATTATTATAATTTCACTGAAGCGCATCATACATTTTTCTGAATATTATTTTTTCAGATGAAATCAAAAGTACAAAGAAAATGTGGTTCTGAATGATTTATTCGATAAATGGCAGCATAACAGCGATGACCTATTGGATCAGGCGAGCGCTTAGAATGCGATTGAGGTTTTCGTAATCGTAATTTACGCCCATAATGATGCCATCCTGATTAAGCAGGTAAGAGGTTGGAATCTCATGCACGCCATATTGTTTGGCAATAGGGCTATCAAAATTTTCTACTGTGGATGTATGGTACTTCCAGCTAAGCTGGTCTTGTGCGATTGCGTTCTCCCAGCTTTTGCGATCTTTCTCTATTCCCACACTAACGATTTCCAGGCCATCTGCTTCGCGGAATTTGGCATTCTTGAATTTCTTATAGATGCGAACGAGGTCCTCATTGGAGCTTCTGCAGGGGCCGCACCAACTGCCCCAAAAATCAAGAATGACATATTTGCCTTTAAGATCTGATAGTTTGAAATCCGAGCCGTCTATTAATTTGGTGGAAAACTCGTTGGCTATATCGCCGGCGATGTATTTAGGGCTTTGGTAGATATATTTGGCTATCAGACCAATTGAAATCAAAAGCGCGATTGCAATACTGGCATTAATGGGTTTCAATAAACTTTTCATTGTAAGAAGTATTAATGTTTTAAAGGACTTTTTGATTTGCAAAGTATATATTATCAAAAAACAGCCCGGCTTATTCAAAAAACCGGGCTGTTTGTACTGCTGTACTTTTAAAAGGCATATCCGACATTAACTAACCATCGGGAAGGTTTTTGCGAAAAATTAAAATCTGAACCTCCAATGTTGATATGGCTGCCCCACTTATCAAAATTCCCCTCGTATCTGATGTCTAAGTGCATTCGACTACTGAAGCCCAGACCGATACCTACCTGGTAACCCCACAGGGCAGTCCTCCATTTTTCTGTAAATCCAGCAATTGAGGTAAGTTCAGAATTACTGCCGAGGTGAATATGTGCTACCGGACCGGCCTTTAATAAAACCGGACCTACTTTTGCGCCCAAAAGCACAGGAATATCAATCTGGCTGTAGCGCTCCGTTTTTATAGTATCTACAATTTTTGGGTTTTTGAAGTCTTTGAATGAATAATCTATTCTATTGGCATTAAAAAGAACTTCCGGTTGCAATAAGAAAGAACCTCTGTTAAAAGATCCAAACAAACCGGCATAATAGCCAAGTTTAGCATTTTGGACGGATAATC
>JBMOJB010000370.1:0-2162 GCA_049316985.1 Saprospiraceae bacterium | reverse complement strand
ACCTGACAAAATAAGTAATTATTTGATCAAAAAGAATACGTGGATCCCTTTCAGGTACCATTTGCAAAGAAACGCCTTGGCGTTTAGTGACTGGCAAGTATTTTAAGTGCGTGCGAACAAAATCCCAGACGCCCTCCTCCGTTTTAGCTTCTTGAGAAAATCGCTCTTCAAAGCCACCGTTTGGTTTATAGGCAGAAATAACAAGATCCTGTTTTACCGCTGTTGGTGTTGTGACTGCTTTAAAACTTCCTTGCTTCTTGTCTAGGACAGACACATTGGCAACGATAAAGCCTGCTTCGTTCAAAGCGGTTTGAATGCTGTTCCAAACCGAAGCGTTAGTATTGGAAAACTCTACAGTCATCCATCGGCCAGGCTTTAGAACTCGATATGCTTCTTTGAAACACTGTGTCATTAATTGACGGTATTCTAAAGATCCCTTTTTCTGAACCGTGTTTTCGATAGCTTCAAGAATATTATTTGTAGTTATTTTTAGCCAACCTTCCCAAATTGAATTTAATTCAGAGTAATTTAGATTTGATCCAAAAGGAGGATCGATAAATATGTATTCGAGCGAATTAGATGAAAATGGAAGTAAAGTGCTTGATTGTGTAGTGATTAATTGAGAAGTATTCGATTGTATAGACGTAAAAGCTTTTATTATTGCTGTAAGTCTATCCGACCATTGTTCAAAAATAGAAGTTTCAATTGGAATTGAGGAAATATATAAAGTGCCCTTGAGATACCCTGCATTCCAACCACCACCTCCAAAAAAGTATTTTTTTAAATGAATTCTGTTCATTTGCGTAGAGCGATTAACTATTCCAGTTAATACAAATCTGACTTTAGAATTACTAAGCTCTGCCTCAATTGCAGCTAAGGCGCATAAATTGCGCTTTGTATAAAAATGATGAACATGAGTTAGTCCATGTGATATTTTTGGTTGTCGTGTATTGTACCCATCCAGCAATTCAGCAGTTGGATACCAATTTAATATATTTATCCCCTCAATTTTTTCTATCAGTGCCATATCAAAAGCATCCGGTACTTTCGTCGCCCGCTTTCCATCAACGGAATAACTGATAAGTACCGGTACTTGTTTGGCCTGTCTCACAGATTTTTTTAATGAAGGGTCGAATTTAGTGACCCATGAACGTACCATTTTTCGCTTTGTTTGAATTGCAGAACAGTGTGGGCAAGGAAAATCATCTTTGACTTGGCCGGCCTCTTTATCAATAGCTACCTCCCAGAATACAATCTCCTGAGAACATTCCATACAAACAAAAACATCGGACCAGACGGTGCAATTGATAGTGCCGATATGTCCATCAGAGTGCTTAGTCTCATACATCCAGCCACACTCTTTTTTAACCCTGGCCAAAATTTCCTTAGCCTGTTTATCAAAGGTTTTGACATCCACAGGTGTATTGTAATTATAGGCAATAAAAGTGGCTGCTGGCGACAGATCATTCAATACTGCTCGACGCACACCTAGCTTGGAAAATGCCACGCATATCTTCTTGCCCTCATCGTCAATTTCTTCCCGTAAAATAGTACCATCCAACTTTACCTGATAACCAAGCTCAAGCACTGCATTTTTATCGCCGCACATTTGGGCTGCTACACCTGTCATACCTGTCCCACAAAAACCGTCAAATACAATGTCACCTGGATTGGTGTAATGCAGAATGTAACGCATAATAGCCTTGTGCGGCACTTTGGTATGGTATGAATGCGCATTATAAATTGGATGCTTCTTACCCTCACTGACATCAGCCGCAAATGGCTCGCGGTGATAATGATAGTCCTCTGGCTGAGCTGGTTTTTCTGCTTCCCACTCGGCAATAAAAGCAGCAAGCCAAGGGTTTGGACACGCGGTGTAATAAGGTGGATCACTTAGGTTAAGAATGTCTTCAGCATCGCCATGCGGAAAACCTTCAATTTTTCGAAATTCGGGGTCTTGAAGTTTTTCACGCAATAAAGCAGTAAAGTGCTTACGCCGTTCCACGTCACTGTCAAAGGTCTGCCCTAAGCACGTCACTGTGCTTGAAACTTCCATTGACTCTTCAGAGAGTTTGTCGAGCAAGTTTTTTTCCTTCATAACTAATCCTTTATCTTTAAGTGTTTTTAATTATCACACTGACGAATGCCTTAAGAAGCATGTA
>JBMOJB010000369.1:0-2200 GCA_049316985.1 Saprospiraceae bacterium | reverse complement strand
ATTACTGTCAAAACTGATGGGAGTTCTGCAATTGAACCTATCACTAATCTGCGGGCAGAGGCAGATGATAAGTATATAATGCTGAAGTGGAACAAGCCGCAACAATCAAATTATGCGTACTACAATATTTATCGAAAAGCAAAAGGGACAAGTAGCCCATTTGTCACTGTAAATGAATACCCCTATAGTTTTTCCGATCAATCAACAAATCCTGACGTGCTATTTTCAGACAGTTTGCAAAACAATACGACTGTTTTCCAGTATTATATACAAGCTATGAGCAATTTTGGATTGCTAACGAGCCCAAGTGATACAATTGAAGCAAAAGGTAAACCTCGACCTTTGCCTACAAAGCCATTTATTGAGAAAATTGAAGAAGAAAATACGGGTCAACAGTTGATTACTTGGAGCATCTCGGCTGAATTTGCGGCCAAGATTCAATATTTTTGGGTGAGAAGAGCCGAAGAGAGAGAAGGAGAATTTATTAAAGTAAGCCATGATTCAATTGTATGTAGCGGTAATGTCCTCGAATATTCCTATTTAGATATGCTCCCATTAGGTACAGCTTATTATGCCGTAATAGCGATTGATGAAAACGGAAACGAGTTGTATTCTATCCCTAAAATGGCACAAATTGCAGATGCAACGCCTCCAGCAAAACCTATTGGAATTTCCGGAACAGTCGATCTTGATGGCTTAGCTGATGTAACCTGGACTGAAAATTCTGAGTCTGACCTATTGGGTTACATCTTATTCTTTTCGAATAACAGAAATGGAGAATATATTCCAATGACTCAAAAATGGGAAAGTTCAGCTCATTTCAACAAAATTGTGAACATCGAATCACTTACAGAGGAAATTTGGGTGAAAGTCGCTGCGATTGATTACCATCATAACAGGTCGGCGCTTTCTGATCCATATAGATTAAGTTTGCCGGACATCATACCTCCCAGTGCTCCGGTATTGCTTCGAGTAGATAGCAGGCCGACTTGCGTGTACATAAAATGGGAGGCAAGTAGCAGTGAAGATGTAGTAAGGCACGAAGTGCAACGAAAATCTGTAAACTATGAAGACGATTGGCACACAATTGCATCATTTCAACCTATCTGGAGAGTCGACACTTCGTATTGTGATACTTCGCAGAGATGTTGGGTGGATTATGAATATCGGATAAAAGCGATTGATGATGCGGATCTTTTTTCATATTCAAGTAAGGGTACAGGCATGTTGACTTCTAGTTTTTGTTACAAAGGAGTATATAATCCTCGCGCATTTTTCAGTGCGCTGGTACCGCATCCTAGAAAAACTGCAGCTTTGAGGACAAGCAAGGGCTTTGTATGTATTTACTGGGAGTTCCCTTGTGATTACCCCGTGTACGAATTTCACATTTACAGAAGATTAAGCCCAACAGGGCCATTTGTGTTGGTGAAATCAATAAAACCGCATATTGCCATTTTTACTAGTTATTTCACAGTTCCGGATCCGACTGATCCATCAAAGTTAGTAACTTATGGGCATCCAAATAGTACGAAAGCAAACGTAAGTACGATCATGATGAATGACGGAGTTTCGCAATCAACAAGTCCATCCGGAGCAGCACTTAATCCAAAAAAATCTAAGGTGATGAGTAATGATATCTGTTCTTATCTGATCGAAGATGATGATCTGGCAATAATCAGTTCGAATTTGAATGATATTGAATATATGATTCAGGCAGAATTTAGTGATGGTACTAGGTCAACTTTTTCGGATAAGATAAAACCATAATTACTTAACGGTAAGTAATTTATTTTAATTTGATCAATCTATATCTAATTTTATGAAAATGAAGAAAATATTATATTTGAGTTGGTTCTCTTTTTGGGTTATCCAACTTCCTGCGCAGAATTATTACAATGATTATGACCTTGCTAAGGAAGTTTGCAATACGGCGCAAATTTCTATTCCACTTTTATACGATACCGGTCAACAAGCAACTGAGTTATACGACTACACCTATGTATTAAAAGAGACGCATATTATTTGGCTCAAATTACAAATTGCAGACGCTGGTTCGTTGCGATTTGAAATTATACCTATGCAAAATGCAGACGGGCAATATGAAGACTTTGATTTTGCGCTATTTCGGGGCAATGTGCCACTAGCTTATTCATGTGCGGGGCCAGCAGTAAGAGGGAAAAACATGAATTATTGTGTAAAT
>JBMOJB010000368.1:0-2219 GCA_049316985.1 Saprospiraceae bacterium | reverse complement strand
TGTCTTATTATTTTGTAAATATATAATTTATTCCAAATACAGCATAGTGAAATAAAGCAAAATTGTACACTTCCTTGTTGTCAGCCTAACTGTTATTTTAAGTCTTTGGAAGGGTGACTTGAAATTTCTTTGAAAAGATTTCAAGTCATCCTTTGGAAGACGTGAAATAACGAAGTGTGGTAATTGAGTTAGGGGATTCAGTAGACTCACCGGAAACCAAAATTCCCTGATGCTTGTCTTCACAGGATAATAAGCAAAACCGGCCTGAGCGCTGGTCTTAAAACGATTCGAATTGACAATAATGTGCTCAAAATTTAGAGAATAAAAAAATGCACGCCCACCCAATTCAAGTTGCACATTGTTTTTGTAGATCAAACCTTTAATCGGAAACACATCCTTCTAAGCAAACAACATACTACTCAATAAAGCAGTAAAAACTACACTTAACAACACTATTTTCTTAATCGTTATTTTTTTTAAACTTGAATCAATACTATTTTTCCTGCCGCAGTTCTCTTTTCCAAACAATTTTTTCTATCGTTTAGTGAAGACTAAAAATTGATATTAGCGCAAAATCGACAAACCTACTTAATGCGAAAATGCCTGCATTACTCGAAAGACATGCAAAATATAAGGAAATAAAGCATCCATGCTTTCCTCTGCACCTTTGGTAGATCCGGGCAAGGCAAGTACCAGCGAATCACCAATTATTCCTGCGACCGAACGCGACAACATGCTGTAAGGCGTACGCTGCTGTCCATAAGCGCGAATCGCTTCTTCTATCCCTGGAATGTTTCTGTCCAGCAAAGGACGAAGTGCTTCGGGTGTAACATCCCGGGGCGACAGACCGGTACCTCCGGTGAAGATGATCAGGTTCGTTTTCTTTTCGGCAAGTGCCAGCACTTTGCTTCGAATATCTTCCGCTTCGTCAGGTATGACGGTGTATTCTACTATATTGATTTCCAGCTTTTCCAGTTTGCCGATGATGGCTTTTCCAGCGTAATCTACTTTTTCGCCTGCCGATATCGAGTCGGAGCACACAATAACGGCTGCAGTCAAACTTTTTCTGAATTCCTCTTTGAAATCCGTTTTGCCACCTTTTTTCTCCAGCAATTTGATCGAGCAGATCTCAATCTGTTTGTCAAGTGGCTTGAGCATATCGTAGGCCACCAGCGCAGCTACAGAAGCGCCATGCATGGCTTCTACTTCGACTCCGGTTTTATAGATGGTTTTGATTTCCACCTCTATGTGAATTTCCTGTCCTTCGATCTGAAAATGCACTGCTGCAAATTCTATGGGCAGCGGATGGCAATCCGGTATGACATCACTTGTTTTCTTCACTGCGAGCAAAGCAGCGGCCTTGGCCATTTCGAAAACATCTCCTTTGGGCACCGTTTTATTTATCAAAGCTTCGATCGTCGAAGGACTTCCCACTTTAACAATAGCGCCGGCTCTGGCATAACGAAGTGTGCTTATTTTATGGGTGATATCTACCATGATATTATTGGTTTAAACATTTTCTTTCCAGGAATAATTTTCATCATCAAAAAGCTCTTTGCCCCAGACCGGCAGTTTGGTCTTGATCAGTTCGACCATTTCCTGACAAGCCAATGTGGCATCTTTGCGATGCGCTGATGATACAAATACAAAGAGATTGATCTCTCCGGCTTTTATTCTTCCCAAGCTGTGGTAAACGTGCATACAAGTAAGACTGTATTTGGCAAAAATCTGCTCACGAATTTCGAGATAGGCATCTTCTACCATTTCCGGATAGGCCGTAAATTCAATTGCTACAACTTGTTTGTTGTTTTTGATGTCACTGCGGATCTGTCCGAGAAAAATCTGGTGCGCACCGATGTTTGTTTTTGTGCTGTGTTTGCCGATTTCTTCTCCAATGAATTGAGGAGAGATCGGCCCTTCCATTAAGATAGATTTCGGTTTCTTTTTTTCTGTTGTATTCATTCGTTTTATGGTTTTAATGATTGATATTGAAGCCAAGCGTCCACTCCTCCTTTTAAGTTCAGGAGATTGTCAAACCGGTATTTTTCAGTCAGTACGCGTATGGCTTCGGCACTCCGACGACCACTTTTGCAATATAGCACAACTTTTTGCTCTCTGTCAATTTTATCTGCATGCTTTTCGATGATGGAAAGTGGAATTCTTGTCCCATTCAATGCTGCAATATTGGGCAATTCACTTTCATTTCGAACATCTATAAA
>JBMOJB010000367.1:0-2223 GCA_049316985.1 Saprospiraceae bacterium | reverse complement strand
GATATAAATTGCACCTGTATTCTTCTTCTCAAAGTACCTTGAATAGATGCGACCATCTGCCGCTTTAAGGGTATATATTGGTTTTATTAGGGAGGTCTTTTTGACATAATATGAACCCAATTTCCAAGAGGGCAATATCGTTTCTACGTTTGATTTTGAACACATAACAAGCGTATCCTTATTCAATACGCTGAATTCTCTAATTGATCTACCTTTTAGTTGATGACTAAAATAATGATTTTTAGAGATGATATGCACCATACCGCTTCCGCTCGCTCCTACAAAAAAACTACCGTCATCAGCATATAAAAGTTTAGTAAAATTACATTTCTCTATTTTGCCGTCTAATATGGTTTCTATCTTCAAGGTTTTTCCATTTACATCAGGAAAACTAATACGGTATAAACTACCATTATGCAATCGCCACAGCGTCCCTTCTTGATCAAAAGCAGAAATAAGAAAAAGCTGTTTCTCACTTGCTGACTCATTTGTTATATCTAAACTTTCAGGCAAAGTAAATTCTTGCTGTACCCTCCCCTCTTTGATAAAACGGAGGCTTCTACGCTTAGACAACCAATGACCCTTTCGTTTAGGGTCATTCAACATTTCATCGGCATGCTGATTCCAATCCTCTAAAGAAGCTGTTGAAGATCCCTTTCGCCAAGTTTGCGTAGCTGCATCGTAACGCATTTGTAAGCCATTTAACCAAGAAACACCAGCCACACCGTTAGGCAAAGGCAGTATAAATGGGTAGGCATTAAATGTATTATTTAACGGAAAACCATGATGACCCTGATTAAAACTATTATACCGAATCGAATCACGTTGGTTTGGATTATCAGGAAAATCGTCTGGTACAATCATCTCTACCACCATGAAAAGATTTGCTAACCAGATATGTCCATCAGCCGTCTCAAACAATGGAGCAATATCAGTTTGTTCGTGCCCAAGCAGGTTATATTTGCTGCGCAAATGATAAAATCGCCCCGTTTTACGGTCATAACAATCCAAACCTTCTTTATAACCGACCCAAATTCGTCCTTTAGAGTCTTCCACTATTCCCATTGCGCAATTTCCTGCTGGTGAGTAAGGATCATTCGCATCATGCAAAAAGGTTTTGAATTGATAGCCATCATAGCGATTCAGTCCGCTCATTGTACCTGCCCAAATAAAGCCATCGCTGTCTTGACATATTGTTACAATCATACCTTGCGGTAATCCTTCTTTGGCGGAGAGTTTTTGAAAGGAATAAGATTGTGCAACGACACCGTAGTGATTGAAGAGAAAGAAAAAGGAAAAAATTAGGCACAGCGTGGATTTTCTTATTCGAAAGGAATAAAAAATATCAAAAAGAAATATCATTTATCGATCGTTCTGAAGTTAATATCTTACAAAACTAAAACAACTTTGAAAAAACTGTTGTATCTCAATTAAATTATTTTACGCTATTTAGTTTATACGGCTACACGAAAAACATATAAATAAAAATAAGCGCTTTCTAATCACTCTATTACAAACAGGAACTTATGCAGTTTCCAATTTTATATGCCAGTCGAGTTATTGATATTAAGTATTAAGAATAGAGTAAAATGCACCGTACCTACGGCACTCCAATCGTGGGGTATATTTCAGGATGGATTCAAATCCATCCCTAAAAACAAGTCGAACCTCTGGTTCTATAAATATAGCTTTAGCGCGTTGCCTGGTAATATAGGTAAGATTAAAATCCAAATGTGCAAACAGGTAGAACATGCGGTTCAGAAAATTTAGCTTCAACGCTTTGAATTTTCCTACATAATTTTCACTCTAAAACTTTGATATTTGAATTAAGAGCAACATTTTCATTTATGTTGTCTGCAATATTGCAGCATTTTTCAATTGCGGTGAAAAAGCTCTGGCGATCTTGCGCTAAATAAAATACACCGTACCTACGGCACTCAAATCTGGGTGGGTATATTACTGGATGGATTAAAATCCATCCCTAAAAACAGGTCGAACCTCCGGTTCTGAAAAATGATTTAGGAAGGATTCAATTCCTATTGTGAAACTGGTCGAATATCCGGTTATGAAAAATTTGGCTCAAGCGCTTTGAATTTTCTTAACTAAAATAATTTCAAAAATATGATTATTGACAGATTCTTAATTCTTTATTCTTAATCTGCCGAAGGCAGACAAGTTCGTAATTCGTAATTCGTAATTCGTAATTCGTAATTCGTAATTCGT
>JBMOJB010000366.1:0-2225 GCA_049316985.1 Saprospiraceae bacterium | reverse complement strand
GAAATCTGTCATTTGCAAATGCGCCTGCGCCCGGTTTTGAAATAGTACGGATAAGGTAGAATCTTGCAGCAGACCTTGCGTATAATCATCGATTGCACCTGAAAAATCTCCCATCAATGATTTGACGACTCCTCTGTTGTTGAACATCATTGCGTAAGCTGTGTCTAATTCGAATGCACGGTTGTAGGCGGATAGTGCATTTTGATGTTGATCAAGCGCTGCATAGCTCTGTCCAATCAAGTAGTAAGCCCTGGCAAGTCTGGGATTTCGGCTAATTGCCTCATTGCAATCTTCTATGGCTAAATTGAATTCGTTAAGGGTATAGTATATTTTAGCTCTTTCGTACCACAAGGCAGGGTCGTTCGGACAATATTCTATGGATATGGTATAATCCTGCACGGCGATGTAGTCCAGATCCATTCCATGGTGAATTGCTGCTTTGAGTGCCTGCAGCTCACAATTGTCCCTGCTATGCAGCATGGCCTCGCGGACGAATTCCAGCGCTTCCTCATATTTCTGTGCGCTAAATGCTTTTTTTGCACTTTCTAAAGGAGAAAATTTGTTGCCGAACAGGTTAGGCGAGAGAGACGCATATTGCTGCGCACAAACTGAAAAAGTACTGAAAATAGTAAGTAGAATGCCTGGTGCAGAAAGCCAAAGGAACTTTTTCATAGAGATTTTATCAAATTTTGTAACCATTTTGACGGCATCTGTGTTGTTTAGCTGACATCAAATAGGTGCATTCATCATATTACAAATATATTGCCACTAAAGGTTAAGATTATGGGTCTTTTCAGATTAGTACAGGCTATAGATTTAGTAATGCTAAGTGTTCTCGTTACAGAAAATTCAACTAACGATACGCAAGACTAGTCAGGCTTTTGATTAATGGACTTTTTTGAGTACTTTTTTTGATATTGATGTTTATAAATTTGCTTTTTAGCTGATGATAGTGATAGATTTGCAAAATTTTTTTCCCTTATAAAAAACAAGATGGCAATAATAGAAATTAAAGTACCCGCGATAGGGGAGTCAATCACTGAAGTGACACTTGGAAAATGGCTTCGAAATGATGGAGATATAGTCGCAGTTGACGATCCGATTTGTGAATTTGAATCCGACAAAGCCAACATGGAATTGCCGGCTGAAGCGGCCGGTAAATTAACAAGAATTGCGAAGGAAGGCGATGACCTTGCTATTGGAGCATTGATTGCTACCATCGATACTACAGCCGCTGCCGGAAGCCCGGCACCCAAACCTTCAGCTAGTGCACCTGCCGCTGAAAAACCAATAGAAGTTGCTCAAAAATCAGCAAACAGCACTGAATCTTATGCTTCCGGGCATCCTTCTCCGGCAGCAGCCAAACTAATGTCTGAAAGCAATCTTAGTGCTGCAGATGTTACTGCCAGTGGAAAAGATGGTAGAATTACCAAAGAGGACGTGCTTAAAGCGGTGATTGAAAAACCGGCTGTTGCGGAAACAAGCACAAGTCCGGTACAAGTTTCAACAACAATCAGTTCTTTTTCAAGAAATATCAGACGGGAGAAAATGTCGCGCATGCGTCGCACCATTGCTACTCGCCTGGTTTCCGCCAAGAACAATACCGCCATGCTCACCACATTCAACGAAGTTGATTTGACGGAGGTGATGGCACTCAGGGATAAATATCAGGAGCGCTTTGTAGCGAAATACGGAATCAAACTGGGCTTTATGTCATTGTTTGCGAAAGCCTGCGCACAAGCATTGATGGAAATGCCGGAAGTAAATGCGATGATTGATGGGAATGATATTGTCTATCATGATTATGCAGATATTTCAATCGCCATATCTACGCCGACAGGCTTGGTAGTGCCACCCGTACATAATGTAGAATCATTGAATTTTGCAGAGATTGAAAAGGGAATCAAGTTACTGGCTGATAAAGCAAGGAGCGGCAAACTAACATTGGAAGAAATGAGTGGGGGAACGTTTACCATTACCAACGGCGGTGTATTTGGTTCCATGATGAGTACACCGATAATCAACGAACCTCAATCGGCTATTTTGGGAATGCACGCTATTCAGCAGCGCCCGATGGCAATCAACGGAGAAGTGAAAATACGTCCAATGATGTATCTGGCCTTGAGCTACGATCACAGGGTAATCGATGGCAGCTCATCTGTTACTTTTTTGATTAAGGTGAAGAAGTTTTTGGAAGATCCGATGACCCTCATGATGGGTATATA
>JBMOJB010000365.1:0-2245 GCA_049316985.1 Saprospiraceae bacterium | reverse complement strand
CTGAAAACCTGGTGCTGGGAATGACATCAAGGTTCTTAATCAAAAAAGTTGTTCACATAGATCTTGATCTCGCGGGTAGTATATTTACAAGGGACACTCGTTTGAAATCAATTCTGGCAGATACTTCGATCATTTTTTTGAATAAAGCGGAGCAAATCATACCAGTTCGATATTCAACACATGTCAGTTCTGCTGGAAAAGGAGTCGTAGGATATATGGGCAAAAATTTTTCGCTTAATGGAAGTTACGAAAGGATTGATCCCGAATATAGCAGTATGGGCTGCTTTTTCTTTAACAATGACCTTGAGAATTATACGGTTTCACCTTCGCTGAATCTGGCAAAAAGTCGACTTCGACTTTCGGGAAGTTATGGAATACAACGGAATAACTTATTGAGCAATAAGGAATTTCGTACGAGCAGGACGATTGGCTCTGTCAATTTAGGTTTTCAACCCAATAGTAAATTTGCAGTGGATGCCAACTATACAAATTATTCTTTGAACCAACAGTCTGCTAAAGTGCTGCTCAACGATACCATTCGAATTGCAAATGTAAATAGAAACATAAGCGTTACGCCAAGGTATAGTATTACGGGAACTCAAAAAGTTCAGACCATCATGGCGATTTTTAATCAGCAGGGTTTGACAGACCGGAACCCTTTTAATAGAGAAACAAATGAAGTAAATACAACTTTTGCGAGTCTGATTTATGCGTCAACTTTACTTAAAACCAATCAGAATCTAAATATTGGCCTTACTTACCTGACAACAAAAACCGCACAAGCTGAAATCAATTCATATGGACTGTCTGCAGGATTTTCCAGAAATTTTTTAAAAAATCATGTTACATTTTCTTGTAACGAATCATTCAGTAAAAATTCGCTAAATGCGAAAAACAACGGTTTTAACAATAGTGTAAATTTTAGTGTATCCTACCAGGTGAATGCGTCACAAAGACTAAGCCTTGATTGCAACTACCTTACTTACAATACGATCGTGCAACCTTCGTATTCGGAACTTCGGATTGTTGCCAATTACGGTTTGACCCTCATACCAAGGAAGAAAAACGACTCCAAAAAACAGTAATAGAACATGTTTTTACACTTTTTTACCTTTTTTAGTATTCAATTAAACCTTAGGAAAAGCAGTTTGCCTCAACTTTGATAAAAGTTAATTAAAAATATTTTTAGAACCTCTAGTAGCTGTTCTTTTCAATTGCATGCACTGAGGAGTATTAGCATAAATTCAAATTAAAAATCAAACATAATGAAAATATTGTTAAAAATAAATTTCGGAATCAAGCTGAATTTGATCGTGGTCTGCATGTTTTTCTTAACAGCCCTAATTGCACAACCGCTGAAGATCACCCTGGTTGTTCAGCCACCCTATCCCTTACAAGTGGAGGATTATGTATCGCAAAAAAACACAAAAGCTTATGCAATTGTAACGAACACGAGTCAAAATACGATTCAATACCGTATTGAGACCACTGTTGAAGGTAATAATGGCATCAAAGCAAGTGCTAAGCCAGGCTATAAACCTACGCAGCCACTAATTATTGGGCCGATGGAAACCAAAAGCTTAAATTATGAAGCAATTCAATCCATTTATTCCAATTTGACTTATCAAAATATAAATGTTCAGGGGGTGGACCCTCAAGTGCTGGCACAGACAGGCATGTTGCCTGAAGGTATATATACTATTTGCGCTAAGGCATTTGACTTCAATACAAATGATTTGGTATCAGCTCCAGGTGCTTGTACAACTATTTATTTGACGCATTTTGACCCTCCTGTCATCATAAATCCTATGGAAAATGAAACAGTAAAGGCCTTACAACCGCAATTCCTGAATTTCAACTGGGCTAGCTCAGGAATACCTGGAACTACTCGATACAAAGTGCGGTTAATTGATGCTACAATGTACAATTCACTTAATATTAATGATTTAGTCAGCAATCCGGCGGTTTCTCCGATATTTCAAGCTGAAAATATTATTGCAACTTCTTTTATATACGATGCTTCAAAGCCGGCTTTGGTAGATGCGCATAAATACATCATCCAGGTGACGGCCTATGATCCTTCAAAGAAACTGGCGTTTAAAAATAGTGGACTAAGTGTTCCTATCGCTTTTGTTTATAAAAAGCAAAATATGGTCATTGTCAATCCACCAATCGTCAACAACAATGGTGGAGGCAATGTTAATGTAAATCCAAATCTTGTCATTAAATTGAATCCGAAGCCTCC
>JBMOJB010000364.1:0-2249 GCA_049316985.1 Saprospiraceae bacterium | reverse complement strand
GCAGAATGGTCGGATGAAAAAAACATAGAGGTCTTTGGCAAATGCGCCAATAAGAATTGGCATGGCCACAATTATTCTTTGCACGTTACTGTAAAAGGAATGCCTGATCCACTGACAGGGTTTATTTTTGATGCTAAAAAATTAGGCAAATTGGTGCGCGAAATTGTCACGGACAAACTGGATCACTCCAATTTGAACCTCGATGTAGATTTCATACCCAAAAACTTACAACCGACTACCGAAAATCTTGTTATTCTCATCTGGAAAGAACTGGAACCACACATTATTGGCTGTCAATTGCATCGACTAAAACTGGTAGAAACAGATACAATCTATGCCGAGTACTTCGGAGAATAAAGAAAGGTAACTACAATTACATCAACTAAACGATCACTATATGAAAAAAGCATATGTTTTTCCGGGCCAGGCCTCTCAATTTGAGGGAATGGGAAAAGACCTTTATTACGACCACCTCCTAGCAAAAGAGCTTTTTGACAAAGCCAATCATTTGCTGGGATACCGGATCACAGAGGTGATGTTTGAAGGAAGTGCTGAAGAGCTGAAACAAACAAAAATTACGCAACCGGCCGTATTTTTACATTCAATAATCAAAGCAAAAGTAAGCGGAATCCAACCCGATGCGACTGCCGGTCATTCGCTGGGTGAATTCTCGGCATTGGTGGCTGCGCAATGTCTTAGTTTCGAAGATGGACTTATGCTGGTTCAGCAAAGAGCATTGGCGATGCAAGAAGCATGTGAGATGGAACCAAGTACCATGGCTGCGATCCTTGGACTAGATGATGAAATTGTTAAAAATATCTGTGATGAAATTACTGAAGAAATCGTAGTGGCAGCCAACTTCAACTGTCCCGGCCAAATTGTGATTTCCGGTTCGGTGAAAGGTGTCGAGATTGCTTGTGAGCGATTGAAAGGAGCAGGAGCAAAGCGCGCACTTATTTTGCAAGTCGGAGGAGCATTTCACTCTCCGCTGATGGAACCTGCACGAGCTCAATTGGCCGATGCAATCGCCGGTACCCATTTTTCTGTTCCGGTTTGCCCGGTGTACCAAAATGTCAATGCACTTCCGTCGACCGACCCTGAGCAGATCAAACAAAATTTGATTGCACAATTAACTGCACCGGTATTGTGGACTCAAACGATTCAACACATGATTGCTGACGGTTTTGAGCATTTTTATGAAGTCGGTGGAGCCGGTGGCGTGTTGACGGGAATGATTAAAAAAATCAATCGCGAAGTTTTGTCAGAAAATCTGGCCTAATCGCAAATTAATCTTTGAATGGAAACAAAAAATCTAAAAGGAAATATACTTATAGCAGAACCCTTTTCACAGGACGGTTTTTTTCACCGCGCAGTAGTTTTGGTTTGCGAACATGATGATGAAAGTGGTACAGTGGGATTTTGTCTGAACAAACCGCTCGATGTGATGTTGAACGAACTTATCGATGAATTTCCGGAATTCGAATCCAGGGTTTATTGTGGTGGTCCGGTAAAAAAAAGAGCACTGTTTTTTTTGCATGGCTATGGAGATCTAATAGAGGATAGTAAATTAATATCAACCGGCGTGTGGTGGGGTGTAAATTTTGAAGCACTTAAAGTATTGGCTATTCAAGGTTTGGTTTTACCCGATAGAATTCGTTTTTTTGTCGGCTATTCCGGTTGGAGCGAAGGACAATTGGAAGAAGAATTATCAACAGGATCTTGGATTACTGCAGAGATGCATCCAAATTATATGTTCAAGGATGACCCCACTCAGTTGTGGCAGCATTCGATGGAGAATAAGGGCAACAATTTTGCGATTATTGCCGCGATCCCGGACGCAATGAATCTAAATTGAGCCAAAGAAGAAAAAAAAAAATTTATCAAATTGTTAACTTAGAAAATAATGGCAATAGTAAATAACAATAGTGGCAAAGCGATGGGCAACAATTCAATTCCTTCTGCAGATGCAGGACTTACTTGTGTTATCGCAGAAGGTACTGTAATAGAGGGAACTTTTATTTGTTCTGAAAATGTTCGTCTTGACGGAAAAATCAATGGAGAAGTCAAAGTCGACAAAAAACTGGTAATGGGAACCAGCGGAGTAATTGAAGGCACTATTAACGCATCGAATACCGCAATTCAAGGAAAAATTGAAGGAGATCTTACTGTTGCTGAGGCCTTGCAACTGCTTTCAACCGCACAGATTAATGGGAACATTAGTGCAAATACAATCAGTGTGGAAGAAGGAG
>JBMOJB010000363.1:0-2266 GCA_049316985.1 Saprospiraceae bacterium | reverse complement strand
ATGGTCTGAATTTTAGTTTCTTATTGTTTTATGCTCAATTGAAATTAACCACCGGCTTTGATGTACTATTGACACAATATAGCGAAGAAATCACCTGTAATGGGAATCCCGATTTTGGAGTGAATCACTGGTATGCCAAAGGACAAGCGTTTGCTTATATACACGCCGAAGCCGGTGTTCAGATCAATCTTTGGTTTTGGAAAGGCAAAAAATATCCAATTATTTCTTTGGATGCAGCAGCTGTATTACAAGCAGAATTACCAAATCCTAATTGGTTTAGAGGCGATTTTGTATTGAAAGGTCAGGCCTTGGCAGGACTAATAGATTTTAACATGCACTTCCAGTTTGAGGTAGGAAAGAAATGTATTTTCAACGAACAGGAAAATCCATTTAGCGATTACCCGATCATCGCTGATGTAAAACCTACTGCCGATGAAAAGATGGAGGTTTATGAAGATTTTGCTATCGCCACCAACTATGATTATAAAGGATTTGAATTGCTAATGCCTATTGATGAAACCGATGATAATCCTAGCGCTGAAGACATGGAGATCAGGCATTTTGGTTTTAAAAATATGAAGTTCGAATTGCTTGCAAGTGATAAGAAAGCAAAAGTTTCAACGGCTAATCTAAATTGGGCTTTAGATGGTAAAACCGCATATGTTACGCCAACTTCGCAACTCAAGGAAGAATCGAATTACTTTTATAAAGTGACTGTTGAAGGTTGGGATCTGGACAAGAACAAAAAGATATACAATGAAAATTATCCGGCAAAAGACTATATAAAGATCAAAACGGACAAGATGCCGGAAGAAATTACGCAATCAGTGTTATTGAGCGCAACGCCAACCATGAACCAACGATTTTTCCTTAAAGACGAACAAACAAAGGGGGATATTACGGTCAAAAGTGGAAACAGCTATTGTAGCTTATTGACTTATATACCGAAAAAAGGGGAATATAACGATAGTGACTATGAAATCAAAAGTGCAAAAGGCTATGTGCGCATAACAGAAATGGCGACAGGTAAAGTGTTTTTGGAAGAATGTGGATGTTCCGGTGATAAATTTTCTTATAATTTGCCAAAATCTTTACAAAACTCCAAAATGTATAAAGTCGAACTACTTCGTCGCTGGGGGGTAGAAAGGTTTGGTGGTGAAGGCTGGGGAGGCGGAGATTCAAACGGCAACAGTTACGGAGGATCGACCAATCAGTATGACTATTATATCAGTACAAAAACAGGAAAAGAAAAAGATGCCAAATTGGGCAACGACCAGCGAAAGCTTCTGATACAAAATCAAAATAAAGCTCGTCGAAGTGCACCAAATTTTATTGATAAAGTATTTGTTTCCTATTATTTCAAAACGAGTAAGTTTAATACATTTGAAGAAAAGGTATCAAAAATGAAGACACAATTCAAACAAACCCGGTGTAAAGTGTACGCTGGAGAATTGATTTCTTTTGACGAGAAACAAAATGCCCTATACAGTCAGAAAGATTATATTCAAATTGATGATTATGAATATGGATACAAATACATCTGGCTGCCAGTATTATACCTTGAATCAGAAGAAGGATTAGATGCTTATGATGCATACGGTTATACCTTGAATACCAGCGGTATAAAAAATACTAAAGTGCCCCCTTTATTCGAACTTGTAAAGCCCAAAGCACAGTGGTATAATGATTACTATCAAAAAAATATTTACAGCTATCATCCTGAAATTAAGCGCTATATGACCGATATTTCAGACGCAATGCGACATACAGGACACAGCCCGTTCGGGAATGAGCCACAGGTCAGTGGTGCGACAATGAGCAATTCAAATATCAACAGCTACAATGTTGAGTTTTACAGGAAATCAAAACACGACAATAGCGGTTTGAATATGTATTTAAAAGGCAAAGAATTAATTCAAGCTTTGCCCCCATTGTCTGCAAGTGAAATCGAAAAAGCAATCAATGATATGCCAAAGGCTAATGGAAATGTAGGGCCGATTGTCAATATTAAGGGTAATGTTCCCAAGCCAGGCATTCAGCAGCAAGGACAAATTAATTTTCAAGCTGTAAACAATACGGTTTTGCCAATAATTGAATACAATAGATGGTTGAGCTTCCGCGATATGGATTTACGACTTACATTAGGTTATCAAAGTATGGTAGATGATGTTGTGAAATTAGAGAAAGGCAATGCTGCCGACCAAAAGCTAGCAAACTGGATAAACCGGAGCATGCTGACCCCTCTAGACCAGAATATTGAAGTATA
>JBMOJB010000362.1:0-2276 GCA_049316985.1 Saprospiraceae bacterium | reverse complement strand
AATTTACTTACTATGGTTCAGGAATTCTCGTTGAAAAGGTTAGGAACTCCAATTATTAGAAAACGACTATGTTCAAAAAAGAAACTTTTTTCTGGATGGCAGTTGCTGCCATCTTTTTTATACCATTTATAGGGAATGTACATCTGTTCGATTGGGATGAAATTAATTTTGCTGAAATCGCGCGAGAAATGCATTTTAGCGGCAATTACATAGAGCCTCAAATTAATTTTCAACCTTTTCTCGAAAAACCGCCTTTGTTTTTTTGGCTGCAGGCCTTTTTTATGAACCTGTTTGGTGTAGGAGAGTTTGCAGCGAGGTTTCCAAATGCTTTACTTGGTGTTGTACAATTGCCCGTACTTTATTTAATAGGAAATAAAATCAGCGGAAAAGAATTTGCAGGAATTTGGACCTTGGTTTATTTTGGGACTTTATTGCCACATCTTTACTTCAAATCCGGAATCATCGACCCTTGGTTCAACTTTTTTATTTTTCTGTCACTAGTAAGCCTTTTTTACGCTCTTCATGAAGGAGAAAGCAGGTATAGTAAGAATGTTCTTGCATTTGCAGCCGGGAGTTTGGCTGGTCTGGCCGTGCTGACAAAGGGCCCCGTAGCATTGCTGATTATCGGAATCTGTTTCGTTTTCTTTGCAATTCGAAAGAAGTTACTTTTATCTGTCCTAATAGTTCGATCTTCAGGATTCGCTATTGGACTGGTAATTTTTTGTGGTAGTTGGCTGCTTTTGGATTATTTTCAAAATGGACCCACATTCATTGAAGCCTTTACGATAAGGCAGTGGGAATTGTTGACTACCAAAGACGCCGGGCACGGCGGATTTCTATTTTATCATGTCGTAGTGTTACTATTTGGCTGCTTCCCGGCCTCTGTATTTTTGATTCAGGGAATGATTAAAAAAAGTGACCAATCAGTGATTCAGGCAGATTTTGCATACCTGATGAAAGTGTTGTTTTGGTTTGTTCTTGTGCTTTTTTCTCTTGTTCAGACAAAAATTGTACACTATTCATCGCTGTGTTATTTTCCTCTGACCTATCTAGCAGCGATAAGTATCCAAGAGATTATTTCAAAAAAATGGAAGATGGAGTGGTGGATGAAGGTGTTGCTGGGGCTAACGGCTTTCCCATTTGTATTGGCGCCATTCTTGATGACTTATTTGGGATTTCATATGGATGCACTTAAGCCATTACTGAAAGCAGATCCTTTTGCTGTTGAAAATCTAAATGCTGAGATCCTTTGGCAAGGTTGGGAGTTCATGGCAGGATTTGTACTTTTTGCTGGGCTTTATCTTTTCTATGCGTATAATTCTAAAGGTAAAATTAGAAATGGCTTTGTAATTCTATTTGCCGGTACTGCCCTGTATGTGCAATTGACCTTAATTTTTTTTATTGCTAAAATTGAAAAGATTTCTCAAAATGCTAATATTGAGTTTTGGGAAAAACATTCGAACGAAAATTGCTATTTGAGTACATTTGGCTATAAATCATATACGCAATATTTTTATGGCCAGGTTAAACCTTCTACTTCATTTGCCAATGCCGATTCACTGGTCAGAAGTAAAGTTGATAAAAATCTACTGATATCCTGTAAGGTAAATAAAAGAAAAGAGTTAGAAGAACTGTTTCAGGATGAAGTCTTTCTTTACCAGAAGAATGGATTTTATTTTTACCTTCGACCGGCATCAGGCTCCAGCAATTAAGCCGCGATACTGGATTCTTGGTATAATGCATGCGACGTAAGGTTTTCGAAAGCAGAATGATTTAATAATCTGCTGATTATTGAAATCTCAACTAAAAATTAATTTTTAATGCATATTGGGTTTACATATGGGGTAGACTTTTGCAGGTAAAATTAATACAATGAACAAAAGAGATTTTTTACGATTATTTGCGATGTCATCAGTGGCAACGCTGCTACCCCCAATTGCGAAAGCAAATTCATTTGTAAGTCCCAAAAAGGTTCTTAAAATTGCACACATTACCGATACGCACATCATGCCATTTATCGGTGCAGCAAAAGGTTTCGAGCGATGTTTGCATCATATACAGCAAAATCATCCGGAGGTGGATTTGCTTTTGAATACAGGCGATTCAATCATGGAGGCACATAGTAAGCCGAAGTTTTTTGCGCAGAAGCAATGGAGTTTGTTTCACAGCGTATTGAATAGTGAGGTCAAAATTCCCATTTTAAATAGTATCGGCAATCACGATATAAGTTGCGAAGGAGATAGTAAATGTAACTTTCAATACGGAAAGCAATGGGC
>JBMOJB010000361.1:0-2294 GCA_049316985.1 Saprospiraceae bacterium | reverse complement strand
TTCAGCAGACCGTGATTCTCTGACCATTGATTGGGGTGACGGCCTCAAGTCTACCTTTGTGAGGATTAATGGACCGAAAGACAAAGATGGTCTACACAAAGGTGAAGAACTACAAAATGACATTAAGAAAAATATCTATAAAGGAGAACATACGTATACAGGATTTGCACCTTTTTATGTCATAACCATGACCGATCCCAATCGAAATGCAGGAATCCTAAATATCAATGCTCCATTTTCCGATAGTGTTCAATTCAGTCTCTCTACTACTTTTACTTTCCTGAGTCAGCAATTTCAAGGAGTGAACAGCACGCCTATTTTATTGCAACCACCAATCGATTTTGGTTGCGTTGGTGAAGTATTTATACACAACCCTAACGCGTACGATGTCGATGGGGATAGTCTTTACTACCAGTTGACAGAACCTCGCGCTGCACCGGGAGTGAAAGTACCTAATTATGTCTACCCCAATCGTATTGGTGGCGGAATGGGAAATAATGTCCTCACCCTCAATGAAAATACCGGAGAATTAATCTGGAATTCCCCCCAAAAAGCAGGAGAATATAATGTAACCATCATGGTGATTGAGTTCAGGCAAGGCAGACCAATTGACACGCTCATCCGGGATATGCAAATTCAGATCAGAGACAATTGCAAAAATGACCCTCCACAAATTGCAGGTGGAAAAGATATTTGCGTAGTCGCAGGAACATTGGTGGAATTTAAAGTTATTGCAACCGATCCAAATGATAGCCCAAAGCTACAAAAAGTAGTTTTAACCGCACTTGGTGGGCCTTTTCAAACAACTACTAGTCCTGCCTCTTTCATCGCGCCTGCTGGCTACCAAAATGATCCCGTTACCGGAACTTTCAGGTGGCAAACTACTTGCGAACACATATCTAATCAGTACTATAATGTCGTATTCAAAGCCGTAGATAATTTTCTTTTTGATAGCTCAGGACTAGCTACCCTCAAGACATTTAGAATAAAAATTGTAGCACCACCGCCAATCGACCTCAAAATTAACACCAGTCAGAGCAAAATAACCTTGAATTGGGAAAATCCTTATATCTGTGATAAAGCAGCCAACAATTATTTTTACGGCTTTTCAGTCTGGAGGAAAGAAAATAGTCTGAATCTTCAACCTGATACTTGCGATCCTGGATTGAAAGGTAAAGGATATACCCGTTTGGTATTCAAATCAAAAACAATCAACAACAATCGCTACGAATATGTAGACGCTAGTGCTGAACGTGGGATTACTTATTGCTATCGAGTTCAAGCTGAATTTGCAAGATTAACAAGTTCCGGAGTGCCTTACAACCTCGTCGAGGGTCTGCCTTCGAAGGAAGTATGTATGCAGCTCAACCGCGACATTCCTTTACCGCTTGAAGTAGATGTCATACAGACCAGTAGTACAAATGGTAAAATAAAAGTTGCATGGAATAAGCCGAATCCAAATGATCTGGATACAATACTTAACAAAGGACCCTATCGATATGAATTAACACATTCTACTGCTGAAAATGGTGTCTACACTCCCGTTTTTACATTTATTGCCAATGCATTTGGAGCAAAAACAGATACTACTTTTGAGCACCAATCCATCAACACAAATGAAAGGCATTTTTACAAAATTTCATTTTATGTAAATTCCCAGCCTACTCCATTGGGTGTTTCTCCCGTAGCGAGCTCAATATTTCTTTCAATCACAGCTACTGACAAAACCAATATACTCAGCTGGAATGAAAAAACACCCTGGTCAAACTCGAAATATGCCATTTTCAGAAAAAGTGATGCAACAGGAATATTTGATTCTGTCGGTTTGGTTACAAGTAGGATTTTCAATGATGAAGGGTTACAGAATGGTCGACTCTATTGCTATTTTATTAAAAGTTACGGTGCTTATTCCATTAATGGTATTCGACAGCCCTTGATTAACAGGTCGCAGGAGCTATGCGCAGTGCCAATCGATGATGTTGCACCATGTGCACCTGATTTATTGGTTGCCAACACCTGCAACAATCCGGCAATTCCCGAATCAGATACCACTGAAAATTTCTTGAGTTGGAACAATATTAGAAGAACATGTCTTAACGGAAAAGATGCAAGTGGATATCAAATATTTTATCGCAAAACTACAGGAAGTAGCTTTGAATTGCTGGCAACAATCAACAATTTCAGAGACACCACATACATCCACGGACCGCTAAAAAGTCTGGCGGGCTGTTACTTTCTTACTGCATTTGACAGCTTGAAAAATACCAGTGTACCCGGCAATATTGTGTGTGTGG
>JBMOJB010000360.1:0-2299 GCA_049316985.1 Saprospiraceae bacterium | reverse complement strand
TGTTAACCGCTTTTGGAGGAGGATTTACCTGGGGCTCAGTACTGATAAAATGGGCGTATGATGGAGCCGAACGTGCAGACAAACACTAATTTGATGTAGATTTCTTTGACGACAATTCATTCAATCTAAATAGTTAAATTTATAATACTAATATGATTTTTCAACTTACAGAAGAACACTTAGCCGTACAGGCAGCAGCAAGAGATTTTGCGCAAAAAGAACTAAAACCAGGCGTTATTGAGCGTGACTCAAAGATGTTGTTCGCATACGATCAGGTTAAGATGATGGGTGAACTGGGTTTTTTAGGAATGATGGTTTCTCCGGAATATGGTGGAGGAGGAATGGATACACTAAGCTATGTGCTGGCAATGGAAGAGATCTCAAAAGTTGATAATTCATGCTCGGTGCTGATGTCTGTCAACAACTCATTGGTATGTTGGGGGCTTGAAACATTCGGAACAGAAGCACAGAAACAAAAATATTTACCAAAATTAGCAAGCGGAGAATGGATTGGCTCTTTCTGCCTCTCTGAGCCGGAAGCAGGTAGTGACGCTACCAGTCAGCAGACAACCGCTGTCGATATGGGTGACCATTATCTGTTGAATGGTACAAAAAACTGGATCACTAATGGAGGTTCATCTAAGTTGCACCTGGTTATTGCGCAGACAGATGCATCAAAAGGACACAGAGGAATCAACTGCCTGATTGTAGAGACATCTTGGGATGGCGTTGTAATTGGAGCAAAAGAAGATAAACTAGGTATTCGTTCTTCAGATACACATACGATTATGTACAATGATGTAAAAGTACCTAAGGAAAATCGTGTGGGAGAAGATGGGTTCGGATTCAAATTTGCCATGAAGACACTTTCCGGTGGTAGAATTGGTATAGCAGCACAGGCTTTGGGTATTGCGGCCGGGGCATTTGAGTTATCTGTTGCCTATTCAAAAGAACGTAAAGCTTTTGGAAAAGAAATCAGCCAGCACCAGGCCATTGCATTCAAGCTGGCAGATATGGCTACTGATATTGAAGCTGCGCGTTTGATGGTATACCGGGCGGCATGGATGAAAGATCGTCACATGGATTATGGGACAGCATCGGCGATGGCGAAGTTATTTGCTTCTGCAGCTGCAATGAAACATACAGTAGAAGCAGTTCAGATTCACGGTGGCTATGGATTTGTAAAAGAATACCACGTAGAAAGATTGATGCGAGATGCTAAAATAACGCAGATCTATGAAGGAACATCTGAAATCCAGAAAGTTGTGATTTCTAGAGATGTCCTCAACGGGAATCTTTATATTCCGGTTTTAGGAGAATAAACTTATTTAAAACAATATTTTTAGACCCAATTTTACAGTTTGCTGCTAAAATTGGGTTTTTTTGTGATTAAAATTGATAGAAATGAAACAGAATCCTCGCAAATCGACCTTTTTATTACTAGTTTTTCAATTGTTGTACCTGGCATTTGTACCTGCCCAAAAGAAGAATGTCGATTTAATTGTGTTTAATGCAAAGCTTTATACGCTGGACAATAATTTTAGTACAAAAGAAGCAATTGCTATAACAAAAGGAAAGATTGTAGCAACGGGACAAAATGACGAAATCATCCAATCATTTTCAGCGAAGAGAACCATTGACGCTAAGGAAGCAGTTGTTTATCCCGGATTTATCGATGCACATTCCCATTTCTACTATTTTGGAATAGGGTTAAATACTGTGAATTTAGTCGGCACAAAAAGCTGGAAGGAATGCCTTAAGCGGATAGAAATATTCAAAAAGAATAATCCGGCAGCAACCTGGATAACCGGGCGTGGTTGGGATCAGAATGACTGGAAGAATAAACAATATCCTGACCGATCTGAGCTGGATTTATTTTTTCCCGCTATTCCCGTATATTTCGCCAGAGTTGATGGTCACGCGGCTATTGTAAATGATGCGGCATTAAAAGCTGCAGGAATTACGGCACAGACAGTAATTTCCGGAGGGAAAATTGAATTGTTGAATGGTGAGCCGAGCGGAATTTTAATTGACAATGCTACCGATTTAGTACAAAATGTAATCCCAGTTCCCAACGCTCAAGCGATTGAAACTGCTCTGCTTGCAGCACAGCAAAATTGTTTCGCAGCAGGTTTGACATCTGTCTCCGACTGTGGATTAGACTACCCCACGATTGAAGAAATTGAAAAATTGCACTTGTCGGGCAAACTGAAAATGAAGCTATATGTCATGCTGAGTGATGCACAAAAGAACTATGATTTCTTTAGAAAAAGGGGTATTATTAAAACAAGCAGACTAA
>JBMOJB010000359.1:0-2300 GCA_049316985.1 Saprospiraceae bacterium | reverse complement strand
GAATAGCAAATTAACCCAAATTGTTTTAAAATTAAACTTTATATCAATCCAAAAAAATTATTTACTAAAAATAGCCTTCCCGGAACGTTTCCATTTGCCTCTGACATACTTATAAAAATCAGATGAAAATGAAAACGGAAAAAATCAGTTATGAAATTGAAATGCTTGAATCATTTAGCAAACAAGGTGAAAGCTATACGAATGATACAGGAAGTTTTGGATGGAGAAATCCAATCAGGCAAGATACAGGGCCTATTTTAGTTGATATAACTTCAAAAACATCGCCTAAAAGAGTGCTTGAAATTGGCACAGCACATGGTCTTTCAACCCTTTACCTCGTTTGTGGATTAAAAAAGGAATTGAACCCGGTTATCGATACTATTGAATTTGATGGACAAGTAGCCGAATCCACCCAACAAAGAATGTCTCAATTAGAGGTTCCTGTAAAGGTTCATCATGGGGAAGCAATGGAGGTAATTGATCAACTCACTGGTTCTTACGATCTTGTCTTCTTTGATGCACAAAAAAATCATTACTTCAAACAATTGAACTCTCTTCTTTCCAAAGGATTAATAGGAAAAGGAAGCGTTATCCTCGCTGACAATGTGATTGACAGACAAACAGAATGTCAACCTTTTCTCGATTGGTTCACTGCAAATGATATACATCACGAAATCATTCCAACAGAATGTGGCCTTTTAGTTGCTCAACTTTAAAAACACCAGACATGTCTAATCATCCCATTTCCCATAAACTGAAAACTTTTGGACCCTCCAAAAAATTAAATATTGCCGGCTTTTTACATATTGAAGGCGACCAAAGAATTTATCCTCCTTTTTTCGATTTAAATGCGATAGAACAACTTCGTGAAAATTGGGAAACACAAGCGAACGATATTTTTATATGCACGCATCAAAAAGTAGGTACCCATCTTACAAAACAGTTCATCAGTGAAATACTTCGCGCCGTTTATTCCTACCCTGAAAATAACCCAATGGCTAGTGGTGATATTGGACATGCCACTATTCCATGGCCTGAGGTGATGGTTTCCCAAAACGGATATGACCATTTTCAGGATTTTTTAGCAAAAACAGCAGATTCACCAAGGGTATGGTACCTTCATTGTGAAAATGATGATTTGCCGATGAAAAAAATACATCCGGATTCCAAATTCATTTATGTGTATAGAAATCCCAAGGGTGCTGCCGTATCTCAATACTTCTTCTATACATCCCATCCGCTTCTTGAAGTTAATCCAACAATGGAAATGGATGAATTTGTCACGCTATTTTTGGATGGAAATCTATATTTTGGAGATTATCACCAGCATGTTAGAAATTGGACTTCTTGTCCCGATCTGAGAATAAACAAGGACCATTTTATTTCATTAACCTACGAGGAACTAGTAGATAATAAAGTAAGCGCAACCAGGAAATTGTGTCGATTTCTAACGGGTAAAAATCTTCCGATGAAAAATATCAAGGAAATTATATTCGCTACAGATTTTCAAAACATGAAAAATAAGATTTCAGAAAACCCGGGCAGTTTTCATTTTAATGTGAACACATTTTTTCGCTCTGGAAAAACGGAAGACTGGAAAACTAAGTTATCTCATGAAAATATAACAGCCATCGATAAAAAAACGGCCGTTATGTGGGGAGATTCATTCCAAGAATTATTGAAAACTGAAAAAGTTCACCCGTCCAAACAAGCTTTTTAATATGGAAAATGCATTTATTTCTGATATTTCTGAGATTTTACATCGAGACATAGAGGCCTTGATTAATGAAGTACATCTTATTTCCGAAGAAAATCTTTGGAAATCTCATCCGGGAATTATCAATTCCGTGGGCACCATTTCTTACCATCTATGTGGAAATTTGCGCTATTTTATTGGCGAAGTTTTAGGTAACGATGGCTATATTAGAGATAAAAACAAGGAATTTGAACCCCAATATTTTTCTAAGGAAATATTAATTCAAGAGTTACGATACACCCAGATTTCTGTCAGGAATGCACTCATTAAAGTAACTCCGGAACAATTATTGAATCCCATGCCAGACACTCCACCACAACACAAAGGAAGGAGTATCCAGTTTTTTTTAATTCAATTGAATTGTCATTTATCCCGTCACACAGGGCAACTGAACTATCTGAGGAGGATATTGGAAAACAAATAATATAATCCGACATATTCTTTAAAAATACATGCATTTCATGTATATTGGATTCGTATTTTTTTTTAAAAATCTCCCTAAAATACTTACCCAATGGAAATGTTTCAAATGATCATGTCTCAG
>JBMOJB010000358.1:0-2302 GCA_049316985.1 Saprospiraceae bacterium | reverse complement strand
TCTCCCGTAAACGGATCCTTTACCTGCACTTCTCTACCGGCAGGAGAAACAACTTTACGCATATAAGTCAATTCAGTAGCTGCTCTGAACTTCTTAAAGTCATTAACCCTTTCATCTAATTTGTGGTCTCTATCGTAGAGGTCGAATTTGTTTTTTTCTAAAGTTAGCATGATTTATTGTTTTTGTGACCAGATAATATGCTGCTTAACCAGCTTTTCAAAATAGTGTTGTACATTTCCTTCTGCTTCCTGGAATAAATTGGCAATCTCTGCGGGTTGACAAACGACATCCAGTTGGTCGGACGTAAAATGCATCTCAGCTCCTGCTACTGCTTTGCCCAGCAAAACCATCGGCATTTTTTCTTTCATAGCAGTGGTTTCAAAAAGTTCTTTTTGTTCAGGGGCTATACTAAATATCAATTCGTATTCGCCATGTGGTCCGGCGAGAAAAATCCAGGGAGCAATTGATTTTGCCCTGCAAATTTTTAATGCATCCGGATGGATAATTTCTTCGAGCGGCGTGGTAATATCAAAACCCGTTTCATTCAAGGTTGAAAGGATGGACAATGCCGGGAAAAACCCATCGCTGGTATCAATGCAGGAATGGGCAAAAATGCGGATAAGTTTACTTTCCTTCAGTCTGGCAACTGGCAGATAATCCACCTTGATACTGCTGTCAAAATAACGAGAAAATGCGAAAGCTGAACCAATTCCGAGCTGTCCTGTAGCGTATAGGTAATCTCCAACTTGCATACCTTTACGAAGCATAGGTTTGCTGTTTTTAATCATCGCCGCCCCTGAGCAAGTGATCGAAAACATCTCACCGAAATTGGTATCCCCACCGAGAATAAAGACACCGTATTCCTTACATGCCGCATTGACACCCTCTTGAAAACGCCTCATCCACTCTGTATCACTTCCGTACAGATTGGGTAGTTGCAGTGCCATCAACACTCCGAACGGATCAGAGCCTACTGCAGACAAATCACTAATCGTTATCGTCACCGACATCCACCCAATCTGAAAAGGATTGGTGTACAATTTATCCTGCAGCTCTTCGTACAGGCCATCGATTTTTAAGACAAGATGTGAAGCTTCCGGATGTTGGTATTTCAAAATTTCAGCATCCGCCTCGGAGAGATTATTGACTTGATCGGGATGCCGCTGATAAGCACCGGCCAATGCACTAAGCATCTGCATTTCCTTATCTTTAATACTGCGATTTTTGTCCATTACTTTACAAATTACTCAAAAGAACAACATGGAAAAAATTCCAACAATTTTTTACGCAAACAAATTAAGGGCTAATCAACAATTTTACAATTTTTAACAACACGAATTTATCACTATCAGGACTGATATTTATCTCTTTAGCAAGTACTTCAGCCGTACAGCTTCGTTGAAAAATTGACTAAAGGACCAATTGACTAAATGACCAATAGACCAACCGACTAAAAGACCAATTGACTAAGCGACTAATCGACCAACTGACTAAACATTCATTTCTCCCGATTCCACAATATGAACGTCCTTCAGCCCCTTTTGTGCCATTTCGCTCATTGCAGCTGCCACTTTAGAGGCCTGAATACCTTTATACTTCAGTGGGGTAAGTGGCTCCAGCAATTTCATGAAAAAAATACCGATTTTTTCAGCTACGCGGTGCTCTTTTCTGTCACCCAATAACATCGATGGACGGAAAATCATAAGGTTTGGAAAATGCAGATCGATCAATGCTTTTTCGATGTCGCCCTTTACCCGATTGTAGTAGATCATAGATTTTGAATCAGCTCCCATCGCAGTGACAATAGCATATTGAGTTGCCCCATTTTTTAAAGCAATCTGCGCCAGCTTCAGTGGATACTCGTAATCTACTTTTTCAAAAGCGGCTTTTGAACCCGCCTTCTTCATGGTTGTTCCCAAACAGCAGAAGATGTCATCTGCCACAATTTTATCTTCAGGGAAATGTTCAAAATCACTGACAATCTGCTCCAGAATCGGATGCCTGATATCAAGTTTTCGCCTTACGACAATTTTGACCTTTTCGTATTTCTTTTCCTCCAGCAACCTGAGGGTTAACAAATTACCAATCAAACCCGATGCTCCAATGATTAATGCAGTTTTCATATTCTATTTTTTTAAAGCTTAAAATTAGGGTTAAATGATCAATTAACAATTGACAATGGACAATTGACAATGGACAATATCTACCTTGTGGTGTCACAAAATAATAAAAATACTTAACAACTTAACAATTAAACAATTAAACAATTCGCCGACTATCAGACCAAACGACTAGACGACTA
>JBMOJB010000357.1:0-2310 GCA_049316985.1 Saprospiraceae bacterium | reverse complement strand
CCGCAGCCTTTTCATACCACTGCAAAGCTTCAATCGTTCTACCCAGCTTCTGACAAGCATCCCCCAAGCGAGTATAGATTACAGTCTTATCCTCAGCCGATTCCAAAGCTTGCGTGTAACTCTTTATTGAGCCCTCGAAATTATTGAGTTCAAATTGTTTGTCCGCCTTTTCAAGTGGACTTACTTGTGCTTGAATATTGCTTAGCAACATACATCCTACAATTGTAAGAAAAGTAAATTTTAGCTTCATAGTGATAATTTTTAATTTCAACAGATTCCCTGCGCTTCATTTGGCAATAAAAACGGAAAATAATTCCACAAAAAATTAATAAACAGTAATTTACATAATATTTTTTTTCCTGTGAATTGATTAAACAATAAAACGGTATTTGATGTATCAATGTTATTTTAGAACCATCTTTTTTTACCTAATGCACCCAACCCGAGTGAGCCCAATAATCCCCGGGTGAGTTCCCTGGCGACCGTTCGACCGACTTGTTTGGTGAGCGGACTATTGAAAATATCACCCAAAACATCTTTTGCTTTTTCCATCATATCGGACCCGGCCTCTTCCTCGACAACTACTTCTTGAGTCGCTGTTTCACTTCCCGGAAGCAGTTTTCCACTTAGAATTTCATATGCGCTTTGCCGGTCTACTTCTTCATTGTATTTCGGCACTATCTTGGATAACGCCACTACATTATTTATCTCTTCCTCCGTTAATATATTCATTCTGCTCTCAGGTGCTCTGAGCATGGTATAAACAAGCGGTGTCGGAATTCCTTTTTCATTCAAAGCGGTAACAAGCGCTTCTCCAATTCCAAGCTGAGTCAACAAGTCTTCAACCTGATAAAAATCAGTTAAAGGAAAATTTTCAGCTGCCAATTTGATATCCTTTCTGTCTTTAGCAGTAACAGCCCTTAGGGCATGTTGGATTCGCAAGCCCAGTTGTCCAAGCACTCCCGAGGGGATATCGGATGGATTTTGAGTAACAAAGTAAATCCCAATTCCTTTCGAACGGATTAGTTTCACCATCGTCTCTATTTGCTGAATTAAAGTGCTGGTTGCTTCTTGAAAAACGAGATGCGCTTCGTCAATAAAAACAACTAACTCCGGCTTCTCGATATCTCCTTTTTCCGGAAATGTGGCGTAGATTTCAGACAAAAGCTGCAGCATAAAGGTTGAAAACAACTTTGGTCGGTCCTGTAAATCTGTGACGCGCACGATCGAAACCATGCCCCTTCCAAATTCATCTTTTCTGACAAGATCACCCACGTCAAAACTTCTTTCTCCAAAGAACTGATCCGCTCCTTGTTGCTCCAATTCCACTATTTTTCTGACGATAGTGCCCACAGTTGCAGAAGACGTCTTGCCGTAAGTTGACTCAAACTCTTCTTTACCGGCGTCAGTAATATAAGTAAGCACTTTCTGCAAATCCCTGAGGTCGAGTAAAGGCAACTGGTTGTCATCGCTGAATTTAAAAACTACAGCCATCACACCCTGCTGCGTATCGTTTAGACCCAGAATCTTCGACAATAAGATGGGTCCGAATTCGATTACTGTTGCGCGCAAACGAACTCCTTTTTCATTAGACAAGGTCAACAATTCGGCAGTGCAATAATTAGATTGCCATGGTATACCGATTTTAGAATGCCTATCCATTATTTTGGGATTAGATTCCCCTTTTACTGCAACGCCGGAAAGATCTCCTTTTATATCCATTAGCAGAACCGGTATTCCTCGATTACTAAGCTGTTCGGACAAGACCTGTAAAGTTTTCGTTTTACCGGAGCCGGTCGCGCCTGCAATCAGACCGTGTCGATTCATGGTTTTGACCGGTATTCTGACTTTTGCTTCTGCAATAATTTCACCTTCAAATATACCCGCGCCTAACTCCAGACTATCACCTTCTACCTTGTAGCCTGCCTGCACTGCTTCAATAAACTTATTCTTAGCCATGATAAAATCAATTAAATTGTCAAATAAAACTTAAACAGGAATTACCATTTTCAGTATTTCTCCCCTTTCTTTCAGCAAACTATTTCGTTGATCTTTTGATAACGAATGCGCTTTACGAGCTTGCCTGATGCGATGCAGATAATCCTGGTAATTAATATGAAAAAAACAAAAATAAGGAATCAGCACTACGAAAACAGTGAATATCAACTTCTGAACTATCAATGCTGCGATGATCCACAATATATAAAAAACGAGAAAAGAAAAAAAGCACACCCCAAACCAAAGGGAGGAAAAGTACTCGATATCTTTGGATTTCTTTTTTGCTACGTTTTTGCCATACATCCAAAATGG
>JBMOJB010000356.1:0-2317 GCA_049316985.1 Saprospiraceae bacterium | reverse complement strand
TTTTTTAATCATTCCTGTCAATACGCCACCTGCACCACCTACTTCGTAGAAGTGATCAAAACCATCTGCTATCATGTTTTGAACCGTTTGCGTCCACAAGACCGGTGCTGTCAACTGAGCGATCAGGTTCTGTTTGATTACTTCCGGATCTGTTGCCGGAAGTGCGTTTACGTTTTGGTATACAGGACAGAGTGGTATTGAAAAATGCGTATTAGCGATAGCTTCGGCCAGTTCTGCACGAGCGGGTTCCATCAACGGAGAGTGAAAAGCACCTCCAACTTGTAGTACCAATGCTCTTTTTGCTCCAGCACCTTTCAGCCTTTCGCAAGCGATTTCAACCCCTTTTATTGAGCCTGAAATTACGATTTGACCAGGGCAGTTGAAATTAGCAGCGACCACTATTTCTTCTGTAATTTCATCGCAGATATTTTTTACAATTTCATCATCAAGACCCAGAATCGCTGCCATAGTGCTTGGTTCCATTTCACATGCTTTCTGCATGGCCAATGCTCTTTGTTGTACCAGTTTGAGTCCGTCTTCAAAACTCAGACTATTGGCTGCAACCAAAGCAGAAAATTCTCCAAGTGAGTGGCCGGCAGTCGCATTGGGTTGAATCCCGCTTACTTTGGCTTTTACAATAGAATGCAAGAATACAGCAGGTTGGGTGATTTTGGTTTGTTTCAAATCCTCAGCACTTCCCTCAAACATTACCTTACTTATTTTATAACCCAGCAAATCGTCGGCTTGGTCAAAAAGTTGTTTTGCGAGTGCATGATCGTTATAAAGGTCTTTGCCCATTCCCTCAAATTGGGAAGCTTGACCTGGAAAAACATATGCTTTTTTCATTTATTGATCGTTTAGTTGATGAAATAATCAGTATCCTGAACTACTCACCGTAATATTCCGCATAAATAGTATCCGTTTCTACTAATTTAAGGCTGTGCAACCGGCAACCACTGATATGGGGTTCCAATTCTTTCCAGATTAGCACAATCAGGTTTTCGGTAGTAGGTTGTAAATTATTCGGAATGAAATCGACATCCAGATTCAAATTGGAATGATCAAGTTTGTCGGTTACTACGTCGCGAACGAGTTTTCCCAGCTTTTTAGCGTCATAAATAAATCCTGTCATTGGATCCGGCAATCCCTTTACGGTTACATGTAGCGAATAATTATGGCCATGCCAGTTCTTATTAGCACATTTTCCGAAAACCTCTTTGTTTTTTTCATCCGACCAATCAGCTACCCAAAGTTTATGCGCGGCGTTGAATCGTTCAATTCGTGTCAAATATACCATTTTTCAAATAATTGCGTGGCAAAGGTACTAAAATAGATAATAAGCGAAAATAAAAAAATGTAAAACCCTTATTTCGGATCTATTCATTTTTGCAATAAAAAACTCCCCATTTTTCTAAGCGAAAAAGGGGAGTTTAGTTTGTTTCAGGCTAAGATTAAGCGAACATTTCTGTGCCTGCAAAGTGAAAAGCACCCTCGATCGCAGCATTTTCATCGCTGTCAGATCCATGAACTGCATTTTCGCCAATACTTTTTGCGTATTTCTTGCGTATTGTTCCCTCTGCTGCTTGTGCAGGATTGGTAGCACCAATCAAAGTTCTGAAATCTGCAACAGCATTATCCTTTTCAAGAATAGCAGCAACAATAGGTCCACTCGACATAAATTCACACAATTCACCGTAGAAAGGTCTTTCTGAGTGCACTGCATAAAACTCACCCGCTTTTTCAGCAGATAGCTTTGTGTATTTCAAAGCGACGATTTTGAATCCGCCGTCAATAATATCTTTCAAAATATTTCCAATATTTCCGTCAGCAACTGCATCCGGTTTGATCATTGTAAAAGTTCTGTTAGTAGCCATTAATTTGTTTTTGAAAATTAAAAAATTGTTATTTTATCTATGAAATAATACAAAATGCTCAATAATAAGCGCTTATGACCGTAAAGCCTTAATTGTGGCGCAAAGGTAGGGATAATTGTAGGAATTAACAAGAATAAATTACCTTTGTGTGAAAATTTTCTATGGTGCAGGACAGCAAAAAGTGGATGGTCTGGGGTTCTTTTTTGTTGCTCACTTTGGCGTGGGGCAGCTCTTTTATTTTGGTAAAACGAGCTTTGCAAGGTGGTTTTTCGGCTTTTGAAGTTGCGTCTACCAGAATGCTCTCTGCCAGTGTCGTCTTGATTATTCCTGCCTTTTTTAGTGTTGCAAAAATTCCGTCCAATAAGATTTGGTATCTATTGTTGTCTGCCTGGATAAACCGGAGCATGCTGACCCCTCTAGACCAGAATATTGAAGTATAGTGA
>JBMOJB010000355.1:0-2322 GCA_049316985.1 Saprospiraceae bacterium | reverse complement strand
ATAATATTTTTCATATTGTCTTAATTTTTGATGATTTTAAAAGACTGTACTTTCTGGTTTCCGCCATTTACTACATTCAAAAAGTAGGTTGCGGCGGGCAGATTGTGCATATCGATTTGTGTTTGGTTTGATATCAGCGCTGTACTTTCCAATAGTTTTCCTTGCAGATCCAATAGTTGATACAATAAATTATAGCGATGATAATCCTCCACTTGCAAAGTCAACTTATCCTCGGTTGGATTGGGATACACCGAAATAGAGATATCCAATTCGACATCCTTAGTGCCGACTGTTAGAATCTCGTAAGCGTGCTGAACACCTTGAGCCGCGCTGCCACCGATGCCTTTGTTGATTGTATAGACCGTTTGTCCAACGCTGTATGACAAGGTGCCTCCTGAGCCTTTGGCATTGCCACCGGTGGAGTTGATGGATTGTTGGGCCTGGGTGATGACTGCTAAAAGCAGCATTGTTGCAGACAGTAATATGGGTCTTAATTTGCATATTTTCATACTTATTCGTTTTACTTACAACTAAAGTGTTTCAATTACAAAGATAAATATAATTGCTTTTTGGCATTGTTATGTCTTTTAAGTAATAAAATTTGATTAGATGGCAGTTGTAGTGTCATAATTAAACAAAAACGTTAATCCTTTATACACCTCACCGATAACCCATAAGCCCGATAACCAAAGTTTTCAATGAAAGCATTGCCGGTACCGAATGACAAATAATTATCGTATGTCCCGAAGGCAGTACTGCTCCAATAATTGCCCGGGCTGCCGAGACTGGAGATCAAGCCGTTGATGCCATTGCGGGTGCCGGCCAGGGGCAACTTTAGCGGAGAAGCATAGGCTCCTGCAGTGTTATTGCTGCTCCAACTCATCCGCTCTTCCTCCAATTCGAAGGCCGTAGGCAGCCGATATGAACTTGGACAAGGATTATTGACTCCATTTACTCCTTGCCACAAATTATCATTTTGAGGACTTCGCCAGTCGTTGGGTGCATTTGGAGAAATAATAAAATTAGCGTGTCCGGGTTGGTCTGTGCTACTGATCGTGGCCGTGGTGGCGGAATTTCGACACTGATGTCCATCCGCACGGCGACCCCACTGAAATAGATCTCCATAGCTGTTTACATCAGTACTACTGCTAGCTGCCACAGCAGCACCAAGGTTGCGATCCATCCATATCTTTCCGGATTGCGGGCTCATTACATTTACTAAAATCGTTGGGCCATATGCGCAAAATACTGAACCCGCTGTATAAAGCAAAGGGTCTCCTGCACAAGGACCCCAGGTCGGAACGCCATAGCAAAAAGAAAGTGTTTGACCGGTGGTTCCCGGGGCTACGGTTACCCATGAGGTACCATTCCAAAACATCATTTGCCCTACAGCTGTTCCGTTTTGAAAGCCATTTCCCGGAGGCCCTTGCGGCCCAGGCGTTCCACTCTTTTCCGAATACAACGCATACGGCACACTCAGCAATTGACTTGTCGATGCAATGCTGTAATTACTTCCACCACCAGGATCTGTTTCGACTTTTACAAAATAAGGACCATTGGCCCAGCTGATACCCGCAAATGTGCCATTTTGAGCAGAACCACCACCAATAGTTATCATGGCTAAGCCATTGGAATTGGTGGATACCGAGTGCAATTCCACGTACACCGGTGCTCCCGCTGCGGAACCCTTCAATATCGATATCCGCATACTCACCAGCGAATTGGCAACGAGAACATTGTTGTTGTTTCGGATTACCGCTTGGTAACTCATCAATTGCGGAGCCTGGGCGTGTAGACTAAAAAAAGAGAAGACTAATAATGGAAAGAGAAGGAAGGATAGTTTCATGATTGCGAATTATTGAAAATCAATATACTGTATTACAATCAAAGCTACACATTATTTTTTCAAATCAAACAGAACTGCTACAAATTATTTCCATCAATGAAGAAACAGTACATTTGTCGTAGTATTTTGATTTTCTGCACTATAAACTAAATAAGTAAAATCTAAATAGTTAGACTAGTAGGGCATTGTGCTTCACCTTACTGAAAATCCAAAAATCAGTATTGAGGATGTTGAACTGCATACCATCTGCTGCTGGTTTAGGATACTGATAACACAATATTCGGTAAATTGTGTTCCAACGTAGCAAACATAAGTACAAATCCTGCTAATGGTAACAGCAAAAGAATGCTCTGATAATGATCTATCCGAATACCTAATTACAACTTTTACGACATTGCAATAGTCCAAGTCGACATGACAATGGTCCAGGACGACTTAGCAGTAGTCCTGCCATACATTCGCAATGTATGCCGACC
>JBMOJB010000354.1:0-2329 GCA_049316985.1 Saprospiraceae bacterium | reverse complement strand
CGTGGCAAAAAATGACTATTGTTAAACAAAGCGCTTGCTTCAAATAGATTTCTTTTGTACGATAATCCTGCCGATAAAACGGTAAAGTTAATTTTATTTTTTTTAACAAGATAATAGGTGTTGAAACTATACCTTGGGGTCAAAATTACTTTTACATTGGAGTTGATTTTCATAGAGAGGGGCATAAAAAAATCTGCATTGAAGGCGCCACGGTTTTCATTTTCATTTACGCTTATTCCCAGTATTTTACTGCCGGGTAACGCACCACCGACATCAAAACCAAATGCCAGATTAAATGGAGAACTATTTTCGAAAACGCTCTGCTGCATCCCAAGCTTCAAGCCCAGTCCGCCGAAGGTAATGGGCGTGTGTGCGGAAAAATGAAGATTCGTTTTGGTGCCAACACCATATTTGAAACCAAATTCAGCGACTGGAAAAATAATGAATTTTGCAGGATTATCATTAATTACAAGCGTTGAATCTCCGAGCAACCAGGTACCTGTACCAATACCCAAGTAACCCTTGGATTTGTTTTTTCCCAAAGGAGTTGGGTCATTTACATATAAATTATTGGTGACAATACAGGAAGAAAAACAAATCAGAAAGAGACAATAAAGAGAAGAATGGAGTAACTTTTTCATATTTGTCATTTTGAATGCTTTGAGAATGGATTAGATTAATACTAAAAGCAACATTGTATTATTAGTCAAATACCCGAACATATCCTATCTGTGGGAAAAACAAATTTTCATCGAATTGCATACTGAATTCAAAATAATTATTGCGGTTTTTAAGTCCCAAGGAGGCGATGACAAAATTACCTTCTGTGGTATACAGCAAAAAGTATTTGTTGTATGAATATCGTGGCGTTAAAATCAATTTTAGGTTATTTTTAAAAGTATAAGCCATAGGCATATAAAAATCAGCATTAAGAGCGCCTAAATTTTTAGTGTCGGTAATTTGAACTTCAAATATTCCGACATTGGTTGTTTGAAATGATCCAACTCCTCCAAAATTAGTACCCAATGCCATATTGAATTTGGAAGAGGGGCTAAAAAAACTCTGTTGCAGTCCTACGTTCATTCCTATACCTCCAAATGAAACCGGTAAATGACAATTAAAATTGAAATTGGTTTTCGGAGCGATTCCTAGTCTAATCCCCACGGCCATTATTGGCGTAGGTAGGTATTTGATTTTAAAATCTTGCCTAATTGTAGCATCGTTACCGGAATACATAATTCCTGTGCCAAAACCTGCAAAACTTGTATATTCTCTTTTACCTAATGGAAGAGGATCGTTTACATATAAATTGTTGGTGACAACACAGGAGGAGATTGAAATTAAGAGAACCAATAAAATGAGGCAGGAAGCGTAACTTTTCATAGTAATTCAATTTTAATGAAAATACTAGATGCTGAAATTTGGATGGTGTTGCCCACTCAAATATGATGCATATCAATTGCTTACAATTTACGAAAAAAAGACGAGAATTGCAAGTCATTTGGTGGAATTTTACGCTGCTTAGTGTAGCAAAATACTAGCTGATTGGCTTTTCATCGCTTTCCCAAAACAGTGGAATAGGCTGCAGCTATTGCATCTGTCAGCATTCCCTCATCTGCCAAATTTAGATCTACCATTGTCCATCCTTGTTTCCCCCAACTACCCTGCACAGGACAAAATGCTTTTGGATCCATTGAGCAAAATACAGATTGGTCAACAAGCGATAATTTCAATACCGCGCTATTCTTTTGCGCATGAAGTGTGGCAAAAATCTTTTTCTTGATTCTAAAAGAACGCTTCTCAAAGTGCGGTTCTTCCACTGCTCCCGATAAGGATAGGGCGATCCGGGCAAAGGTGCTGCTGTCTACCATGTCTTATTGCTGATACAGTTCGATGGGCAGGCCGTCGGGGTCAGAAAAGAAAGTGAATTTTTTATGGGTCAGTTCGTCGATCCTGATGGGTTCGCAGGTGATCGAATAGGCTGCCAGTTTGGCGACACTTTCTTCTACATCTTTCACTTCAAAAGCCAGGTGTCTCAAGCCTCAGGCTTCCGGCCTGGAGGTTCTTGCAGGTGGATTGGGAAAAGAAAACAGTTCGATGATGTACCGACCATTCAAAGAAAGATCCAGTTTGTAAGAATCTCTTTCCTTTCTGAATGTTTCCCTTTCGATTTTCAAGCCCAGTATCTCGACGTAGAATTTCTTTGATTGCTCATAGTCACTGCAAATGATGGCGATATGGTTTATTTTTTCAAGTTGTAGCATATAATTAATCTGACCCGTACTGAAAAAAGTTTACATCATTTTGGGCAATATTGCCAATAAAGTAT
>JBMOJB010000353.1:0-2332 GCA_049316985.1 Saprospiraceae bacterium | reverse complement strand
TTGTCATCTCCGTTTTTGCGAAAATGAACAGGCTGCGCCTGTCCCGTTTTTCACAATGCTTTCGTTTGACAACATAAAGATGCACTGCCCTGAATCAACATGCAAGGACACTTTTGCCCATTTTGGACATCAAAAATTTGCTTGTTTTTTGTATTTCAGGTGGTAGTTTTTGTTCAGCAAGAACAAGTGAAGTATAAAAAAATGTGTTGATAATTTATAATCAATTATGTAGCAATTTCAGCAGGAAGTATTTTCGGACATTTTCTTGATTTTTGGACATTTTTTTGACTTGTGTTAACGGGTCCGCTTTAATAAGACGTAAAAATAATTTTGATTTTCTATATCAATTAATTGAATGTGTAATGTTAACAATAATTATGTTCCGATGATAGAAAAATGGCGTTTCAAAAAAATACATACGGGGAGGGAAAATGTCGTGTATTTCATTTTCTTTTTCATTTTCGGCTTTAATGACAGATAAGCGACTGTGCACTATTCTCTCTTCTTCTTTGTTGCGATGTACAAAACAAAGAAGAAAGTAAATTTGAAAATTTTGACAAGGCTAGAGTGTTTTTTTGGGAAATTAAAAAGATGTGACTTTGCCGAACAAATGCTTATTTATCAGCGACTAAAATTGCGAAGATCAACATTTGTGCTTTTTTGTCACCTAAGTTGTTTAAAATATCAGATTGTTTTTCAATTTATTGGCAATTAATGATGGCGGTTTTTTACGTTTTCACAGCGATATTTGTGTGATATATATTGCATCGTTGCACATTTCTCAAATTCGGGAGGGTGAAATATTGGATGGCTTCAATTCCATCTATGCTAAATGTGCAGAACCGCTGGTTCTAGAAATTTAGGTACATTTCTTTTCTTTATTCAAGATGTCTTCTCTGAAAATTCGCTTAGAAATCGGTGGCGCTGTCAATCCAATTGCATACTATAATTTCGAAATCGTCAATTGAAAAAGCTTTTCGTAGGGCAGAATTTCGATTTCTTCCGGCTGATCTGCGATCGAATAGGGAATTGATTCCAATTTAGAAAGTAATTGACCTACCTTCGGGGAAAATTTACTAGGGTCATAATTATTTTTTACCACTACACTTAGAAGATCGATGAATACATCAGTCCGGAAATATTCATGCTCCGTCAAGTGGCGGGATCGATACTTTAATAATGCCTCCAAACGTCCTTCAACCAAAACGTAGGCTTTGTCTAACAAATTATTTAACAGTTGAGCAATGAGTATCGGAATGTTGAAGCCACGTTTATCTTTAGAAAACAGGGTAATATCACCAATCATGTCATGCAAATGCCAATTTTGCATTTCATCCATTTCTTCCTCTTGCAGATTCAGATGTCGCGCTTTCGCAAACAAAAGCAGATAGGCTTTAAAAATGAACCATGGTTCTTTGTGATTTTGCTCCAGTGTATTGAATCTTGAATGAGTCGTAACTTCCAATAGTAAATCATAGGAGTCTTGAAATCGCAAAGCATGAAAAAGAGTATGCATTTTGTAACGCTGTATATTATACCATGTTTGCGAATGTACGATGACAGCTTTCTCCGCTTCATTCAGCACATTGAGTGACGCATTATAACGCTGCAATGCAATCAAAGGGAAGCATCGGCTTATGCTTACGGTTGCCATTGCCATTGAATTCTGTCCGTTATGACCACTCAAAAAAGTAAGAGCTTCATCATAGATGTCCAGACTTTGTTGCCATTTGTATTGTAGTTGCGCAGCAGTCATTTTGAGCATAAACCGATGCAAGTGAAAAATATAAGTCATTTTCTTATAGGCATATTGATCAATTTCATCAGCAGCTGCTTGCGCGGCTGCTCCATGTGCTAATCTTGATTGTTTACCCTGCAAAAAATGCAATGAATACCGTTTCTGGTAGCTGGCGGCCATAATTTCGGCTTTTTGTAGCTCCAATAATTCGTTGAGTAATGCGCAGTATTCATCAAAATTCATTTTGGTTGACTCGTAGATCAGTGAATATTCGTTGATAATTCGTTTACACACTGCTACAGCAGAATCAATAATTTCGCACGAAATAGCCAACTCTAGTATTTCAACGGAGAGGTCGACCCTGCTGTGCTTAGCACCGAAATTGCGTAATATTTTGTAAATACATTCTTTTTTAAACAGTTCGACCCCTTTTTTGAGATTATAGTTGTCAGGGAAAGTGGATGGGTTAAGGAAGAATACCATATCGAAAAGGCTATCCAAAAGTTCAGCTCTTAACCTTCGATATTTTTTATCGTGCTGATCAAGGTTGAAGAAAGCTGCCGCATCCTGATCGTTCTCTAACTTGCCATTTCG
>JBMOJB010000352.1:0-2341 GCA_049316985.1 Saprospiraceae bacterium | reverse complement strand
GTGAGTTCGGTTTCGTTGGGCGCATAGGAGGGTATGGCGCGGAGCAGTTCGATCAGTTGATTGAAATTGGCCAGACGGCTGTCGAAACTTAATTGTGATGCGGAATGCTGACGGCTGCTTTTGCCTTCGGCTTCGAGGGCTTTCTTTTCGTCGTCGGTAAGGATGGCCGAAACGCGGCTTCCCTGAATCTTTTTGATGAGACTTTGGGCGCTTTCGATCATCGCCGGGGTGGTGTCGCTGGCTTTGAGCGCGTTGAGTACGCGTGTAAGCAGTTTGCTGAGTGGTTTGAAGGCTGTTTCGCGATTGCCAATAGCGATGCTGAGGGCTGTTGTTGCCGTGTCGAGCGCTGTAATGGCGCTGTTGGTTTCACTGATTTTTTGCTGCATGGCACCGGTAGTGATGCTTGCGCGTGAAGGTTTGTAAGCTTCGCCGTAACTGAGGCAATCGCTTAGGAGGGTTTCAAAATTGGCTGCATTTTTTGCATGGCCGGTTTCTGATGCTGACATACACTAAATGGTTTTAATGAATAATTGATTTGATTTATACAGCAGTCTGTTGTTTTTCTGCCGGAGATTTTTTTGGGTTTTATTGGATTTTTATGTTGTTAGTTTTGGTTTGATTAACGCTCAGCACAGTGCTCCAGGCCGGGTTAATTTGGCCGGAAAGGCGGGCGTATCGTTAGTTCAAAGTTAATAATTCAATGATTAATGTGACAATACCACCCACCTGACCGGGCAAAATTTTAATTTTCGGCCTGGGCGATTCGCGTTCGCTAATCTGCGTTAATTTCTCTTTATATCAATACTATCAATCCGCCAATTTTTTGCGTATTTTCTAAGTTTTAAGCAACAATAGAAGTTGGTATCATATTGTTTGCCAAGAGAATTTTCTGAATTCCAGAAAAATAGCAATTGACATGTTGCAATATTTCCATTAATATCAATTTTTTTTATCTCGCAACTGTCAGGATATTCTTGGCTAGCTAACCAGTAATAAGATTCAATAAAATAACATTCATCGTAATAATAACCAATTGGACCACCGTCTTTCAATACTGCATCAAAGTCAATATGATTTAAGGAATCCTGGCAGATTCTAAATCTTTCTTTTTCAAAATTTATAAACGTTTCGGATACTAAATGCATTTCCTCTAGTCTCATGATATATTCATTCGTTTCTATTACAGGAATTTTATCATGCCAATGGTATAATGGTTGGATTATATTATAAGTTGAATCATGTTTAAGACAACTCAAATACCAATTATAAAAACCTAATGAAGTGGTTGCTACAAGATTGGAATCTGTTTTTAAATCTTCGATTTGTCTATTGGTCAAATGTTGGGCACTTGCATCATATAAATTGCCCCAACAAACTAAAATCATACAGATAACTATAAAATATTTCATAATTCAATTAATGCAGCTTAAGGTTTGACAATATGGCCAGTCAGAGATTGCGGGCGATTTAGCTAACGGGTGGTCAGCAGCCGCAGAAAAGGAAGAATGATTAAGTTAATTTTCTTTGCTTTCATTTTTGCGGCTGCTGGCATGTTAGCATTCGTGCGAATTTTCCCAGCACTTTGTTATTTTCCTGGTTAAATACGGGGTAATTATCCTTATTTCAATTCTTAACACACCTGACAGATAAAGCACTACCTTGTGGATGCAAGCCACAATTTCGTATAACTTTAGGGGTTTCACTACGAATATCATACTCCCAAGCCATAGAGTTGGATAATAGTGATGCACTCCACCACATCCCAAACGATTCGATTCCGATAAACTTTTGATAGCAATAGGCTCCTCCGGGGAGCGCAGAAAAGCCAGATTCATTGTTAGCCCCAATATTTGGGTTTTCCCAATGAATGCTATCAACTGCTTTCATTTTTCCTCCAGCAACAAGAAATCCACCTAAAAAATCAACAAGTTTGGTCCATTCTTCATCAGTTGGGAGATGCCACCCATTAGGGCATGAGATTTGGGCTAAATAAAAATTATACAAGCACCCGTATGTTTCAATATTGCGATGGTCATTATCATAAAACTTACATTCTGGTGCTTCATAAGCAAGATTTTCGGCCATCCAAATTTGTGTACCGATTTTTATTGTCTTGTATTGCTTACCATCTCGTGAATCTGTAAAAGTTCCGGTTTCTTGGCCAAATGAACTAAGCGCAATAGCCAAAATTGCAACTGTCAAAATAAAGAATTTGTTTTTCATTGTTTCAAATTTTAAAGATTAATACAAATTAATATGATACTTTGTCATTTTTTTTTGCATGATTGCTAACGACTAAACATCCGCAGTGTATGCCTCCTTTTCCCTTGGAGGCTCATTA
>JBMOJB010000351.1:0-2352 GCA_049316985.1 Saprospiraceae bacterium | reverse complement strand
TGAGTCAGCAATTTCAAGGAGTGAACAGCACGCCTATTTTATTGCAACCACCAATTGATTTTGGTTGCGTTGGTGAAGTCTTTGTACACAACCCTAACGCGTATGATGTAGATGGGGATAGTCTTTACTACCAGTTGACAGAACCGCGCGCTGCACCGGGAGTGAAAGTACCAAATTATGTCTATCCCAATCGTATCGGTGGTGGAATGGGAAATAATATCCTTACGCTCAATGAAAATACCGGAGAATTAATCTGGAATTCTCCCCAAAAAGCAGGTGAATATAATGTCACCATCATGGTGATTGAGTTCAGACAAGGCAGACCAATTGACACGCTCATCCGGGATATGCAAATTCAAATCAGAGACAATTGCAAAAATGACCCTCCACAAATTGCAGGTGGAAAAGATATTTGCGTAGTCGCAGGAACATTGGTGGAATTTAAAGTTATTGCAACCGATCCAAATGATAGCCCGAAGCTACAAAAAGTGGTTCTAACCGCACTTGGTGGGCCTTTTCAAACAACTATTAGTCCTGCCTCTTTCAATTCGCCTGCTGGCTACCAAAATGATCCTGTTACTGGAACTTTCAAGTGGCAGACTACTTGCGAACACATATCAAATCAATACTATAACGTCGTATTCAAAGCCGTGGACAATTTTCTTTTTGATAGCACAGGACTAGCTACCCTCAAGACTATTAGAATAAAAATTGTAGCACCTCCTCCAATCGACCTAAAAATTAACACCAGTCAGAGCAAAATAACCTTGAATTGGGAAAACCCTTATAGTTGTGATAAAGCAGCAAACAATTATTTTTACGGCTTTTCAATCTGGAGGAAAGAAAATAGTCTAAATCTTCAACCTGATACCTGCAATCCTGGATTGAAAGGTAAGGGATATACCCGTTTGGCATTCAAATCAAAAACAATCAACAATAATCGCTACGAATTTGTAGACCCAAGTGCTGAACGTGGGATTACGTATTGCTATAGAGTTCAAGCTGAATTTGCTAGATTAACAAGTTCCGGAGTGCCTTACAACCTCGTCGAGGGTCTGCCTTCGAAGGAAGTATGTATGCAGCTCAACCGCGACATTCCTTTACCGCTTGAAGTAGATGTCATACAGACCAGTAGTACAAATGGTAAAATAAAAGTTGCATGGAATAAGCCGAATCCAAATGATCTGGATACAATACTTAACAAAGGACCCTATCGATATGAATTAACACATTCTACTGCTGAAAATGGTGTCTACACTCCCGTTTTTACATTTATTGCCAATGCATTTGGAGCAAAAACAGATACTACTTTTGAGCACCAATCCATCAACACAAATGAAAGGCATTTTTACAAAATTTCATTTTATGTAAATTCTCAACCTGTTCCACTGGGTGTTTCTCCCGTAGCGAGCTCCATATTTCTTTCAATCACAGCTACTGACAAAACGAATATTCTCAGTTGGAATGAAAAAACACCCTGGTCGAACTCAAAATATTCCATTTTCAGAAAAAATGATGTAACAGGAATATTTGATTCGCTCGGTTGGGTTACAGATAGGAACTTCAAAGACGAAGGATTGCAAAATGGCCGGCTCTATTGCTATTTTATTAAAAGTTACGGAGCCTATTCCATAAATGGTATTCGACAACCGTTGATTAACAGGTCGCAAGAGCTATGCGCAGTACCCATCGATAATATTGCGCCATGTGCACCAGAATTATTGGTTGCCAACACCTGCAACAATCCGGCAATTCCCGAATCTGATACTACTGAAAATTTCCTGAGTTGGAACAATATTAGAAGAACATGTCTTAACGGAAAAGATGCAACCGGATATCAAATATTTTATCGCAAAACTACAGGAAGTAGTTTTGAACTGCTGACGACAATCGACAATTTCAGAGACACGTCGTACGTCCACGGACCATTAAAAAGTCTGGCGGGCTGTTATTTTCTAACTGCATTTGACAGCTTGAAAAATACCAGTGTACCCGGCAATATTGTGTGTGTGGACAATTGTCCGATTTATGAACTACCCAATACTTTTACACCCAATGGCGATAACCAGAATGACTTATTTAAGCCATTTCCTACACTGCGGTTTATTGCTGAAGTTGATTTTAAAGTCTTCAATCGCTGGGGTGGACTTGTTTTCTCTACCACTGATCCTCATTTAAACTGGGATGGGAAAAATCTGAATGGCGATGAACTGGCTGAGGGGGTTTATTTTTACCAATGTATTGTTTATGAACAGCGAGTTGAAGGAAAGGTAAAACGAAAAGTACCACTAAGCGGTTATATTCAACTTTTTCGTTAACTAGTTTATTAATTTCGCATAAACCTAATTTCAA
>JBMOJB010000350.1:0-2412 GCA_049316985.1 Saprospiraceae bacterium | reverse complement strand
TACGCGCTACATAGAAATTGAGCTCTATGCCTTCAGCCGGAATTTTGGCATTTCCATTCTTTTTAAAAACAGTTGCCTTCATCATTTTCGTTGAATCGAGCTCCTCAGTAGTGAATTCAACAATTACATTTTCAATGGCAAGCGTTTCGGAAGCGCTGTTGAGCACCAACGTGCTATCCACTTCGGCAACCAGGGAAAAATTGGCTGCTGAATCTACCAAACGGGTATAATTTTCGTCAAAAATTACTCTTACTTCACCCTTTGCATTGGTAAGCCCTTTTCCGATCAAATTAGCGGGACCTGATTCATTGAAATACAGTTTTACCTCATGTGCCGCAATCGGTATAAAATTTCTTTCCTCTTTGTACTTTGCATTTATCTTAGCAAAAAGGCTATTATTGTTTAATTTATAGTAGCTGATATTCAAAAGCGGATCTTTCTTTTCAACCGGATCCTGAGAAAATGAGCTAAAACAATTGAGTGACATCAACAAAACCAGTGAAAAAAATCTGGCTAAGGTTGATTGGCTAAATTTCTTGTTGAGTAACATAGCAAAATGTTTATTTGTTATCACTAATTATAGGATCATTATCGTGAATTCTCTCAATGTTGACACCCTCTCCTTCAGCAACTTCCCAAATAGAGATAATAGGGAAAAATCTTGAAAATAAGGTAACAAACAATAAAAAGGCAGAGAAAATTGCAAAAACGATCGTCATTTCTATCACACTTGGCATATAATGCGTCCAACTATGCGGAACATCTTGAATGGGCAAGTAAGGATGCGCAAGACCGGGAATTACAATGATATAACGCTTGAACCATGCACTTACAAAAGCCAGTATGGCTATTATCGTCAGCGGCAATGGCTTTCTCATACGTTTGATCAAAGGCAAGGTTCCCGGAACAATAATTCCAAAAATTCCTACCAGCCAGAACATCCATGCATTGTCGCCGGTGAAAGATTCCATCAAGTGATTGGCATGCAAACTGCTCATCTTAAACGCCGGTACAAAATATTCGTTGATATTAAAATATAAATAGACAAAGGAGAAAAACACCAAGGCATGTCCCATGCGGTCAAAATGATATTCGGTCAGGTATTTCTCCAGATTGTAAAATTTCCTGAACATAAAAGTAGCGATAATAATAGACGCAACTCCTAAAAGAAACGCACCCGAAACAAAATAAGCACCAAAATTAGTACTATCCCATTCGGCTCGCAAAGTAGACGCAAAAAGCCAGGCTGTTACTGTATGAATAGATATACCGACAGGAATTACCAATACTGCAAGAATCTTTACACTCCGTTTCACCACATTCCACTGCGCTTTTTTGCCCTTCCATCCGAAACTAAGGTTCCGATAAATCCACATTTGCCATTTGGGAATACCCTGAAGGCGATCACGACACATCGTAATCTCCGGAATCAACGGAATAAATAAAAACAAACAGCTCAGTACAAGGTAAGTAACAACTACTATAACGTCCCAAACAATGGGAGATTGAATCCTTCCTTGAGTGAGCAACAAGTACAGTCGCTCGGGACGACCCATCGCTACAACAATACTGATTCCGGCAAACATAATTGCACCTACGGCAATAACCTCTGCGATTCGCGCAATCGGCCGGTACCATTCGAAATTGGTAAGTTTGAGTACTGCAGACATTAATACGCCAATTAGACTCAAGGCCACGTAAAATACGAAATTGGAAATGTATACACCCCACATCGTATAATCGGTCAGGGAAATGGTCTCATACTTACTTTTAGTCTCTTGTAAAAAGAATGCATATGCACCCATCAGACAAACAAACAATAAGAATGCAATCCAAATCTTACCTGCAGTTCCGATTTTTTGTATAGGCCGCAAAAGCTCTTTTTCCATTAAACTGTATTTGCTTAGCATTTCGCTATCATCTACTCTATGTTCTTTTGTCATCTTAATAGAATTTTATAAAGGAAATTCAAATAGAACCAACTTAGATTTACTGATTATGTTCCTCCGGATCCTCCTGGAAAGGGAACAATCGATTTACCGGCGGCAAATAATACACGCGCGGTTTTGTACCAAAGTTTTCAAACTCGCGATATGCCGCATTGTCACGTAAAAGCGTACTGAGTTGAACGATACTTTCACCGTTGGATACCACATCTTCATTCTCATCTCCAAAATAGAATACGCCATTTGGACATGAAGTTACACATGAAGGCAATTCTCCTTTCGCAGCAGCATCGGGACAAAAATCGCATTTCGAAACAGTTCCCACATTGGAACGATCACTGGAGTGACATTTGCCGGCATCCATTTTGTGTTCGTTGTCAAAAGCAACTTGTTCGGGTTTTCCAAAATTAAATACCCTGGCAGAATATGGACAAGCTGCCATACAGAATTTGCAACCAATACAACT
>JBMOJB010000349.1:0-2423 GCA_049316985.1 Saprospiraceae bacterium | reverse complement strand
TTATTTTGTTTCATTGTGCAAAGTTAATAGACACACTTTAATGAACAGTCTCTTTTCACAGCATTAAAGTATATACCTACAAAGATCCACCGGGAATAATTTACAAGTTTTACATAATAATTTGCTCCCTATTCTATCTTACTTTGGTTGTTGTACTTAGATTAAATGCAAAAAAAGTCAGGTCTTCAGAAATAGTAAACTAATTCTTTTTTAAATTTTAAATTAAATACACTATGAAGATTTCCCTATGTAATTCATTGACCTTTATAACTTTGTTGCTTTGTTCTATTTTTACTTTAAGTTCATGTGCTACTAAGAAGTATGAGTTCAATAATGTGGATTTCAGACCTGCAAAGCATTCAATTATAGCAAAACCGCAGCAACTTCCTGTAAGTGGGTCGATTTCCTGGTCTAATGCTCATACGCTGAAAAGCAATTACAAACGGAACAATCCAATTATGAGTACCGACGGAAGTGGAAATTCGTTTATGTTGGAGGGTATGACTTTTAAGTCCTCAGATTTGGCGAAATTATGTAGCGGCTCGCAAAATGTAATGATTTATTTTGGAAAGAGTTCAACCTCGGCCAATGCAACTTTTCACTTAATTGCTGTTGGAGTGGACGCGGAAGGAGCGTTGATATTGCCTGCAGAAATCAATCAGGCAAGCAACGATAATGTATTTGACAAAGCAGTGCCCTGCCCACCTTGTCCTGTTGATCCATTGGATTAATCTGGTTAAAAATCGCAGATTCGTAAATAATCATATCAAATGAATGAGAATCCAATAATAAATTCTTCCGATGTTATTGTCTTTGTGTTGGCAGGATTTATCGTCTTGTGCATGTTGTTTGGCTTTATTTTGTATTTCTTAATCACGTACAAACAAAAACAAAAAGACTATACGCTTCTGCAGCAGCAGAAGAACAAGATTGATATTCAAAACGAAAAACTGGAACAACTAATAGTTGAATTAAAAGCAACGCAGAATCAACTAATACAAGCTGAGAAAATGGCTTCTCTTGGAGAGCTGACTGCAGGAATTGCTCATGAGATCCAGAATCCTTTGAATTTTGTAAATAACTTTGCTGAGCTAAGTATTGGCTTAACTGCTGAACTAAATGAGGAAATTGAAAAAGAGAGCTTAGACAAAAATTTGATCAATGAGATATTAAGTGATTTGACAAATAATCAACAAAAGATCAATCAACACGGAAAAAGAGCGAGCAATATTGTGAAAGGAATGCTTGAGCATTCCCGCACAAGCAGCGGAGAGAGGAGGGTAATTAACATCAATCATTTGGCAGATGAATGCTTGCGACTCTCCTATCATGGATTGCGCGCTAAAGATAAAACTTTTAATACCACTTTTGAGACTCATTTTCAAGAGAATTTGCCGGAAATTAAAGTCAACGCACAGGAAATCGGACGAGTATTGTTGAATCTTTGCAATAATGCGTTCTATGCAGTAAATCAAAGAAAGCAATCAGGGGAAGAAGGATATCAACCGCAGGTAAGTATTTCAACCAGGCACGAGATCTTTCAAAATAGAAATTTAATCGTTATCGAAATATCAGACAATGGAACAGGAATTCCCGATAATATTAAGGAAAAAATATTTCAACCATTCTTCACCACCAAACCAGCCGGAGAAGGTACCGGTTTAGGTTTATCACTTAGTTTTGATATTATAACTAATGGTCACAACGGAGAAATGATCGTAGAAAGTCAGGATGGAATAGGAACAAAATTTATAATTAAATTAAAAAGTGATATATGAAAATTCTGGTAGTTGACGATGAACTAGACATCAAATCCTTATTTGAACAATATTTTCGCCGGGAGATCCGTAATGGTGAATTGGAATTGTGCTTTGCGCATTCCGGAGAATCTGCGCTAGATTTCTTTAATTCACATGAGACCGAGGTGGTACTTATCTTATCTGACATTAATATGCCCGGTATGAGCGGATTGCAACTACTTGAAAAAATCCGCATGACCCATCCCGGTGTTCTTCCTGTTATTATGATGATCACAGCTTATGGTGATGAAGATAATCGTAATGAGGCGCTCAGGCTGGGAGCCAATGAATTCCTGGTTAAACCGATTGATTTTACAAATCTCAAGGAAAAACTGAAGTCAATTAAGAATTACGAATTACGAATTACGAATTACGAATTACGAATCTCTTTCTTTAAAGGCAAATTTTAAACTTTACATTATTAGGTCGTTTGAGCGTCAATCGGCTACAAGTAGATTTGCTATATTGTGTGGAAATGTGATTAATTTTACCAAAGGAGTTGTTTCAGCACCTAAAAATTAAAAATCCCGGTTTCAAAAAGTGAAACCGGGATTTTTAATTTTTAATTTTTAATTCTTAATTCTACTTTTAGACTTTAAATAATTGAGTTAATATATTGATATA
>JBMOJB010000348.1:0-2433 GCA_049316985.1 Saprospiraceae bacterium | reverse complement strand
CAGAGACCGGCTTCGTCGTGACTCCTTTCTTGCCCGGCGATTCACTGCTTTTTGCCGCAGGCGGTATGGCCGCAATTGGAGACTTAAGCCTCATTAATCTAATACTCCTTTTGAGCTTAGCAGCAATTCTGGGAAATGTGGTCAACTATGCAATCGGCTTCTATCTCGGGTACCCAATGCTCGACAGAGGTATGATTAATAAAAACTATCTCGATCAAACAGAAAGGTACTTTCAAAAATATGGCGCACAGACCATCATATTTTCAAGATTTGCTCCGATTCTCAGAACGATCGCCCCATTTATAGCAGGAGTTGGCAAAATGGAATACAAAAAATTCCTCTTGTACAATGTAGTAGGCGCGTTATCATGGGTGGTACTCTGTTTGTGTGCAGGCTTTTTTCTATTCAACATTCCTATTGTCAAAAACAACTTCTCATTGATTACCCTAGGAATCATAGGAATTTCCCTTATACCGGCATTATTGACCTTTTTTAAAGTTAAAAAACAGCAGTAATCCATGCGACAATTTGGCTTAATTGGTTTTCCGCTAACCCATTCCTTTTCGAAATCTTTTTTTACTGACAAAATAGAAAATGAAAAGATCCCGGATGCCAACTACGAGGTATTTCCTTTAGAAAAAATTGAGGATTTTCTATACCTGACCAAAGCACTTTCAAACCTGGGAGGCTTGAATGTAACCACTCCACACAAAGAGGCCGTTATGGAATACCTTGACCACATCGATCCATTGGCAAAAGCAGTCGGAGCGGTCAATGTCGTAAAATTTGAAATGGGAAAAGCATTGGATACAATACAGATATATATGGTTTTGAACATTCCCTGATGTCCTGGTTCAGGAGAATGTATCAGGCAAAAATATTTACCCGTCCTGTCCAACAAGCACTCATTTTGGGAACAGGTGGGGCGGCAAAAGCCATTGAATATGTCTGCACGGAAAAAATGTTCATGAATTCGCGATTCGTTTCCCGAAATCCTGCAAGTGAAAAGCAAATCAGTTATGAAGAATGTGAAAACTTCATGCAAGAATATGCCGAACCTACCCTAATTGTAAATTGTACACCACAAGGCACCTTTCCTGCAATCGAACTCGCACCACAATTGAACTACAGCTTGTTGAGACCGGAATTCTACTTATACGACCTTGTTTACAATCCTGCGGTCACTACTTTTATGCAGAAAGGAATTGACAAAGGCTGTTATGTCAAAAACGGCCTGGAAATGCTCCATCTGCAAGCTGAAAAAAGTTGGGAGATCTGGAACAGTTAAGATGGGCAACTTGATCGACTTCTTTCTAAAAGACAATATTGTGCTCACCATCGGGGATTATCGAATGAGCTGGATTGAGTTGCTGGCAACTGTTTTTAATTTAGGGGCAGTATGGCTATCGGCTAAGGAAAAAGTGAGTAATTGGGGAATAGGTCTGGTTGGAATTGTCTTCTTTTTTGGTCTTTCCTACCAAGTCAATCTGTATGCAGATATGTTTCTGCAAGTTTTTTATTTCGTTTTCAATTGTGTGGGTTGGTACAAATGGACGCACCCGGATCAAAACCACAGCAATCATCATAATCAACTCAAAATTTCAAGCTTGAGTACCTTTCAAAATGTGATGCTTTTTGCCTCCCTGATGACAAGCACATTTTTTCTGGGTATCTTCTTTGTCCGCATTCATCTCTATTTTCCTTTGTATTTTCCCTCCCCGGCAGCATTCCCGTTTTCAGACAGTTTTGTAATGGCAGGAAGTATTTTTGCGCAAATATTAATCATCTATAAAAAAATAGAGGCTTGGCTGCTGTGGATCGTAGTCAATTGTGCTGCCATTTTCGTTTATGCACAAAAAGAAATATTTCTGACATCATTGTTGTACATGATGTTTTTGGTAATTTCATTTCAAGGGCTATACAATTGGAGAAAGAAAAAATATTAGCTCAATGTTGATTTGTGTGGGTAATTTTAGATTATCTGAGATAGATACATCCAAATTTGATGATTTGATGATTTGAAAATTTGTTGATACTAAGGATGCTGTCTCATAATTCATTTGATTGCTGCGAGATTCGTCTATACGGAAACAAACTCCAATGGGTACCTGATAAAATATGAGATTTTCTCCTTTTATGAGCCAGCCTCTTTCACTTTTCTAAACTCCTAATGGCAAAAACTTTACTGGTCAATAAAAATTGAAAACTGTATAAGTTCTTGTCTGTAATTGAGTGATTAGCAAGCGCTAAATTTTAGTTATATAAAAGCTAAAACAAAATTGCAGAAATTAATTCACAAGTGAACTCATAACAATCACTTTCTTTCATAAGTATCCCTTAAGGATTTTATGCTAAATCCATCTTCCAGTTTACCATTCTTAGCTTTAAAATACACCTCTTTGCTTTCACCGGGTAACAAATCAAAATAATTAT
>JBMOJB010000347.1:0-2458 GCA_049316985.1 Saprospiraceae bacterium | reverse complement strand
GCTACAACCGATACAATCTAGGCGGGGGCGGGGGGTTCACCCTTAGAAGGGAAAATAAATTACTTTCGTATGAAACAGGATTAATCTACCTTTCAAAAAGTTATAGCCCGAAGCAACTGACGGTAGTCGCACAAAATATGAAGGGTATTAAATTCGAAGAAACCCTGAACAATGTTCAGGTCAACATGCTGGAGATTCCATTCAATTGCCTGTACCGATGGAATCCCAACAATAAAAAAACCAGTTTCTTCGGCGGACTGGGTACGACTATAAATTTAGTGACACAAGCCAATTATGACAATGACAGAAATTATCTGATCCCGGTCTACGCACTTGCTTCACTTGACAACAGTCAACCTCCGTCTGAAATTAAAAAAATAAAAAAATTCAACTACGGCCTCCTGGAAGGCGGAAATTTCCGGGAGAATACCTATCTTTCGGCGCAATTGGTGCTGGGACTTGAATACAAAATCAACGAAAAAATAAGTTTCTTTAATCAAGCAACTTTACAACGTCAATTTACAGCAACAGGAATCGGTGCAAATAAAAATTATTTCCACGCATATTCAATCTGGATGGGCTTGAAAACGCATTTTTAAATGGCTTCCAGTAAATTTTAACACTAATTATGTGTTTAAATTAAAATAACAACCAAACATTTGCAATAAGTTTTCGTTTTATTTTTGTTAATTAACACAAGCGATTATATTTGCACGAAATTTATTACGTAATTTTGCTTTCTATTTCCACATTTTTTCAAAATTTTTATTTTGCCTGAACGGCCGATAATTTAAATTTACATGAATAAAAGTTTAATCACTCTTGTTTTTGCACTGTCTTGTGCGCTTTCTGTAAACGCACAGGATATCCACTTTTCTCAATTCTACATGTCGCCGCTGAATCTTAATCCGGCGATGACAGGGATAATGAACTGCACCCAAAGACTCACGTTTAACCACAGAAACCAGTGGACACCTATTTTGAGGTCCAATTCTTATCAGACTTACTCCTTCTCTTATGACCAGAGAATACCGGTAGGTCGTTACGATTACATCGGAGTGGGTGGAACCCTTTGGCGCGACCAGGCCGGCACAGTAGATTATGGTCAATTGCAGGCAAAACTATCAGGATCTTATAGCAAGAGAATGGCAGGAAATAGAAACGAATCGCACTATCTGGTTGCAGGTTTTGAAGGTGGTGTACAACAAACCGGCCTTGACTTGTCGAAAGCACAGTGGGGTACGCAACATGACGGAAATGGAGGTGTTGACAAAAATGCCCCAAGCGGAGAAAGCTTTAATAGAAATAGTATTATCTTCCCTGACCTTTCTGCCGGACTGTTGTGGTTTAGTATATTCCCTAATGACAATACTTTTTACGTAGGTGGTTCTTATCATCACCTCAATCGTCCAAATATTTCTTTCAATAGAAATAAAAAGGAAATTCTCTACAGTAGGTTTACAGGACATATCGGTGGTGAATTCAAAATGGGCGACAGAACATCATTGGTGCCTAATGCCATCGTAATGTTTCAGGGAAAAGCAATGCAGGTTACCCCGGGGGTAAGTTTGAAATTTATTTTATCGAAATTCAGATACGAAACTCAATCATTCCAATTTGGAATCTGGACACGTATTGCCAACAGAGTTAACTCTGGTGTACTAAATGATGCGTTGATCCTTACTACCCGTTTCGATTACAATCAGTTCACTATCGGATTCAGTTATGATGCAACCACTTCATTGTTGCGCAAAGCTGCTCCTACAACCGGTGGTTACGAATTATCACTGATGTATAAAATATGTGGACGTGAGCGCAGAAATGTGTACTGTCCTTCTTTCTAAGAAATAACCTTCTATGGTAAAAAGCGCTTTATTCCTTATAGGGGATAAAGCGCTTTTTATTTTCATTTTACAAAAGTAGTACTCAACATGCTGATTAAAACCAGAGGAATAGTATTCAGGGTTGTAAAATATGGCGAAACATCAGTAATTACGGAAGTCTATACAGAAGAAAAAGGCTTGCAATCTTACATCATCCACGGAGTAAGGACGAAAAAACCCAAATTTCACAGCGGACTAATTCAAAACATGTCTTTGATAGAAATGGTCGTCTATGCACAGGAAGGCAAGGTGCTGCACCACGTGAAAGAGCTCAGATCAGCCCACCCTTATCAGGCTATTCCATTTCAAATCATAAAGAGTGCGGTGGGTTCTTTTATGCTGGAACTTGCTCAAAAATCGATAAAAGAAAGTGAAGCAAACCCGGAGCTTTTCAATTTTCTCTTTGATATTTTCGTTTTTTTAGACGAAACTACCCATCCGGTTGTCAATACACACCTTAGTTTTATGGTCAAACTGGCTGCTTATCTCGGCATAATGCCTGAAATAGAAAAACCCCGGACCAATCAGTACTTTGACATCAGGTCCGGCACTTTCTCCGAGCAACATCCCATGCA
>JBMOJB010000346.1:0-2460 GCA_049316985.1 Saprospiraceae bacterium | reverse complement strand
CTGTTTTATAGAGTATTACCGCTGGTCTAAGTTTGTTACCTATTAAATTTGTGAATGGAAATTTAATTAGAACAATGTCTCCCTTAGTCATGATATTTTTCTTTTAAGTCACTTTCAGTATAAAGATCTTCCTCAGTGCGTAAAAAGTCAAAGGAATTACTTTCAGAAACGGCATGCTGTATTTCTTGAGTCAGTTCCTGATCGCGATACTTTTTTATTAAGAAATCTGCAAAATCAGATATTTCTTCAGCTTTATTTTCCGGGAGTTGGTTAATAATATTCACTGTTTGCTCTATAATCATTTGCTTGGTCATAACTAGCAATTTATTGATAGGTTAAAGTTTAAATTTTCACAAAAAACGAAGACTTATTTTTAAGGTCAAGTTACAAATCAAAATTACTTACAACAAAACTAAATAAAATATTTGAAATAGCATCTAAGGGCGACTAACAGCAAGTTTGTTCAGTCCCTTCAGTCCCAGGTATTACTGCTGTTCCATTCGCCTCCCATCAATGCTTGTTGCTGTTCCAGCCAGGCTTGACGTGCCAACGCTTCATCTCTTAGACGTCGTTCTTCCCTGGTCATGTCAAATACGTCACGCGAGAGGAAGAATGGACGATCTTCGTAGGGTACATGCACCCATTTTTTCTCCGGTACTTCATCGGCTTCTAGTTCAGATTTGAAATAGTAAGCGACAAAGATTCCGACCAGCCCACCCAAAAGGTGGCTTTCCCAGGAAACGCCGGGTTGTTTGGGTAAAATACCTTCAAACATTCCGCCGTATATGGCTAAGATAGTCAGTCCTAAAAAAATTGCCTTAGGACTCCGCCGAAATATTCCGGACCAGAAAAGGAAAGAAACCATGGCATATACCACTCCGCTGGCGCCGACATGATAAACTCCCGTGCGGGCAAATAACCATACCATAAAACCGGTGAAAAAGTACATCATTAAAAAAGCTCTGGGGGCTACCAAAGGATAGAACAACATCATCAACGAGCCTGTAATAAAAAAAGGCAGGCTATTTGATGCCAGATGTAACCAATCAGCATGTATCAATGGTGCGAACAGTATTCCTTTCAAGCCGTCAAGTTCTTGAGAGAAAATGCCAAATCGGGTCCAGTGTTGTCCGATCAATGACTTGAAGGCATGTATAATCCAAAGCAGCATAACAAAGTAGGCCGGCAATTTTACTCGATCGACTACTTCTTGAAGTTCTTTATTCATTGCACAAAGGGATTTTGGAATGGTACCGGTTTGCCAGGTACTTTATTGCAAATGATATTTTCAGTGAAAAATTTCTTTAATGAGACAAAAATCAATCCCGTTTGGTTCGGAGTATATTAATTTTACCACTTATTTTTTAAGATCACTGATCTTGTCAATTACATACAGAGGTCTGTTGCGGGCAGCATCGAGGGTGCGCCATACATATTCGCCGATAATTCCGAGGGCAATCATTTGGAAGGAAGAGACAAATAGAAATACGATCATCATGGCTGACCATCCTGCCACTTGTATGTGTCCGGTAAGCTTTTCAAAAATAATAAACAGTGCATAGAAAAAAGCGCCTGCGCCAAGAATAATGCCGGTAGTGGAAATCATGCGGACAGGTAAGAATGAAAAAGCAATAAAGGAATCTATAAATAACTTGACTTTTTTTGCGATTGTCCAGCGCGACTTGCCGATCTCGCGCTTGCGCCGGGTGTAGGGGATGCTCACATATTCATATCCCATCCACAGCATCAGGTAAAGCGTATTGGTGTTTTTTTCTTTCATCTGCACAATGCGCTCTCTGATTTCACGGTCGAATAGTACGAAATCGAATCCGCCATCGGGTAAATTCTTGATGGCAAATTTTTGAATCATTCGATGATAAGTATTAGAAAATACCTTCTGCAAAAATGACTCTTCCCTGTCTGTTCGGTTGGCCATTACCAGCTTAATCCCTTTTTGCCAGTAATCGAACATTTTTTCAATGAGTTCGGGTGGATCCTGCAGGTCGGCACTGATCATTACGGTGCAATCACCTGTTGCATGTTCCATCGCTGCCACCATTGCGAAGTACGAGCCCACATTTCCCGCCAGTTTGATGACTTTTACTCTGTCGGGGTATTGGCTTTGGAAATCCAACAGCGCTTGCCAGGTCCCATCCTTCGATCCATCATCGACCAACACATATTCGAACTCGGTACCTGCCGGAAACAGGCTTTCGTTTTCAATAAGCGTCGCGCCGGTAACCGGAATATTCTTCTCGTTGTAATAGCAGGGGATGACGTACGATAGTTTGGGCATTTTATTTATTTTAAGGGGTTTAAAATATTAAACCCCTACGATATACGACCATCAATGACAACATATATTTTGCCATTTTCTGATTGCCAGTTTGTTTCTGAAATTTGTTGCAGCGGTGTTCCGTTTTCATCTACCCAGCCTTTTTGTCGGGCGGGATTGCCGTA
>JBMOJB010000345.1:0-2493 GCA_049316985.1 Saprospiraceae bacterium | reverse complement strand
GGGAAAGTTACGCCCAATGCCATCGGAATGAAAAGTCCGGGATCCGCTTTGGGTGCTGCCAGTCTCATCGCCGCAGGCACAGCAATATAAGATGCGCTGGCGGCCAGAATAGCAAATATAAAACGATTGCCAATGTCCTGTGTAATAAGTCCACTGGTGACTGCAACCACACAACCATTGAAAGCAGGGATTACAAGCGCAAAGACAGATAGGAATAATCCATATTTTTTGAAAGCTGAAAAGCGTTTGGCAGTAACCATACCCATTTCTAATAGAAATATCGCCAGAAATCCTTTGAAAATATCAGTCGTAAAGGGCTTGATACCTTCCGCTTGCTTGGAATCTGCTATGATTCCGATTAGTAAGCTTCCCAGAATGAGCAGTACGCTGCCGTTGGTCAGTGAATGATGGGTTATACTTCTAATACTTCTCTTTTTACTATTTTCTTTGTCGAATTTCATGATTAAAATAACCCCAACAATAATTGCAGGAGCTTCCATCAAAGCCATTACCGCAACCATATGTCCTCCAAAAGTAAGCTGCTGAGATTCAAGAAATGAAACAGCAGAAACAAAAGTGACCGCACTTACGGAGCCATAAGTAGCAGCCACAGCTCCTGCATCGCTAATACTCATTTTTGTTTTAAGTATAAAAAAAGTGTACAGGGGTATTATTGATGCGACAAGCAACCCGAAAATGATAGAATATATGATTTCTCCGCTGAATGTACTATGAGCCAGTTCTTGCCCACCCTTAAAACCGATAGCAAAAAGCAGGTAAAGAGAGATAAATTTGCTGGATGATTGAGGGATTTCCAGATCGCTCTTGACGACACAAGCAACGATTCCAAGTATAAAAAAAAGTAGGGTAGGGTTGGTAATATTTGAATGTAGAATTTGAAAATCCATTTATTGTGAGTTCCTATTTAAGTTGTGGTTTTGACATTATTTTTTTGACGCCGCAAAGGTCTGATTAAATAATCATAAGTTTTTATTTAACTTTGTAATGTTAAGTATAAATTATATTTATGTATTACTTCCGTATACAAAAGTAAAATTTATTTTTCGGAAGTTTTCGTTAGGAACCAACAAGTGCCAATAAATAGCAGCCCGCGTAATCTGATACTGAACATTGGTAGGGGTCGCATACTCCCATCCAATAGCATATTGTCAATTGGCTTGACGAGAAGAAAATGGAGAAACAAGACTAAAAGCAAAGTTGAGCAGCAGCTTAGGTAAATCATCTTAAAAAAAAAGTGCTGCAAAAAAATTAATTTTGCAACACTTGCTTATTATACCAACGGAGTTTTCCAGAATTATTCTCCGTAAATTACTCGAATTTCTTGAAGATTTTTGATGTACCTGTTGCCATTAATTTTATCGGCAGGCGCTATTACCAGAATATCTTCTTCAGTATCAGTATACTGCTCACCCTTTTTTTCGGTAATGACAAATAAATTCTCTCTTGTATTGTTGCCGTAGATTTCATTCCACGAGTAGATAGCATTCGGTCCACTTTTTGGGATAAAAACCAAAGAAATTAAACTCAGGTCTTTGGGATTTTTTACCTGGTATTGGATTTTTGAGAATATCGGAAGCAAAGGCACCCCACGAAGTCCAGTTAATCTCATTTTGAATTTGCCATTCTTATCCATTAAGTCCATTTCGGGTAAATCCTCTGCTTGCATAGCAGCTATTTCTGCCATTGAAATTTTCATTTCCGAAACGACCATTCCATTAATTGTAAATGCATCGGTCGTTTTACTGCTATTCTGCGCTGATAATGCACCGCAAACATAGGTAAAAAGTAAAATGATTAATGAAAAGCGACAGCAATTAAGTTTGAAAAGCATGATTAAGTTTTTTAAGGATCTGCATTCAATTCTGTTAAACAATAATTGCTCCAAAAACTTTCAAATGAAAGAAGTTTGACTTCTAAACGGTACAAAAGAGATTGCTGCTGGCACCATATTTTCCCGTTTTAGCCCAAAAAACCAGTTCGCTAGGTTAAATTTCTAATTTAACTTTTCTGGCAGTCCGTCTCTGACGAAGCGTAGCAGCACGAAACTACCCACAATATTCAGCATTAAACTAACGAATACCCTCATAACCAACCCCATTCATCGAAATTACCAACAAAACAACAACAATAACAGCACCGTCATCAAAATTTACCATATCAATCACACTAATCATAAAAATCACAGTTCAGACTACTGTGGGCCATTTGTCTGAACTGTGATTTTTATGATTTTTATGATTTTTTTGATCGGGAAGTGGTCTGGCGTGAACCACACTAAACCACATTTCAAGTACAAATTTCAAGTAGTGCGGAGATTGTTTGCAGCTTAGAAAAAAGGGAAATGCTTCGCAAAGATTGCTAACTAAAAGTATCGATTCCAAAATCTGATTACCTTACGCTCAATGAATTAGAATAGTGAACCATGCAACTATAACCAACTCCTCGGTTGCATTATTAAAATTTCCAACGGCC
>JBMOJB010000344.1:0-2495 GCA_049316985.1 Saprospiraceae bacterium | reverse complement strand
TAGCAGAAATGAATGTGTTTGTAATTAAGGGAGCAGGTAGAGCTACCAGTTATCAGATCAACTCATTTTAGGTGCGTCTTTCAAGGAAAAGGGAAGTAATATTTTAAGTTATTTCTATTCCAGTCCTTTTTACCAAATCCCCATTGAAACAAAATATAATGGTTAATAAGCAATATTTCATCGAACATGAAATACAAAGTTTTTTAAACAATTACATTCTCTTTTAAAAAACAAGGCATATAAACAAGAACCCAGTCAGCCATTTTCATAGGAACCTTATTTTCACTGAATATTCCGGGAATAGGTGGCACAATAGCGGATTCTTCGTCACTTTGGGTGGCAACATTTATCTTAAGATTACCTAAACCAGGTCTTTTCGATTTTTATTTCCCAATCCGGCATCATCAGACTTTACTTTAGTGATAAAAAACGTTAATTCTGAACCAAAAGATGTTTTTATATCTACCCCTTTTGGTGTGCGTACTAAGATTCATTTTAGTTATGACCAACTAAGTAAAAGTATATTTGCCCAATACAACGCAGAATTATTGTCTAATGGTATACATTTAATAACATATTATGAGAATAATACGATTGTTTCAAAGAAATTAATGATACATCATTAATAAGCATAACTTCGGACTATAAGCAAATATATCACGAAAAAATTATTATTAAAATGATAAAGCAATTAACTTTTATATTCATACTCTTGCTGACTATTAGCTGTGAGAAAGATGAAAATTTGCCAGAACTATATTTAGATTATTGGGGTACAGCTCCCTCAATCAAAAATGGTAAATTGTGGAATCCTAAAATATATGGAGGTAAGATACCACTTTTAGGCCATTATGGCATTGCTATTACTGAACATGACTCGGGAAATATTAGAAGGCGTAACTTATCAATAACAAAAATTCTAGGACCTGAAATTGGCATATTCAAAATAGAAGAAGTGGATATAAATGCATCAAATAGAATACACGCATTTTTTACCACAACGTTGGATGACGGAGATGTACTTGGAGATGTATTTTTACTAGATACAACCAAAATAAACTTTATTGAAATAAGTGAGGTGAAAGGTAATGAGGTAAAGGGATCATTTGAAGTAAATTTCAAAAGAGACAGTCCATTGTCGCGTAAATATCTAGAAAGTGAAGACTCTCTTAAAATAGAATGTAAGTCATTCCATACTAGAATTGCTGATAAATAACCAAATGCTAACAATGTATTGAACAAGAGTTAGCTCTATCTGGACTGACCCTCGTCTATACTAACCGTTATGGGCAATTATAAGACAAAACCAAATGGTCTAATCGGGCTTACCACCCAAAGTCGTAAATGTGAAGGTGAACAACGACATAAAATAATTAATTAACCGATTATCGCTAAAAATCGAAAGAGTAGGCAAATTATTTAATTGTTTAATTTTATTAACATGAAAAAAATTATTTTTAGTGTTGCTGGAATAGTGGTTAATGCTATTATAGCTTCATTAGTTTTGTTTTCTAACGGATGTTCAAAAGACTCCAAACTTACAAGTAATGATGAGGAAATCAACAATACAATTTCACTCAGATCCGCTAATGTTTCTTCCGCAACAATTGAAATATCGTGTACAGGACCGTGTGAAAATAATGAAATTTGTGGAGCCCGTTGGAATATTACCGCTGGAACAATCGAATGTACCTGTGGTGGTTGTGTTATGTCTGTCAAAAAAGATAATGCTTCAAACAGAAGTACTTCTTCGAGGGCTGATATGCCAAAGATTGCAGCCCATTTTGTCGATTTTATTCAAAGGACACATGGCACCGAAAATTATTTAATCACAAATTACAAACAAACCTTTTATGATTTAGCTGAATTTATTGAAATTCAATATATTATAAATGATAATCCACTAGAAGTATTCAGCTTAACATTCTTAGCCAAATTTGAATCCTCAGATTTAAACGCTGCACCAACGAAAACAGTTTTAGTTGATTGTCATGGTTCATGTGATACATCGGCTGAAAAATGTGTTGAAGTTTATAACACAAATTCTGGTGAAATTTATTGTAAATGTCAAAGCGATAATTGTAAAATGAAAATCGAAGAAGTTAAAAGTAACTGATTCACAAATAATTAATAACAGCACATAACAGCTAGAGTTTCGTGGCGCCCAGCGGGGTGCTATGAAACTCTAGCTGAACGCGACCGGTCTTTATGGGGTTGGGTGTCGCAAGACTAAAATTTTTGATTTTTATAGGATGTTTATATCAAGTAAAAAATAGGTCAGAAGGCACTAGGGATGTTTTTATTAGTAATACCAAAAAAGTACAGACTGTTTTAAACAAGTTTAATAAAACAAATAATTACCTTTAAAAACCATTCTTTACCCTGGTTAATTTTACCGGATTACACACCTTTGCAGGTATTACAATATCTACATCAATCATATTTTCGAAATTTACACTAGGAATCGTTTTAACGAAATCTTTAAGTCGATTTTT
>JBMOJB010000343.1:0-2499 GCA_049316985.1 Saprospiraceae bacterium | reverse complement strand
TTAGCTTTAAAATACACCTCTTTGCTTTCACCGGGTAACAAATCAAAATAATTATCATCAAAATGACCTAAAGCATCGGTTTGCAAGAACACATTTTTGGCCAACTTGTCGCTGCGCAAGGTAATTTTAATTTGCCCATCTTGCTCTTCGAATTGGTGCGTAATCGTTGGCTTGGGCAATTTCAAAAACTTCGGATAAGCAAAATAAAGCAGCTTTTTGCTGATTATTTTTTCATCTACGATTAGCGTAATAACAGCAAGACATTCTTTATCAGAATGACCTTTCAATAGCGGCTGCACTGCTTTATTCAATACCAGCGAACTCGAATTGCCGCAAACTGAACTGAGCGGCTCTTTGAATTCTGATACCATATTTCCATCAAAATCAATGATTTTCACTTCGAGCGCTGCCTGTTTCAATGACGCTGTATCATCTCTAACCAAGTCCACTTGTAATTGTCCATTGTCTATGGTTGGACTGATCAAAGTTGGAGCAAATGATTCTCTGGCAAAGTAATGCAGTGCTTTCCAGCGCCCCAATCCGTCAATTCCCGACCAAGATGCTACCGGCCAGACATCGTTCAGTTGCCAGTACAAAGAACCCATGCAATAAGGCATTGCCCTGCGGTGCGCTTCAATTCCCCTTCGCATTCCTTCGGCCTGAACGATCTGACTGACATAGGTGAAATCTTCAAAAGAAGAAGGCACCTGATATTCTCTGCCCATGTATTTGCGCATCAAGGTATTGCCACGAGGATGTTTTTGATGGACTAGCATAACTGGTGTTTCCAGATCTCGGTCTTTCGCTTCCGTGTAGGTCAGCATCGTCTTCCACTCCGGAAAGGACTGGAATCCATATTCGGACATGAATCGCGGCACTTTCTTGGCATATTGTTCAAAAGGTTCTTCATCATGCCACACTCCCCAATAATGACTATCACCCTGAACAAGACTCATTGCATTGGCCCTGCCGAAACTCGGAGAGGATTCCCAATACGGAGCGCCGTTGCCATATGTAGCAACTAATTCTGGAAGGAGCTTAGCAAACAACTTTTTGTAGTCAGCCCAGATTTGCTGTTTACGTGCCGGGTGCAGAATCAACAGTTCCTGCCAGCCCCAGTTGTGCCAGGCTTCATCGATTTCATTATTGCCGCACCACAATGCAATACTTGGGTGATGCCTCAATCGCTTGATATTTTCAATCGCTTCCTGTTCGACATTTTTCACAAATGCTTTGTCGCCCGGATACATGGCACAGGCAAACATAAAATCCTGCCATACCATGATTCCTTTTTCATCGCAGAAATCGTAGAACTCGTCGTTTTCATAGATACCTCCTCCCCACACCCTGAGCATATTCATATTGGCTGCTGCTGCATTGTCTACCATTTCGCGATAATGCTCCTTGCTAACTTTATCTTGAAAAATACTCAATGGAATATAATTAGCGCCTTTTGCAAACACAGGAACGCCATTTAGCTTGAAATAAAATGTTTCTTCTTTTTCATCTTTATCCCGAACCAGCTCCAGCGTACGCAATCCAATTTTTTGTTGTAGAAAACCCTTTTCACAGCTTACTTTTACAGTATACAACGAAGGTTTACCCAATCCATTCGACCACCACAATTCCGGATTTTTGATACTAATCGGATCAAAATGAAGCACATTCAATCCCTTTTCTACCGAAAATTCTTTTTTTATTTCTTGATGCTCGATTTGCAATGCAAGCTCCACTTTTCTTGAAATAGTGGATTCAATGGTTATTTCGGGTTTTAAGATAGCTTCTTCTTTGGATATTTTACTTTGGATGATATTCAATTCTGTAAGCCGATATTCATCCCAATATTGCAATTCGATATCCCTCCATATACCACTGCTGACAAAACGCGGACCCCAATCCCAGCCATAATTAAACTGTCCCTTTCTGGAAAAAACGCGTTCATTGGTGGGGCCACCCGGCAATGAATATCCGTTTAGCACCTGGCTATCCTCGTCCATTTTTACGGCGGCGTAGAAAAATATCCTAAGGTAGTTTTCGCCCACTCGCAGATTTTTCTTAACGTCTACTTGCCACGAACGGAATGCGTTATTAGCTTTAAGGATCAGTTCGCCATTTAAAAACACATCGGCGTAGGTGTCCAGTCCTTTACAATTAAGCAGCACATGTTCATGTGCGAGTAAATCCGCTTCCAATTTGAATTTCTTTTCAAAAACCCAGTCTTCCCGCTCCAGAAACTGATATTTGGTCTCGTTATCTCGGTAAAACAAGTCGGGTATCACACCATTGTTCATCAAAACGCTATGCGCCAATGCAGGTACAGCGGTAGGCAGCCACTCCTGCTTCATGCCTAGTTTGCCGGCCATCGACACCGGCTTCATTCTCCAGTCTTTGTTCAGAGAATAAATGCCATTCTGCGCTTCAACCATATTTATCATTGGAACCATCATCAATAAAAATATTATTTCCTTCATGTTCTACAAAATTATGCACCAAAGATAG
>JBMOJB010000342.1:0-2540 GCA_049316985.1 Saprospiraceae bacterium | reverse complement strand
TGTGGCTTGGGCTCCTTGATGGGATTGAGGCAGTTGGTGGATTCATATTTAAAATCAAATTTCCAAAAGTCATACATTGGCGTGTATCCATCCTGACAGTGGAATGCAGTCAGAATGTATGGTTTTCCATCCTGATTGGTATTGTTCAGCAGATTTCCGGTGCAGTAACCTACTCCTTCTTTGAGTACCATCATCACCCGGGAAATGCCTCTTTTTATATTTTTTACCGAATCTGTTCCCGGGCAATTGATATTAATATTGCACGCCAATGAAGTGCCAAAACCAAAAGCAAGCGGTCGATTTTCAGGCAATTCATGTGTTTTTTTATAAGCCTGGTAAATTGTGAAAATTTGAAATCTACCTTTTGCCTTTCCATTCGATATTTCAGAATAATGTAATCTCGCGGTATTGCCGGAGATCATTCCGATTGTCAGGATTTGCTTGCTGTTGTTGTCTTTTGCGCTGAAAATCTGCGTCTGGCTGGAATCAGAATTATAAACAGTAAGTATTGCTCCATCGGGTAGGAAAAAGTTCTTTAAAAGCAAAGTTAATCCCAGTGCATTTTTGCCCCTGATGTCATATTCCCATTCCAATTTATTGGAACGATTGGCTTGGTTCTGTACATCAACGAGTACAGCCTCATGATTGCGTAGTACTCCTTCATGGTAAGTAATTTCTGTTGCAAAAGGTGCAGCGCATCGAATATCAAATGCTTTTTCGCGGTCTTCTCGTTGAAGTTCACTGAGATTTAGGTCAGGAAGTGTCAATTGGGCATTGCATGCAAAACTAAATAGTAAAGCACAAAACAAAAGAAAAACACTTCGAGTAAACAGGTCAGCAAACCGCATCATTAATCCGGTATTTTAAAATTATTTATTCAGCTCCAAGAGACTAACCTGCGCTGGTTTTATTGAATAATAGGATGGATAGAAACTGACAGCTTGTGCATTTTCAGCAAGAATGTAATATTCAATAGTATCAAAAGCGCCTTTTGGGTCTATTTTGATACCAAATATTTTGTCACCTTCCTGCAGGTCGTAATTTCTGCCATCGTCTTTCATCTGTGCTTCTTTGAAGGGTTGGTTTTTATCGCTTCGGTAGTAGATTTTTACTTTCTTTGGGAATTTGTCAACTTTAACTTGAATGGTAAAAACACTCACATTTTCGGTGGCATATTTTTCTCTGGATAATACTTTTGCTGTATTGATAACAGGTGCTTGCGGCTGAAAGGACCAGTGTTTTCTAAGGAATCGCGCTCTCTTTCCCATTAATTCTGATAATCCCGGGATTTTGGAATGCTCGCCGATGGTTTTATCCAAGGACTTAGTTAAGTCGCTCTCTTTGTAGTATTTATTAGGATCTGCATTGTAAGCATTTCGCGCAATGTCCTGCAGGTCTTTTGCACGATCGAGGTACTTGCCATTGTTGATCCAGTCTTCCAATATGCTTTTGCAGTGGGCAATGTACATTTTCTGATAAACGGTATTGGATAGCAATTTGCTGATCAAAGGTTTTGCGGGATTTTGCCAATGCAATAGCGGGTCGAGTTCTTGCAATTGTTGCAGGCTACAGTCAGATTCACCGGTTCCGGTATTTTTGAAAGAACCAAAGTTGAGATTTAGGTCCCATATCACTGCTTGAAACTTTCCAGTTTTGTCTTTGTACAAAAAGTAATTTTGGCTATTGCCACCTGAATAACTATTGAGATTGACCAGTACATTGTTGTAAGCCAGCATCCAAAGAATTTTGTCTACATCAAGTACGCTTGCAATTGCTTCAGGGTTTTTATTAAGAGTTTTCACCAAGCCAAAAAAATCATCCCAACCCTGTTTGGATAGCAATTCATAATTGTGGAAATAGCAGTTTTCATTTTCCTCAAATTCAAGTGAGGAATAAGTTGATTTTCTGCATCCATCTACCATGCTTTTTGCGTCGGAATTGCATTTAATAAGTGTATTTTCAGCTGTGCCGAAGTTGTTGTTCAGGAAATTTTCTTCTATCGTTTCCACGTTTACAAAAAGGCCGATATACGCTTCATTGACGAATAATTTACAAAAGTTGGCCTGTGGTGCCGCCATATATTGTCTGGCGATTTCATAACCCAATACTTCTCGAACCATACTGGGATCGCGAAGTGCATTCGAAAGATTTAGGCTGGTAACACCTTTGTAACTGGCATTTTTATTTACAAAATTTAATTTGATATAGTAGGGATTGCGTTTTTCACCAAACTTGAACGATGAAGTGCCTTTATATCGAATTCCGGCCAAAGGAATCGATGTGCCATCAATAGATACATCTCCTGCCAGCATACCGGAGCCCGAAACTTTCAAAGAGTCCAGCATACTCATCCAGTTTTTCTGTCTGAAAGTAATTTTAATTTCGGGAATTCTACTTATGTCGTAAAAATCATTTTGTTGAGAAAAAGCGCATTGCAAGAAATGGAAAAGTGCAAAGAACAGGAATGTTTTTTTCATTGATCAGGATATTGCTTTTGGGATATTTCCTTTGTTATTGATATTAATTAAGATGTGTTTGGA
>JBMOJB010000341.1:0-2547 GCA_049316985.1 Saprospiraceae bacterium | reverse complement strand
GTAGCATCTTCAAACTGCAATTCTCTAATGGTGATAGCATAGAAGTAACGGGTACACACCCCATCTACAGCCTTGATCGAAAGGGTTTTATCCCGGTTTCCGAGATTACTACCGGTGAGAAGTTGCTCACTATGAATGGATTTGTAGAAGTAGGAAAAACGACGGAATCCGACGAAAAGCAACAAGTATATAACCTGGAGGTCGGGCAGTGGCATAATTTTTTGGTTGGGGGAAGTGGGGTTGTGGTGCATAACTATTGTTTCCCGTTTGCAAAAGACCCTTCAGCAGCATTTAATGAAATCAAAATTAAATGGGGATATAAAATGACAGCAAATGAAATGAAAGAGCTTAATAATGCAATTAGCCGTGTAAAGCTAAAAGACACGTCAATTTTTCCATTTGATGATGGTAAAATTTTTCAAAATTCTGTTTTGAAGAGTCCTACAGCTCAAAGGCTGAACACCGGTGAAACCTACAGAGAATGGACGGTAAAAACGCCAGGCATCAGCAACAGGGGAGAGCGAAGAATCGTTGTTGGAAACAAAACAAATCGAGCCTATTATACTCATGATCATTATGATGATTTTATTGAAATTGATCTGACAGGCTGGAAGTAGTAGTTTGTTTATCGTTAACTGCAATTAGCTATTTATTGTAAAAAAAAATATTTAGGATATGGAATTAGAAATTGATTTTTCAAATGTTAAAGATCTAGGCTCAATGCATCAACTGCTGAAGGAAAAATTTGGATTTCCTGACTTCTACGGCCAAAATGTCAATGCTTTAATAGATTGTTGGACAAGCTTGAAAAACCCGGCTGGTGGTATGACCAAAATCAATATTGGCCTCGATGAAGTATTAAATCTTAGAGTAAGAGCATTGCCGTTTGAAAATTTGCTTGTACTAAATAATTTTTTGATCGCAGTTCAAAGTGTCAACGAACGATATGAAGAACTTGGATTTCCACCAGCAATTACTTTAACATTAATATAGAAGTTTAATTATTAAACTTGATGGTCTCAAGAATTAGTTTTTCTGCCAAAACCCAAAAAAAGCATAACACTGGATTTAAGTAGTGTTGAAATCTCACACGCTGTTTTTTTTGCGGTTGGAAGATCTGGTCGGTGAGGTTGCTTCCTCAAAATGGATTCGTAGAAGTACGAAAAAAAACTGAAACCTATGAAAAGCAAGAAGTCTACAATCTTGAGGTTGGACAGTGGCATAATTTTTTGGTCGGGAGTAGTGGGGTGGTTGTACATAATAGTTGTTTTGATAATCTTAAGATCGGATCAGAAATTGATAGAGGTGGAGAAAAAATAGTATATAATATAGTAAATAAGCCAAATCTGGCTATTGGCATTTTGAAAGATGGGATTCCTTCATCTAAGATAGATGATGAAATAGCTCTTTTAAAAAATATTAGTGATCAAGGACTCCCCGTTGTACCAGTTTTAGAAAAAGGGATATTTGAAGGAAAACCGGCATTAATTTATGAACGATTTGCGATTGGGTCAAAAAAAATTGTTAGAACAAAAGATGGAGTAGTACAAATCGTGGGCAATTCTAAGTTATTAAATCGGAGAAGCATCGATGATCTGACAAAAATCCGAAATAAAATGACGAGCAAATACCTGAAAATAGACGATTTGCAATTTCTCATTGCTGAAGATGGAAGAATTGTAATTTCAGATCCTCTAAAGTTGTCTACAATGACAACCCCCTCAGATAAAAATTTAGAAACTATTGATTTACTAATTGAAGTAGCAAAAAAGAATGTACCATGAATATTTGCAAAAACAAATTTACTTTACCCTCACATAATACTCGAATACAGGAGTTAGTCGGTTGCAAGATAGTGGGTATATATAAAATATTGTCAATTAAAAATCTAAAATATTTATCTGAATTTAAGCATCTGAGTTATTTGTTAACAGAGGATTGCATTTGCGACGATGTGGGTTTGGTAGCTATCAAATTTTCAAATAATGGATTTTTATCTTTTCGTGATGATGAAGAGTTATATTCTGTTATTACCTCTTATTGCCATAGTGATGAAATTGAGGATTTTGGAATTTCTTCATCTGAAAACTCATATTTTAATTATCGAATTTCAGCACGAGAAATTCAGACAAAATTTTTACAAGATTTAATTGATAAGCGAATCAAAGGTATACAGGTTTGTAGGTGGAAACATTTGAAAGAATCGATTAGGCATCGAGCGAATGAACATGCAATTTGCTTTGATCTTTCAGACGATACAAAGGCAATTTTTGGCTTTTCTATTGATGGTAAACCGAAGCGAATCTTTGAACCTGAAAGCTATAATTTACTGGAGAAGATATGAACAATTTATCTAAAATAGTGGTATATTATGATTGATTTTATGTTTTTGAGTAAGACGAAGATAACGCAAGCAAATCAATTGTAACATTTTCTAAAATTCGAAAATATTTGTTTGATGAAACTTATAATTGTCTTAGAGAATATCAAGGATTTAGCTCTTGAAGATGCTGGATGGATTCGGGGCTACTTAATAATCGAAGAATC
>JBMOJB010000340.1:0-2559 GCA_049316985.1 Saprospiraceae bacterium | reverse complement strand
TTTTTTTATGGGCGAGGGAAGATATGGCGCTTGCGGGTGGCTAGATGCTAATCGCAATAAGAATTAATCTATTTTCACCACTTTCTTAACCGTCAATATCCGTCCTTTGCTATCCGTCAGCACCAATACAAAATTTCCATTTTGCTGGATTTGTACCGGAACTTGCTGGTGGTTTTGAACCGAATGAGAACTGAAAGTTCTTCCATTGGTGTCGAATATGCTCAAAGTCATTGTCACTTCATTTGGCGAATCGACGGTGATGAATTGGCCGTTTTCGATGGGGTTCGGGAAGGTGAGGTTGTAGCCTTCTAATGAAATATCTTTACCTGCTATAGCTTCATCACAGAAAGTCCACCAGTATCGGTAGTTTTCTGTACTGCTAGGTTTTCCATTTTCGAAATTTGATCGAACGTCCAAAATATGATTTTTATTGATATCATAGCTTGAGAGTATTATTCCAGTAAGCTTCCAATATAAGGAGTCGGCATCAAAGTCATAGTAGTATTGTTTTTCAATATTTTTGTCTGTGTTGTAGTGATAGATGCAAGTTGAGCTATCAGACCACGTCATGGTGTTCTTATTCCAATTGCGCAAAAAGAGGTCTTTTGATTCCTTGTCATCACTATTATAAGTATATTTGTTTTCGAGGTCATTCACCCAATTGTTATTGTCAAAATCTTGCAATGCAAATTTCGTCAACAAATTTTTGTTGTTAAATTCATAAGTCTGACGATTGAAAGGCCCGAGCTTTCCGTCGGTAAAGACATATTCAGTCCTGTTTCCATTTGTGTCGAAGGCTGAAATTTGCATTCCTGCTAAAAAGAACTTGCCCTTGCTATCTTGCCGAAATTGTTTAAGTGTATCTTCTGTAGGGTGATCAGTTGGATAGCGATACTCTTGGTACGATGACAAATTTGCATTTGTAGGTTTGGTTGCGAAATAGTTTTTTACACTAGTTTTTCTGTTCTTATTATCATAAAAAAAGGAATCGATTGCGTATAATTTATAGGTTGCATTCTTTTTGGGCTTACTGTACTTAAAAGTGCATGTCACGGTATTTGTATTATTGTCCCACGAATTGACCATTTTGTAAAAAGATGCCACAGTATTCGACGTATAAATTTCCTCTACTTCTACTAGCTTACAATCCGCTTGGTACTTATATCTGTCGAGGATATCTATAAAATAAGGCGGTGAAAGATATGATTGCAGAAATGAATCTTGCACAAATGTTCCGGCCTTAGCAGCACTTTCGACCGATTTTTGATAAAACTTATCATCTTTATGATGTTTAAACTGGCTTTCTAGAGTGTTTATCTGTATCTTTTGAGCGAATATAGAGGTGAAATTTAGGAGTACAAATGTTGATAAAATATTGATTTTTTTCATTTCTTATTGTGTTTGATTAAATAATCGAAACAAATGTAATGTAAAACAATTAGATTGGCAACAGTGGATATTATATAAATACATAAATACTATCATTTGCCATTGAGGTGGACATTCTTCGCTGGTGCCAAGTCTTCCCCCATAAAAAAAACTACGCGCTAGGTTAAATTTCTAATTTAGCTTTCCTGCCTGCCGGTAGGCAGGTGAGTTAAATTACAAATTTAACCCAGCGCGGGAGTACCCCATCGACTAAAAACCGGTTTAGCTAATCTAAGGTTCACTCTTCATAGTGTTCTAGCTGGGATATGAGGTAAGTTCATTAAAGCGAATCCGAATTGGTGATTACTTGCTAGATAAATTGCAAGCTGGCGAATTTCAATTGCTACCGGGAATTGAACCTTGATTTTTAGACCAACTTGTAACTAATTGAAAACCGAAAATGTTTTCATTGGCAATCATTTTCTATTTTTATACCAACATTTCGTACCTACGGCACTTTTTTTCTGCGAGCTTGCAGCACTTCTTTGCTTTTTAAATTGTCAATTGTTAATTGTCAATTGTTAACTGTTAATAGCCTTGCTAGCGACACATCTACTATCAAAACCCAAAAGAAACTATGCCGTTGGGTTAAATTTGTAATTTAACTCACGCGTTGGGCGTTAATTAACACTGTTATTTCAAGTCTTCCGAAGGGTGACTTGAAATTTCCTTTTTCATAGAAAGTCGGCGACTTTCACGCCGCAGAAGCGGCGATTGGATGTAAGGAGTTCAAAATAAGGCAATTTTAGTGGAAAAACATCGTCCAGCGATTACAGTATTTGTACTGATGTAGATTCTACTTTGCTCCACGATTTTCTACACATTATTAGTTTGAATGCAATCTAAGAATTGTTTTCCAATTATTCGCCGCCAAGCGGCGTGAAAGTCAAAGACTTTCGGTACAGAAAAAGATTTCAAGTCACCCTTCGGAAGACTCGAAAAAACAAGTATCAAGGCGCAAAATACTAGAATGCGACCTTTGTTACAAATAACTAAAACAGTAAATTTTACCTTATTATAACCTGTTGCTAAGGCAATAAGTTTTATCACAATCTGTAAAATAGTCTGTTATTAAGGTTGAACTAAACCCCGCCTGCACCGTGTAGCCTTTGGCTTGATAATGGTATTTGA
>JBMOJB010000339.1:0-2561 GCA_049316985.1 Saprospiraceae bacterium | reverse complement strand
CCCTTTGCGAACATCACTGTGATATCCAGCCGGCAACTCAGGTACCGGTTTCAAAAAGGCTTTATCTACTTCGATGATTTCACCATCTACACTAAGCAGTTTAACTTTCTCTCCGGTGGGAGTGACATCATGGTTAGGCTGAAATGGGTGACCGTCATTGCAAGAACTCAATGCAGTAGCGGCCAACAATCCTTTCAATAGAAAATCTCTTCTCGATGTATTTTGATTATCGCTCATTTTATAAATGTTAGAGTGAACTTTACTTTTTTATCCAGGACTTTAATGCCGAAGTCTCTATTTTTTCTCCTGAAGAAACGACATGTTTGGTTTCCACTTCAACCAATCGGCCATCCTGCGTCAAGAACTTATTGGTGGTCTTCTTTTGTTCCATGGAAGGTTTAATCAATTTGATCAGACCAATACCCGAAAGAATCCCCGCACCCCAAACGATGAATCGCTTGCGTGAAATTTTTGTTACATCTGACATAATAATTGTATTTATGCTAAAAGTTAAGCAATTGTGGTAAGAAGCTATGTATAAAACTTGAAAGCTAAGAGGACAAGTAGAAAAGTAAATATTTAAAAAATTCAGCAAAAACAATCAAAATTGGTGTACTCTGCTAATTGTAGCAGAGTACACCTAAATCTAGAATTACTTCTTGAATTTTCTCATGTAGTTCACCACACTCCAAATTTCAGACTGATCAGGAATTTTCTTTTTGTAGCTTGGCATATCATCTCTGCCTTCAAGTACTTTATAAAACAAAGACCCATCAGATTGATTTTGAAAAGCTGCTTTTGAAAAATCACCCGGTTCAGTTTTTAACTGTGCAGCCTTTGAACCGTCACCTAAACCCATTTTGCCATGACATGACTGACAGTGTTTTGCCCAAACTGCTTTGCCCTCAGCTAATGAAGTCGCATCAGACTTAACAGGGTTTGCCATTTTGCTGTATTTATCAGGTACCGGCCAAGGTTTGTTGAATTCTGATTTAAACGCAAAACTCGCTACCATTAGTGCTGAAAAAAGCACTCCAAAAATTGCAATTTTTTTCATTTGATGAATGTTTTAAATGTTAATAATTCCTACGCAAATATACAATTAAAATTCATCAATTCCACAATCTGGTAATATTAAATCCAATTAACCATTGACCTCCATCCACCGTTTTTTTCGTGGTTGGATTCGTATATGGGAATGGAATGTTTTGATTATACAAACTATTGCGCTGAGGACTCAACAAGGAGTAATTGCTGACAAACAACTGAAAAGCGTGTCCACTAGTACCCATCTCAATTCCAAAACCAAGACTTGGCTGCGGATTAAAATAAGGATGCTTTGTGAGCGGCTGGTCGTAAGTAGCCATTACGGCTATACTTTCTGTCACATTATACTTTGCTGCTGCATTCAGTGCAAAATGTCCATTTTTCATTATCGCTGTTTTGGTGGTTGGATTAGTTAAAAAACCTGCCACTGCATTTTGATAAGAGAAACTAGGTGCAACCTGAACAGATAGCGCATTCGTAACTTTTCTTGCAATAAGCAATTGATGAAAGTAAGATACTCTATCTCTAAAGAATTTACCTTCCGATCCTAAACTTTTACCCGCTGGAATCAGCTTGTCTAATGCATAACCCGACTTTGGTGCGAATACATCATTCGCCTTTTGAGAGTTAAGCGCCGCGTTGGCGTAATAGCTGACACTAACCGGATATTTGTGCGGTGTTTGCTGAATAATCGCATATTTGACATTCACATCCCACAACCATTTTTCCTTCGTCATACCAAAACCGACAAAAAGATTCTTGATTGGAGCGTAATTGAAGCCCATACGTATGTTCGAAGGCGCAAACAATCCAAATAGGTCATTGTAACCATACCTAGTAGCTTTAGTTGTTTTGAAAGTACCGAACCTATGCTGAATATCCATCTGAAAAGTACCCTGTACTGGCACCATTACTGTCTGATTATCAATCAACCACGTACTGCTGAAAGTATTTTTAACGGGCTTTGCTTTTACAGGAGCTTCAGCTTCATCTTGAGCAAAGGCTGATATATTTACAAACAACATCGCAAGCAAAATGAATGAAAGAGAAACGAGAGCCCTACTGCTTGATTTTATAATTAGTTTCATTTTAGTTTAATTTAATAAGTAACTTAATTATTTGGTGCGCCGTTTCTGATCCAGTCATAAACTTTCTGACGATCGGTTGCTGAAGGAATATATTCCTTCATTTCACCATTAATGATACCTACAAGATAACTCGATTTTGGATTTGCCAGGTTGATATAAGTTGTTCCGGTAGTAAGCGCTGCATAGGATTTTCCCGTCCTCAAATCAGGAACATGCGAAACGCCATCATGACAAGCACCTAAAGCACAACTTTTTTCAAACAAAGGCTCCAATTCGTTTTTAAAACTGACTGACTTTGCAGGTTCTTCAACTACTACGGTGGCATCAGGTACAATAATGTCTTTGTAGCAACCTGTTACTCCGAAACCTAATAGTAAAGCAACAGTGGCGAATTTGAATAATCGTTTCATAATTTGAAGTATTAAC
>JBMOJB010000338.1:0-2572 GCA_049316985.1 Saprospiraceae bacterium | reverse complement strand
ATTTTTTTTTACTGTTTACAAATTTATTTACAAATTATCTGCCTTCAAAGTAATTGAGCCATAATCTGATTTTAAACTGTTGATCAGGTTTCCACCAGGTTAAAAAGGTAAAACAAGCTGGTTAGATATTGCCTTTTTAGGACTTGATATATAAAGTCCTGATAATTCATTTTTTCACTGTTATTTCGTTGTTATTGCCTGTTATTTCCCTGTTATTGTGCTGTTATCCTGATAGCCATTTTACGACGTTTTAACGTTGTTTTAACGGGAAAAGGTAGTTAGTACCCCTGTCGTAAATATTGCCTTCTTTATCTACATGTGATATATCACCTGTATAATGATTGCAGAAGATTTCTAACCCCCCCCGTCTGTTTCTGTCTGTTCCTTGTCTGTTTCTTTTGCTTCATAAGTTTCTTTAGGCCAAAGAAGTTCGTTTTTTTTACGCCAAAGAAGTTCGTCGTAATATTCGTTATAACATTGGCTTCTGTCAATAGGCTTAATTTTATCCATTGCCTGAATAATAGCTTCAATGTTTTCAAGTGTCAAAGTTGTTGGCTTCATATTGTTTTGTTTTATGCTGATAATTTAAAATAGGATAATAACTCCTTAATCATTCCCTGTCTGTCAGGAGTGCTGATTCCTATTGAAAGTTTCCTGAGGTAATTTCTACAATTCGTTTTCTTATTATGAGGCAATGATGAAGAATCAATAATTGCAAAAATATCTTCTATCGGTTTTGAGTTGATAGCCATACGACTTAAAAAAGTAATAAAGAAATTCTTAATAGTTTTATCCCTTTCTAACTCTTCTAAATGCCTCACATGACTTCCAATATCTATTGAGCTATTCCCTTGCATTTTTTCAAGGTTTCTCAGGTATAAAACTTTCGGCTGGTTATAGAGTTTCATCAACTGCTTTACATCTGCATTTAGCAAAGTTTCCATTGTTGTTATCCCATTTTTCCTAAGATATTCCATTCCTTTTATCTGAGTTTCTGCTCTGATAATCTTTGGAGTTTCCAATTTTAATTGAGCTGACTTGTCATAAAATTGTATGCCGTTGCTCTCACTCCCAATTCTAAAAGAGTCCTGTACTATTGCATTTATATGTTTGCCTGATTTGGACTGTCCTAAGATTGAATGGTAGCCTATCAATCCAAACTGTAACTGCTGGTGACGTTCAATATCAACTCTAACTAACTTACTTTCTAAGATGGGAAAATCGATCCCTACACGTCTAAATTCCTTTTGGACTTTCTCAATCTCATTTTTGTTTGGATTAAATGAAAGCTTCAAAGTTGACACGTTATGAAAGTCAGGCTTAATTGTCATATTGCAGATGGGACTATTATAAATTGATTTTTCTCTAACCTTTTCACCTCGAAAATACTCAGGGAGATTCCTGAAATAGTTATCCGGACTTAGATAAAAATTGTCTGTTATCAACTCAATCTTATCAATCGTTGGGTAACTTAGAACGGGAGAAAATACCATATTTATTTTTTTAGCTATTCAAGTTAACTTGAAGAATCCCCTATTGTTATTCTAAGGGATTCTAAGTTATCATGCCTTTAATGGAGTTATTGTCAGTTGCTTAATATCCAATATAAATTGCTTCTGCTGGTAGTCAAATCTATATCGACTATTTACATTCGTAGGAAACAAACTGCTCACATATTGCCTCTCTTTGCCTGATAATCGGAGTAAAAATAGAACTGGTTTAGTCCCTAACTTTTTTCTCTCTGAGATAATATAGGTAACATTATTAATAGTAAATTTCATATAAGATATTTTTGTACAAAATTATAGTACAAATATAATACAATTTTATTAATAATTAGGAAAATAAAAAAGGGAATAACCATTGAAGATTATCCCCTACTTGCTTAGTTTTCCTGAGTATCTCTGATAGGTTCGTCCCCACGATTGCCTATTTCCTTTTCCTCAGGAATGATAAGCCAAATGTTTCTTAGGTTTTCTTAGATATGGAAACATTGCAAGTTTATCTAATTCCTATTTTCTTTCTAATGAATGCACTGGTAGTCAAGTCTGTTTGACTTACTTTGTTATTCAACTGTTCTGCCTGTTTCGGAGTAACATTGAATTTTATCTGCACTGTTCCCCTGTCTGCCTCAGATTTATACGGCTTCCTAATTTCTGTTTTCATCGTATTTTGGTTTATTTTTTTTTACTGTTTACAAATTTATTTACAAATTATCTCACTTGAAAAGATTTGAGCCATAATCTGATTTTAAACTGTTCATCGTGTTTCCATCATGATTAAAAAGGTAAAACAAGCTGGTTAGATGCTACCTTTTTCGAAGGTGATATATAAACTTCGAATTCCTTTAAAGCTAATTTATCAAGCCGTCTTAATTGCCTTGCAAGAACTACAACTGTTCCTGATTGAAAACTTACAAGCATATTGCCATTTTTACCCCTGATACATTTTCCTGTACTGGTTAGGACTGGTTGACAAGGCTGCATTTTATATTTAACGTCGGTGTATCTGTCACCTCGATAAATGTAAATATAGCCCTGATTAATAAAGTCCTGATAATTCATTTTTTCAC
>JBMOJB010000337.1:0-2590 GCA_049316985.1 Saprospiraceae bacterium | reverse complement strand
TCTCAGGGGGGTCAGTATCACCGGAATGGGGGTCAGCATCGCCGGAATATCCAAGTACACTCAAACTGTTTTCAGAAGTTCCAATTCCTGGTCCGATAGCTATCGCATTATATTTTGCAAGCATGGGAAGATGACCAGTTTCTAAGCCATTTTCATCTGACACAAGCATCGCTTCTGGCGCAGCAATTTGCAAAACAGATGATCCATGCTCCGGAACCAAAGCAGTGACGAGACCAGATCCTCCACGCATACAGGCTCTGGTCGCTAACACTGCAGCTCCAATTTTTCCGGAGGAGCCAGCTATTATTAAAGAATGACCGCATGTCCACTTATTAGCATTTCTTTCTCTACGCTTGTATAATTGGAGAATTTCTTTTTTGTTAATATAGTTGTACTTGGTAGGCTCAAATTGGTAGAAGCTTTCGCTCAAATTAATGGATGCAATCTGCCATTCTCCTATGCGAATAAAATTATCAGGAATAAAAAATGCAAGTTTAGGTGATTCAAATGTTACAGTGTGATTGGCCTCTATTGAAATTGACGATGTTGGCTTATCTACCTGTAACCCTGAAGGTAGATCAACTGACCAAATTTTTGCCTGACAAGCATTGATCTTAATTATAATTTCTCTCGCAAAACCAGTTACATTTGCACGGAGTCCTGTCCCAAAGATGGCGTCAATAATTGTGTCATTTACTGAAATATCGGGAAAAAATGCGAGGTCTTCTAAAGAAAAGATTTTTACATTTTCAATTAGCGCAAGACGAGAATAGTTTACATGAAAATCTGCTGAACAACTCTTTGATATCATAACATGGTAGACACGAATTCCTTTAAAAGGAAAATAGGATAATAATCTCGCGATGGCAAGTCCATCACCTCCATTATTACCTGAACCGCAAAAAATATGTAGAGTACCAACTGTAGCGAAGTCAATATGATGGAGAAATGTTTCTACGAATGCAGAAGCAGCCCGTTCCATCAGTTCAATACCGGATATATTTTCGTTGAGAATGGTAAAAGAGTCCCAATTTTGGATTTGATCAACATTAAATATTTTCATAACTTTGTTGATAATATTTATGGGACAGAAAATTCCCCAATTTCAAGAGAACTAAGCCTTGCTCACAGTAAAATAATTCATAAACTCCTCTCTTTTACCTTCAGAAAGCAACAATTCAGTACCATCAGTTAAGTGAATATAACTTTTTTTACCACGTTGAAATCTGGCAATACAATTCAGATTTACGATGCAATAACGATTAACCCTGAGGAAAGAAAAGTCAGAAAGCAAGTCTTCGAAATATGACAAAGTTTTGGAAATCAATAATTTTTCATTGTCACTCATATAGACCATAGTATAATTGTTATCCGCTTCGCAGCGGATAATTGTATCGAAATTTACAAAACTTAAGCCTTCGAGAGTAGGGAGTGCAACTTTCGTCACGCCTCTACTTAAATTACTAACCAAAGCGCTAATCTTTTGGTTATTTTCTATCTCATTTTTATACTCAAGTTTTTTAACTGCGTTTACCAATTCTTCAGGATCCAATGGTTTTAACAAGTAATCTAAAGCGGACAATTTTAGCGCTTTTAGAGCGTACTCACCACTAGCGGTAACAAAAATTGTACTGAAACTCGAATCGGGAAAATAGTTAAATAAGGTAAATCCATTTCCTTCAGGAAGTTCAATGTCCAAAAAAACGACATCCGGATTTTCACTAACAATGATGGGAATAGCTTCTGTGACGGTTGAAGCTTTACCGACAATTTTTATGGTAGGGCAGTATTTGAGAAGCAAATTTTGAAGTAATAAACGACCGTTTTCCTCGTCTTCAACAATAATTGCTTTTAGCAGGCTCTTTTTTGACATATTTGTTTCGCAGCTTACTTATAAAATTAGCGTAACTTTGGTTCCGCTGGGTTTATTTCCAATAAAAAGATCTTCAATTTTAAAGAAATCGGTAATATTTGTTTTATTTTTTTCATGCCAATATTTTATTCTCTCTTCTGTATTATACAGTCCGGTCGAGGTATATTGTTTGGGTTTCCAGCTTGCCATTTCTAAAGTTTTAGTCCTTCCTATACCATTATCTTCAATAGTGCATTTTACGTGAAAATCATATACTACTTCGAATTTTATGATTAGTTTACCACCTTCAAGTTTGTGAAAAAGGCCATGTCTGAAGCTGTTCTCAATCATTGGTTGAATCAACAATGGTGGCAACAATATTTGTTCTTGTTTCTGCCTGACTTCATCTTCTACAATAAAATCAATTTCAATACTTCTTGCAAATCTAAGTTGTTCAAGACTCAGGTATAAGTCCATCATTTCAAGTTCACTTGCCAGAGAAATTTCTTTCTTTTTACTAAATTCAAAAACAATTCTGATTAGTGTGGCAAATTTTGATAAAAATTTAATTGCCTTACTATTGTCATTCAATGAAAGGTAGTGCTGAACTGCATTCAAAGAATTAAATATAAAATGAGGATTCATTTGGGCCTGCAACGCCTGATTTCTTAAGTCTTCGATCCTGGATTTATAACTCAATTCTACTTCCCTCTCTTTCTGCAGTTGTTTGAACTTCAA
>JBMOJB010000336.1:0-2600 GCA_049316985.1 Saprospiraceae bacterium | reverse complement strand
TCAAACAATCGGTCTGCTGTGCAATTAATTGTTATTGAATGTTCAAGTTTTATCACTTAATATTTTGATTTGATTGTTAATATAGCATGACGCATCACGGTTCTCGGCTTTGCGTAGCGGCGGTTTTTTAGCATAAAAGCTCAATCGAAGAACAGAATTTGAGCCTTGCACAAAACTGTCAAGCGAAGCACTGAACCCGCCATTACGAAATAACGATGTTATGGGTGGTGGTCCTTTCGGTCAAAGTTAGAAATTAAATTAAAATTTCACAGGTTTGTCATACTCAATGTCCGTGATATTAAACTTTGCATAACTAAAATCACCCTTTTCTAATCTCCACAGAACTTCAAAGCGTGTTGGAATAAGCACTTTATTTATTTCTTTGTACTGAGCCACCTTAATAATCCAGGTTTCTAAATTGCTTTCATCCATGTAGCGTTTAGTTTCCATTTGCGTTATTTCCCCATTAGTATTAAAGGTGAAAATAAAAAATAGTGAAAGCCCATTGTAATTGAAAACAAGTTTTGCAGTTAGTGCATCAATGGAAATCCATTTTAAATTTTCACTTGGCAATAAATTAGTTGGATATAAAACACTTTCACCAAGCCATCGCAATAATTCTCCTTGATTGTAATGCTCTCCTTTTCCATCAACGATATTATACAAACCAAAAAGCGAAACCACTAATCTGCCTTTATTTGCTATGTACATATCAAATGCGGTGAACATTGATGTAGTACCTTTCCAGATGAAACCTGGTATTGCTGCAGTGGCATATTGTTCTCCGGTAATATTTATCCAATCCTTATCTAAGCCAGTTTTAAATTGTCCGCTGTGAGTCATTTTTACAGAATTTATATAAGGCTGATCTGCTTTCAATACCAAATTAAAATAGCGTTGCACCGGCTCTGGCAAACTATCTAATTGACTTTTATGAAAAGATTTATTTGAAATATTTTCTGATTGACTAAAAAGTTTTTTTACCTGATAGTTGAATTTGATTTTCAAATTTATTTTACCGATTAGAAAAATAAGCAGCAGGAATCCGAGAATAGAAAATGATATAATCATAATTTTTTTTTTGAGTTCATTTTTTATAAATACTTCTCACTTTCGGAAGCAAAGCGAAAACAAGAATTGGTATTGCATACAACAAATAAAAAGTTTGCAACCAACCTGCACTTTGCACAAAAATGGTTTCTACTTGAATCCAAATAATTAATGCTAATGCGATATAGATGCTGAAAGACCAAGCCCAATGCATGTCTTGAAACAAGTTTAATTTTTCAGCAAAATCACTTTTGGTTTTCTTAATTAAGGCAATTGAAGTTAAACAAGGGACAAGACCTAAAACCGAAAACAAAATAATTCCCGGAACTAGAAAATCTGAAAAAGGAGAATGTGCTAAGATGGATAATGGCAATCCACCAATTAATTTTCCGGATGGAGAAATAATTAACATTGCTCCACCACCCATGGCACTTATTCCAAGGAACAACAGTAAGGCAATTAGAATGTTTCTTTGTAAGGTTGATTTCATGAGTGTGCTTTTACAAGCCTGTAGATAATGCCACAAACTATTATGATGAATAAAGTTGTGTAAATGAGTTTGTTATATTTCGCTAACCAGTTTGGCAAATAAATATCAATGTTGTCTTTTGTGGTTAGCGAATATTTTTTTGCCATTATTGTAAGCGGGCACATATTTCTGAAAATCAGTAGCACTATACCCTCTAGTAATATTAGTCCAACACCTATCCAAACGTATTGGTCAATTTTATTAATAATTACAGCATAAGCCATATAAATTAATACAATATTGAAGAAAATCCAAATGATAGTATGAATGATTTTGATGACGCTAAGTTTTGATATGGATAAACTATTCATTGCTTTTAATTAGTAATGCCAAGAATCTTTCTACATCATAAATTGCCCAATGAGCTGATGGAGATATTTTGGGAAGTACAAGGTCAAAAGCGTGGTCTGTTTGTGGAAATGTATGTAGGGCACTTGGAACATTATTCTCCATTAAACAAGTATGCAAATACCGAGTAGTTTTTACCGGTGTCATCAAATCATCTTCACCTTGTAATTGTAAAGTGGCAGGACATTTAGCATTCACATTTGTAATCGGTGAGTAAAGAGCATATTGCTCAGGACATTCATCAGGAGTTCCACCTAAAAGAGAAGCAAATACTCCTGCATTTGCAAAGTCTTTATCAAAATGAAAGCGGTAGTAAGCATTTCCCATTAACTTAATTACCCATGATGGCATTTGAGGTATAGCTTTTTTCATTTTATTGGAATTTGAATCTTTAAGATGCTGTTGATTGGTATGAAAATACATTGCTTTTAAATCTGTGGGACCATAGAAGGAAACAACACCGCATACACTGATGTCTTTCCCAGCCAGTTCATTGGGTGTAAACTGTGGATTGAAGTCAGTGTATGCAACAAGCAAAGCAAGATGTCCACCTGCAGAGCCACCTCCCACAACAACCGTGTTTGGATTTACTCCATAAGTGTTTGCATTTTCTTTCATCCAATTGGATATTCCGGTGATACTGACCCCCATTCCGGTGATACTGACCCCCCTG
>JBMOJB010000335.1:0-2603 GCA_049316985.1 Saprospiraceae bacterium | reverse complement strand
TACACCGCCGCATCGCGATCCACGAGGGCACGCGAACGGTCGCCCAGGTGCTCGATCAGGCGAACGCGAACACCACTTTGTTGCTGTTGACCGACGCCATGCCGGGCGGAGCGAACACGACCTATGAGGTCTCGGTCTCGCGCGGCCTGGTGAACACCACTTACGCCAATAACACCATCGACCTGAGCGGCACCACTTCGACCGGAATTGTGGCGACCGGAAATCAGTTTGGCCTGAGTATTATCAATAACACGATCACGGGGAATAACACGGAGGTGATTGACGGCAACGGGGCTATTCAGATCAACAAGGCCATTCGCCTTGAAGCGCAAACGAATGAACGTTCCGTGGCCGACATAAATATCAGATATCAATACCAATACCCATTGCCCACGATGGCATGGACACGAACCCCGCTTTTCAATGTGAACGTGGCCAACAACACGATCAACAACACGCTGGGCGGGATCAGTGTCTGGGTGGACAACAGCGGCGGCGACCATGCGAGTTCAAGCCTGAACCGACGGTATTTTGATGGAACGATCGCCTGCAACACCTTTACCGGCTACAGCTCGAACACGACCAATAGCGGCGTGAGGCCGATTGATACGACCTCCTTGATTCGCGTGGGCGGTTACACGTCCAAGATGGTGAACAATGCCGAGCAGTTTTCGTATCAATATGCGTTGCTTGACGCCAACGGCTCCTCGGCTTTAAATTCGAACGCAAGCTATTATTATTCGCCGGGCCTGGCCAATACGTCTTTCGCCGATGTGAAGCAGATCAACCTGAAGCTGGGGGTCAACTTTTTCGTGCCAGCGAACCTGGTTTCGCCATATACGAAACAGGCGGTGGTGGTGTCCGGGATCATCAATGGCACAGCGACCAACATGACTTCGTCCTTGAGCAACACAAGCCTGACGATCTCGAGTGGGGGGAATTTTATCGTCGACGACGGCGACACGAATTTCGCGAACACGTCGAACTGGACGAATTATTCGGGGCCGTCTATCGGTGGGTATTTGCACGACCATACTGTCACCAACATTTCAGGCAACGCGAGTCTGACTACGGCGGAAGCGAACTGGACGTTCAACAACCTTGAGCCCGGGCAATATGAGGTCTGGGCCAGCTGGGTCCAGGATGGTTCTAGAGCCAAAGACGCGCCGTACAGCATCTATGATGGTTCAACACTGCGGGCGAGCGTCAGGGTGAACCAGACCCTTAGTCCGGATGTGAATGAGTACCAGTCAGACATGTTAAGTTATGGCAATATTGGATGGCACAAGCTCACGGGCTCGCTGGACATCGTTGGCACGTCGATTGTGGTGAAGCTGACGAACAACGCCACCACGGGCACCTATGTCGTGGCCGATGGCGTGCGGATTCGGAAAATGGGTTCAGGCGTGATGGACAACACGTCGGTGAACTTTAACACGACCGGATATTCAAGCGATTTGACGGCGAACTGGGTCAGCTACCCAACGACGACCGGCTATCTGGGCGGCCACGCTGTGACAAAAGCCTCGGGCAACAGCACCAATGAAACACGTAGCGCGAATTGGACTTTTAATAATCTGACGCCTGGTGATTACGAAGTCTGGGCTACCTGGGTACCGACATCGAACCGGGCCACGGACGCTCCGTTCACTGTTTATGATGGAACGACATCGCGTGGAACAGTGAGAGTCAACGAGCAACAGGCGGCGGACACGACGAACACAGGGGTTTCCGAGTGGTATGGGGGCCAACCATTCCGGAGATTAGGCGGACGCTTTGCGATAAACAGCAATCAACTGATGGTGAAACTGGGAAATAACGCGGGAACCTCGACCAGCAACGAGGTGGTGGCCGACGCGGTTTGGGTCAGACGTGTGGCGTCGACCATTGTGGACGACCGGGACGTGAATTTTAGCGTGACGCCGTTGACAGGCAACCCAAGCACGGGCTGGGCTCTTTATGGAGGCACATCGACGCCAGGCTATCTGAACAGTCATTACGCGGCTAATTCCACTGGAAGTGCGGGCAATATCACAGCGTGCGCGACCTGGATTTTTCCCAACATTTTGCCAGGCGAATATGAGGTCTGGGCCACGTGGGTGAGTGATTTGACCAATCGTTCAGAGAACGCTCCGTTTGTGATCAAGGACGGCTCGACATATATCACGACGTTTAACGTGAATGAGCGATACAACCCGGCCACGAGCGGGTTTCAAAGCGAGTCGTTTGGCGGTGTGAACTGGCGCAATCTTGGCACGGCGAACATCAGCAGCCAACAGCTTCAGGTGATTTTGCAGAACAACACCAACGAGGCGAACCACCCGCTTGTCATCGCGGACGGCATACGCATCAAACGCATCGCGAATTATCTGATCGACGACGCTGAGCCGAATTTCACAAAGACCAATCTAACCGATAGCTGGTCGTATTATGGATCGACAAGTGAGAATGGTTATGCAAACGACCACACGGCATTGCAGAAGTCGGCGTCCACTTCAAACGCCACCGGGTTGGCCATCTGGAACTTCACGAACTTGCCCTCGGGTTCGTTTAAGGTTTACGCATCGTGGGTGGAGTCGAACAGCCGGGCCACAAACGCGCGT
>JBMOJB010000334.1:0-2629 GCA_049316985.1 Saprospiraceae bacterium | reverse complement strand
TCAAAATCTTTGGTTTGCTGTGCAAATTCAGCAGCCAGATTCAAGGTGTTTAACTGTTGAATGCATGTTCCATTGAAATACTTGGAATTGTCAAATGTGTGAAACAGTTTAGCCAAAAGATCTAAATGATTGCGAACAATAATTAATGATTCTGCTATGTCTTCAAAATTATCTTCGTCACCTTTATTGTATTTAGCCAATGCCAGATTCATTTGTTTTTTGATGCCGATGTAATCTACTACCAAACCTTTGTTCTTTCCTTCAAACTTGCGGTTTACCCTCGAAATGGTCTGAATCAGATTATGCTGCTGTATTGGTTTGTCAATATAGATTGAATCTAAGAATGGCACATCAAAACCTGTGAGCCACATATCAACTACTATAGCAATTTTAAAATTAGATTTTTCATTTTTAAATTGTCGGTCTAATTCTTTACGGTTTTCTTTGGTGCCTAATAATTTATAAAAAGTTTCGTCATCATCCTGTCCGCGGGTCATTATCATTTTTATGCGTTCTATCGGCTTCAGTTCCCTTCTGTCTTTGTCAGTTAGTTCTACACCTTCTTCGGCTGCTCTTATTTCGTTCCATTCGGGTTTTAAAGCAATAATATTTTTGTATAGTTCATAGCCTATCTCTCTGTTACTACACACAAACATTGCTTTGCCTTTTACAGTAGAACCCTCCTTAACTCTGTTTTCATAATGGTTTACAAAATCTTCTGCAACGGCTTTCAAACGGTCAGGGTCGCCCAATATGGCATACATATTTGCTGATTCCTGCTTACTTTGCTCAATTTGGTAATCGTTGGCTCCTGCTATTGCTGCTTCTTCGTAGTATTTCTCTATTTTTTCCAATTCCCCGTTTTTCAAAGCCACCTTAGCGGCTCTTCCTTCATACACAATTCGGACAGTGATTTCATCTTTTACCGATTCTGTCATTGTGTAGGCATCTATTACTTTACCGAAAACATCAAGCGTTGCGTCTATGGGTGTACCTGTAAAACCTACATAGGTTGCGTTGGGTAATGAGTCGTGTAAGTATTTGGCAAAGCCAAACGATTTTGTTACGCCTTTCTCACTTACTTTAACTTTTTGGTCGAGGTTTACCTGACTGCGGTGTGCTTCGTCGGAAATGCAAATGATATTGGTTCTGTCGCTCAACAATTCTGTATCTTCTGTAAACTTGTGAATGGTAGTTAAGAAAACACCACCGCTTTGTCTGCCTTGTAGTAATTCTCTCAGATTGGCTCTGCTTTCAACACTTACAATAGTATTATCTCCGATAAAGTTCTTTGCATTGGTAAACTGTCCCGATAATTGATCATCCAAATCTGTACGGTCAGTTATCATTACAATGGTTGGGCTTCCGAAATATTCACTTTTCATCAGCAATCTTGCAAGATACAACATCGTAAAACTTTTACCACAACCTGTAGCACCAAAATAGGTTCCACCTTTTCCGTTGCCTTCGGGTTTTTGGGTTTTCTTTATATTATCAAACAAGGCTCTTGCTGCATAGTATTGTGGATAGCGACAAACAATTTTCTCGTTTTTCTTTGAACTGTCAGGAATATAAATGAAGTTGCGTATTATATCCCGCAATCGGTTTTTGTGAAACATTCCCTGAATCAAGGTAAACATACTATCAATACCATCCACATCTTTTGCTAAACCTGCTACTCTTCGCCATGCATAGAAAAACTCATACGGAGCAAAGAATGAACCCGATTTGTTGTTCACACCATCGCTGATTACACAAAAGGTATTGTATTTAAACAATTCAGGAATATCTCTGCGGTAACGAACCGTCAATTGTATGAAAGCATCATAAATAGTTGCTTCTTCTCTAACGGCACTTTTAAATTCAAAAACCACAAGAGGCAGTCCATTGATGTATACAATGCCATCAGGTATCCTTTTTTCGTTGCCGACAATTTCAAGCTGATTGACAAATTTGTAAATATTATTATCCTCACCATATTTTTCATCTCTTTCAGCAACTACACTTATTAGTTCGTCTGCTTCGGGTTGTCGGTGTTTGTTTAGCCCTTTGTAATCTATCAGTTGAATATAGATATCTTTATTGTTTCGGTCTTCGCGTTTCAGAATAAAACCGTCAGCAAGCATTCGTAGGAAAGTTTTATTACTCTCGTAAAGGTCAGATGAAGGCAGCGATTTGAGCTGAAGAATAATAGATTTTACTTCATTAATTGTAATCCCGTTAGCGGCATATTGCGTTAAAAGAAAGGTTTGCAAATCTTCCTCAATCAACACCTCATCAGGTTTACGACAAATTGCATTACCTATCTGATGCGTATAACCTTCCAGCCCCAACAATTCGGTAAATGCCTTTTCTAATTTTTCTTCTGTAAATTTCATTCTATATAAAATTTATCATCCCGCCATTTTGCAGGGTTATTTATAATATATTCCGAAATTTTGATAAACGCCTCATCATTCCTAATTATATTTTCAAAAAAATCCCGTTGCCAGAATTTTCCCAAATACTCATTCCTTTCCTTGGCTAATATCAAACATTTATTAAATACCAACGATTTATACGCCCCAACGATTTCACCTATCGTTATTTTCCGATCCGTTTCGTTTGGGCGACCCTTGCGGTCGCCCTC
>JBMOJB010000333.1:0-2635 GCA_049316985.1 Saprospiraceae bacterium | reverse complement strand
GGGTGCTGAATTTGATCCGGACTATTTTGACAAGAAAGAGATTAATGAAATGTTGAAAGAGGTAGACTTTGGCTGCTTTTGGCTGGAATAATGCTTAAGCATAGCTTTCTAAAAACTAAGTACTTTCATTTATCTACATCTGAATTCAGGATGTGGAAAGTTATGAACAGGCAAAGCATTTATCAAAATTCATCGAATTGCTCAGCAACAGGTCGGACGAATAACCACTCGCTATTGTTTGTCTGCTCGGAAAGTGCTATCAGAACTTGGTAATAATAGTTCAGACAAACGTGTTCAGCTAAACTCCGGATTAGTCGAAGATAGCAGTAATGGCTAGCTTGCGCCACACCTTCCATTTTTTGATCACAATCTTTTAATATCCATCGCACTAGGTTAAATTTGTATTTTAACTGTACTGGAGCGTGTTTTATTACGCAACGCAGCTGTTAAAAGCACTGGCGACAATAAATCAATCAATCTTATCCGATATTTTGAAGCATTAAAAAAGAATTCGGACAACTGTGATTTTTTATGTTGACTTGCGAATAATTCGAAAAGCAAGTTTCAATTTTGATAATTGTAATGGACAAACAAGCGCAACAGCATTTTTTTAAAGGTATTATTGAACAGCACAAAGGTATTTTGTTCAAGGTTGCACATGCATACTGCTCCGACCCAGTTGACCGACAGGACCTCATACAGGAAATGATGATTCAGATTTGGCAGTCAATTCACAAATATAATGAGCAATTTAGAATTTCAACTTGGTTGTACCGTATTTCACTAAATGTCGCTATCTCATTTTATCGTAAAAGTTCAAGAAGAGCAAAGAAATATACCGAGTTGACTGAGCATTTGATAGAAACCCAATATGAAGACAAACCGGAAAATGAAAAGCAGTTAATTTTATTGGAACAATTTATCAATGAACTAAAAGAGATAGACAAAGCATTAATGATACTTTATCTGGAAGACAAGAGTCATATTGAAATTGCTGAAATATTGGGAATGTCGGTAAGCAATGTGGGAACAAAAATAGGACGGATCAAAGACAAATTAAAGATACGATTTTCACAATTAAAATCTTAAAACAATGAACGAGTTGGAATTAAAAAAACTTTGGCAAACCACTAATGATAAATTAGAATTGAGCATTGTTGCAAACAAAAATAATACAGAAGGTATAACCCGAATGATGGTTTATAACATTTTAGGTTCAATGAAACCAATTAAGATTTTTACCCTATTAGTTGGTATTTTATGGGTTGGTATCGGGGTAATCGCTTTGAGTTCACTTTACTTAAATTCATTTTCTGAAGCAAATAAGTTTTTTCTGTTTTCGGCTTCTATTCAGGTGGGTTTGAGCGGTATAGCATTGTTTGTTTATCTCTATCAGCTAATTACGATTTACCAAATGGATATCAGTGAACCAATTTTAAGAACACAAGAGAAATTGGCCAACCTAAAAATATCAACTCTTTGGGTTGCTCGTATTCTCTATCTACAACTTCCTGTTTGGACAACTTTTTGGTGGAACGAAACTATGTTGACAGATTGGGGTGTTTTGCAATGGGGAGTGACATTGTTTTTTACAATTTCATTTACTGTCGCTGCTATTTGGCTATTCTTCAACATTAAATACGAAAACAGAAATAAGAAATGGTTTCAGCTCATTTTTAGTGGAAAAGAATGGACTCCATTAATGAAATCTATGGAAATATTAGAGCAAGTGGAAGCATATAAAGAGCAGAACGGTAGCATATAACAGCTAAGTTTTGTTAGCGCACTGCAGCGACATCGCTTGCTAATCAAACTTTGCCTATCGAATCAACATTTTTACTGAAAATATCCACTTTCTCCATGTCAGAAATCCGTATACTCCATTTTTAAACAATACGTAACTCATCATTGTTTGCAATATTCGTAAAAATCGGAAACGAAAATTGGATACAAACTAAATGATCAAAAGGAAAATCACTAAGCCCCTGTTATTATTTGTCATTATACTAATGTGTCATGACTCCTTTGCCCAAAAGCAAAACAATCAATGGCGTTTTGGATCTGCCGGTGCTATTGATTTTAATATCGTTCCACCAAGCTTTGTTACCGGAGCAGCATTATCGACAGGTGAAGGCAGTGCATCTGTTGCGGATAGATTAACAGGAGCTCTATTGTTTTATACAGACGGAGTTACGGTCTGGAATGCTAACAATCAAGTCATGTCTAATGGAACAGGTTTGTTAGGCGGAAGGCCAAACTTATTGTCTTCCACCACTGCTGCTGTTATTGTTCCAAAACCCGGAAGCAACAGTTTGTATTACATCGTAACAATAGACGAACAATCCTCAAATAATGGTGTAAGGTACAGTGTTGTCGATATGAATTTGAATGGTGGATTGGGCGATGTGGTAGCTGCACAAAAAAATATTTTTCTTTTTCAAACCAATTCTGAAAAATTGGAAGTTGTTCCTGCTTCGGATGGCTTAAGTTTTTGGTTAATTACGCACGATACCGGGGGAAATTCATTTTTTTCATTTAAAATAGATAACACCGGCATTCAAAATACGCCCGTAATAAGCCAAATTGGAGGAACGCAAGGCAATGGAGCCGGGCACATGAAAATAAATAAGCAATT
>JBMOJB010000332.1:0-2641 GCA_049316985.1 Saprospiraceae bacterium | reverse complement strand
AAAATATGGGTAAAGTTATTACAAAACGTTTAAAATCAGGGTTTGTTATCAGTAATAATTATTTTTAGCACTGATAAAAATATCTGCTCGTGCAAAAAACACTTGCTCAAAACTATAATTGTGCATTCTGTCCCCGGAAATAGCTACTACCAAGCAGTTTTTCCAAATAGTGCTCCTGAATCCCAAATTCGGTTTTTATTTGCGCAATTTTTGATAACGCAATCGGGTTGCTTTTGTTTTTGACAGCAATCAACATCATATTTTTTGGGGTGTGTTCTACTGATACGAACTCCAGAACTTTCACCTGATAACCGCAGGCTTCCATCAACAATGCTCTCAATCCATCCGTTAGTAATTCAGCCTGCCGTTCTTCCATTGTGCCAAATTTAGTTATTTCCGCCATCGCCGTAATGGGTTTCATTTGCCGCCTGATTTGTTTGTGACAGCAGGGTGCTACGATGATTATTTCCGCTGCTGCTTTTATTCCTTTTGCAATTGCAATATCAGTAGCAATATCACAAGCATGCAATGCAATCAGCATATCCAAACGCGCACTTTCGTACTCAAAAATATCTTTAGCCTGAAAATCGAGCTGCTTAAAACCGCATTTATCTGAAAGTGATTGGCAAAAATGGACCAAATTTTCTCTTAGTTCAATACCTGTCATCGAAATATTCTGACCAAGAGCTGTCGTCAAGTAATCATACAAAGCAAATGTCAAGTAACCTTTACCGGAACCCATATCCACAATATGCGCCTGATCTGACAGCGGATGTTTTTTTAGTACGCTATCAATTATCTCAATGTATTTATCTATTTGTCGAAATTTCTTCTGCCCTTCTTTCAAAACCTCTCCTTTTTGGTTGGATATTCCTAATTCCTTCAGATACAGACTATCGGCCAGTTTAAAAGTTCGTTGTTTGTTGCGATCATGCAGCAATTCCGGCATTTGAGTGGTTTCGGGCTTTTTAACAAGCAATTTCGCTTTGCGTTTTTTGTTGAAAAGAAGTGTGAAATCCGCGGTGGTAGTAAACAAATCAGCATACAAAAAGTCATGCCCTAATAGAGGATCTAATTTTTCCAGTACATCTTCAAATTCAATAGTATGGGTAATATCCTTTGTTTGATAATGCCATACCCAGGAAGTTTTCAGCTGCTTCTTTATTTCCACTGGTCTGATGTAAATATTTTGCAGCGAGGTTTCACTGCCTACGTATTTACTGAGGGTCATTTTGATGAAATTGTTATTGTCAAAACTGTCAATTAACCGATCAAAAAAAAGCTGCTTATCCATTAGCAATCAGGTTTTTCGCATTTTGAATTGCGTTGTTGTAAAATAGTTCTCCCGGTTCTGCATTTCCGAATTTGACCGCATCCGTGTTTATCAACAAATACTCCCACGTTTCCAGCATGGGAAGAATTTCCGGTTGATGTTCCAAATCTTTCAACAAAGATGAGGTATTTTTCTCCAAAGCACTGATTTGATATCTTTCATGAAGATAATATCTCAAAATATAGCTGAGTTCGCTGCAAAATTGGTTGCTCTTTCCCTTTTCCGGCAATTTTTGTTGCTCCAACTCATTCAGTTTCTTATAAAAATTAGTGCCCGCTGCAATGGCACGATTCACCGGCAGCTTTTGGCTCATTTTTCTTTTTCTAAAATAAACAACTCCCAACACAATTGCTACACTGAGAAACAACAGGCTTATTAAATATGGATATAAATCCTGCCATTGCTTTTCTTCATTCAATATCGGTTTTATCGGCAGCAATTGTCCGCTTGAATCGGGTTCGATTGGAAAAATTGTCAAGGTAAGAGGCAAAGTGAAAATGGTATCTCGCTGACCATTGACCAAATACAAAATTGGTAAAGCTGGTATCTCTAAGGTGTCTGCATCAAAACCTTGTAGAAAGATTTTGGTTTTATATAGTGTTCCATTGGGAGTCTCTGCATGCGTCTGCCAATAGTTTTCGTTTTTCGGCACAGTACATTCAAGCCCAAGTTGCTTCAAAGTATCCGTAAGAATAGCATCAATTTCGCAGTTGGGAGCATACCGGATTTCGAAATTCAATTGAGTCCGATCTCCAATGAAAATACGGTTTTTGCTCAAGGTAGCTTGCACCGCAACTTGAGCATACGCATTGTTCAACAAAAAAAAACCAACGACAATGGTTGAAATTCTCAATTTATGGACGAATTTTACAATCAGTTAAAAATGAAACAACTTAACATCATACACTTATCAAGGTAGAGCCAGTAATATTAACTCTTTTTGCAAAATATTGAAATTGAAGTGAACGTTTCACTAGCAATTTTAAAAGAGGGCAATTACTCAGGAAATTAAAATGTCAAATAATCTATGATCAAGAACATAAACCTGTTTCTATTATATCTCCTTTTGCCTTTTTTAGCTAAGGCACAAGATACGCAGATTTCGAAAATCCTTAGCTGGAAAAAAATTTCCATTCCATCAACCGGTGAGGGACAGCAGGATCTGAAAACAGAAACATTTGAAGGTGCCGAATTCAATGCCAAAACCAAGGGTTTGCCATGGTTTGGCACTACAATCCCCGTTGCCGGATATGGAAAATTGAATGTCCAGTTGAAAAATGTGCGATACGAGCCACTCGTTTTGGATCC
>JBMOJB010000331.1:0-2641 GCA_049316985.1 Saprospiraceae bacterium | reverse complement strand
CTGCTTTAATTTCACTGCTAGAAAAGTATTTCAGAAAATAAATATGAATAAAAAAAATTGTTATCAACCAGAAATCGTTAAATACTTGGCAACAACCCACGATATCCCCATGTGATAATAAACGGTAAGAATTGCAAGTTCACCCTGATTTCCATGAACAACATCAAAGTAGTGGACAAGGACGGCAAATTCCAGAAAGACAAGAGCTCCGAACGCAAAGCCTCCATCATGCCAGAAGAAGCAACCCATTTTGGCGATGCAATGGACAAACGCGTCTGGACAAAGTACGGCTCCTTTTTGCCAAACAATCCACCTTTGTAGATCCCCGCCTTTAAATCCTCCTGTCCCAAACCCTTCGAGCGGTTTTTACCAACGCTCGAAGCGGTTGATATTAAATACGTCTGCCGAAGTGCTGTTATGGAGCATGCTGAAAAGCAAATTCCCTCATTTTCAAATTAATCCCCAAATTCTCACTTTAACTCATTATCGCATTAACACAATTACCGGATTACCACCCATTTTCAAATTTTCAAATTAGCCCATTTTCAAATTATCTCCACATCCCCAAATCTTCTCATCCCCACATTATCTCATTTTCAAATTCCCAAATTAATCGTCACATCCTCAAATCCACAAATCTCCACGTCTCCACATTCCCAAATCCTCACATTATCGCATTAGCACATTAACACATTTACCACCCCATTTTAAAATTACCGCATTTTCAAATTATCACATTACATCCATTGAGCTTGTCGAAATGCTGTTTTAACCAACTTTCGAGATGGCTGGTATTTCCGAGGTGGCTAGTAAAAGGAAGCTATTGATAATCAATATATAAACTCTGGGAATTACAGCCATTTGTCGGAATGGGTATATTATTATTTACCTTTGGTCAACTGTTTGGTAAAATAATTTTGAATTCTCAAACGAAAATCCATTCACAACTGTTTATATTTATGTCAACGGGTAAATTACTATCTGAATGCATGAACCCAATTTAATGCAAACCGCTGAATTACAAATACAATTATAATTCTACGGTTACAACGAATGCCGAAATAAACACAACAGCTCTTGTTTACAGATATGATGTGTGTAATTTTAGGTTGGACAAACTTGAATAACATACACCAGTACTGAAATCTTTTTAAATACATATATGACCAATTATTATGTAATTTGCTTGACAATTTTAAGTTGCTGCTTGATGGCTTCATGCGGAAATAAGTCCTTTTCAACGACTTCAGTTAATCAATTACAAACCAAGGAAGTCAAAATTAAAAAACCATCTATTGTCGCAAAGCTTAAAGAAAATTCTCAACTACCTATTAATGAAAGGATAGCACTTTATCATAAACTCAAAGAAGAAAATTTGGAATTATATGATTTTGGCAATGAGACAGAATTAACGCTATACGGTTACTCGTTTTTATGGGAAAACAATTTAATTGATGCTATTGCCATTTTTGAACTCGTTATTTCTGAATTTCCAAATTCGGCTAATGCTTATGACAGTATGGGTGAAGCATATCTCGAAGCAAAAGATAGCATTAAATCACTTCAGTATTATGAGAAATCATTGCTGATGAACCCTGATAATTTTTATGCAGAAGATGTGATTCAAAAAATTAAGTTTCCAAATATTAAACCTTTAACCGCACAAGAAAAATTCTCAAAGGTTTATTCCAAAAAAGATTATATAGAAGATTTAGACCAATTAGGTCAAAAACTATTAGACGTTCATCCGCAAGCACTTAAATTTATTACGAAAGACCAGTTTTGGAAAAATATTGAAAGTAAAAAATCATTGATTACTGAAAAAACCACCTATGCTGAATTTGCCTGGCATTGCAATGCCATCATAGCAAGTATAGGTTGCTCACATACCGCTTCTTCTACGATGCAAAATGACTACCATGAATTTTCTATGTTACCTTTAGAAAATAGTTTTCCATTGCAAGTTAGATTGGTTAATAAGCAATTATTCGTAGTGAATCCAATGAATAATTCAGATAAGGTAAAGGTAAAAGACGAAATTTTGAGCATAAACGGCATTGAAACGGCAAAACTTATTTCTGATATTTCCGATCACATTGTTGCTCAAGCTAATATTCAAACCTATAAAAATCACCATTTCAATACCTATTTTGCTGCTTTAATACCGTACGCGTTAGGATTGCCAAAAACTTTCGAAATTGTTGTTAAAGAAAATAATGGTTCAATTAAATTGCACAAAGCCAAAGAAATGGCAACTGAATTATATGACCCTTCTATTAATAGCTGCTCAAACGATTTGTGTTTAGAAATTTTAGGGGGGAAAACAGCTGTTTTAACTATCTCTTCTTTCAATTATTATGAGTGGAACAATTATCCTGTTTTTAAATCTTTCCTTGATAGCAGTATGAAGGTTATTGAAAATAAAAAGATTGAAAATCTAATTATTGATGTGAGATACAACAGAGGCGGTTCTCAACATCCAAGCATTTACTTGCTCCAACATCTCATGGATAAACCTTTTACTTATTACTCAAAGACGGAATCTGCAGGAAAAACAGATAAAACATACGGTGAAGATATTTTTTATCCACTTGAAAATCGGTTTAAGGGAAAAGTTTATTTTCTGATTGATGGAAATGGA
>JBMOJB010000330.1:0-2643 GCA_049316985.1 Saprospiraceae bacterium | reverse complement strand
TTTCAGGCGTTATGCACACTGAAATATTTAATTCTGATCAGGCAGAGCTACTGCCTTTCTTAAAAAGTTTCAACAAGTCCTTTTATCTGGTTGGAGGCACGGCAATAGCACTCCATTTGGGACACCGGCGTTCTGTTGATTTTGATCTGTTCGCGCCAACAATGCTGGTTAAGCAAAGAATAAAGACAAAATTACTCCAGATTCCTTTCCCACAAATCCCGATCTTTGAAGACTATGATCAACTGCATTTGCTGGTAAATAACGTCAAAGTCACATTTTTCACTTACCCTTATCCCATTGCTCATCCTGTTAAACTCAACGGTATAATTACCATGCCAACACTGCTTTCTTTAGCCGCTATGAAGGCTTTTGCACTTGGACGCAGGGCAAAATGGAAAGACTACGTTGATATGTATTTTCTGTTACACAATCACTTCACTATTGCTGAAATTAGCAGGGAATCTGAAAAATTGTTTCAAAATCAGTTTTCTGAAAAGCTCTTCCGCCAACAACTAGCCTACCACCAAGATATCGACTTCACCGAACCTGTTGAATTTATTGGCGAACCTGTGCCTGAAAACATTGTCAAGGATTTTCTGACTAAAGTTTCCATCGATTTTTTGTAATACTTCAATCAAATAATTACAAAACAATTAAACTCATTAAACCATTAACGGATTGGCAATTTAACACATTGGCAAATTGACACATTTTCAAATTCTGAGTCCACTCCGACAACCTAAAATTACTTTAAATGATTAAATATCAAACAATTACTTGTGGGTATGAAATACTTTTTGTAGCTTAGCCGTATAATTTCAATCGCACCAATGTTCAAGAAAGCACCAGAATCCTTCCAGTTGGATCTTTATTCATCACCCGCAACATTATTTACGGGCAAAACGCTTAAATTGTACGAAGACAAAGCTGCCTGGCATAATCAATTCCGTCAACAAGTTACCATGCGAATCGATGAAAGCCTGTTTAGCCCTCTTTATTGTAAGGACAACGGAACTCCAAATTCTCCCATCCGGGTGCTTATTGCCATGATGGTGCTCAAAGAAGCAGAAGGCTTAAGTGATCAAAAAATATTTGAGAACTGTCGTTTTAATATGCTGACACGCAGTGCTATAGGGCTACTCAATGCAGACGATTCAGTGCCTACGGAATCAACATATTATTTATTCCGTAAACGTATCAATGACCATGTAACGGCCAAGGAAGGAAACAAGAACCTTTTTGATGTAGCCTTTGCACAGATCACCAAAAGCCAATGCATTGAATTCGAGGTAAGTGGAAAACGAATTCGCATGGACAGTAAGTTGCTTGGCAGCAATATCGCTTGGCTAAGCCGTTACGAATTAATACATGAAACACTTCGTTTGTTTTATAACCAGGCTAAACAAACGGGAAAACTCGACAAAACAACCGAAGAAAGATTGGATACCCTTCTCAAACTGGAAGGCAATAAAGTAGTGTATACATGTACCAGTGAAGAGGTCAAGAGCAGGTTGCAAGAACTTGGAGAATTGACATACAAGATATTACCAATTTTTTCGAACTCAACATCTACACATTATCTAACCTTGCAAAGAGTTTTTAACGAGCAATACAAAATAGACGAAAACAAGATTGTCGTTGCCAAAGCTAAAGAAGAGATATCTGCTAAATCGGTTCAATCGCCACACGATACAGACTGTACTTTCCGGGATAAAGACGGGGATAAAGTGAAAGGGTATAGTATAAATGCAACCGAAAATTGTGATGACAAGGGCTTAAAACTGATCGGCGATGTTGATGTGAGAATTGTAAGCACACCTGACGTTGATTTTTTTCAAGATGATATAAAAAAAGTGCAAGAAGTTTTCCTAGACAAAACAGAAGATGCACATGCTGACGGAGCTTATCATAGTCCAGGTAATCAAAAATTTTGCATAGAAAACGGCATAGAATTGTTTTTACATGCCATACAAGGAGCCAAAGGCCGGTACGACCTTAGCATGTCTGAAAGTGGAGAACTCTCTGTGCTGGACACAGATACGAACACACTGCTTGATACAGTAAAGATTACCAGCAAGAAAAAAACCAGCAAATGGCGCATCATTACCGAAAAGGGGTATCGCTACTTCACACAGAAAGACATTGATACTTACAAGATTAGAAAAAAAATAGCTGAGACCCCAATTGAGACCTTGCAAATACGAAACAATGTCGAAGCCACTATCTTTCAGATAGGGTATCATTACCCGAACGCAAAAAGCAGGTATCGAGGTCTGGTCAAGCATCAAATGTGGGCAAATATCCGTTGCTTATGGGTAAATTTTGTCCGGATACTAAAATTCAAAGAAAAATTATGCTCCGGAACTTCATTTTTTGCAAAATATGCGTTTGAATTTCTTCTTAGCCCACTCTATGTTGTGCTTCAAGCCTTTTTAGCAACAAAATTGCCGTACCATTCATCAGTGCCCCAAAATATCGAATTCTCAGTCAATTGAAAAAATGGGGTTATCGGAGGGGACTCATAATTTGAAAATTTGAAAATGTGGGAATTTGAAAATGCCGAAAAGTGATGATTTGGTACTGTGATAATATGGCAAAACTTGGCAATCACTCAAATAGTCGTACTTTTGGCAACAAAAAAGG
>JBMOJB010000329.1:0-2666 GCA_049316985.1 Saprospiraceae bacterium | reverse complement strand
GGAATTTATTTAAGTAACAATTTGAAATTTTCTGTATAATCTGTGAAATCTGTGGCAAAAAGTTGTTGGTCAAAAAACACCAACAACGGGCAAAGTTCCTTCACTCCGCTCAGGATGACGTTACCGCACCGTTTGTTCTTTTTGTTGGGCAGACACATAGGTCTGCACCCTACGTGGGATTATTTAACATTCAATCTTGTAAATCATTTAATCAAAAAAATCATAGTTCAGAAATGTGCGGGAAAATCTGCGAGAATCTGCGTTATCAGCGGGCATTATTTGTTGTTGGTGTAGCTGCGCTAAAACACCAACGGCAGCAAGTTCCTTCACTCCGCTCAGGATGACGTTACCGCACCGTTTGTTCTTTTTGTTGGGCAGACACATAGGTCTGCACCCTACGTGGAATTATTTAACATTCAAACAATTTTGTAAATCATTTAATCAAAAATTACGATGTGTCGGAACTAGTTCAGACATGTGCGGAAATAAATGTGTATTTGTTGTTGGTGTAGCTGCGCTATATCACCAACAACGGGCAGCATTTGCAAAGTTCCTTCACTCCGCTCAGGATGACGTTCCCGCACCGTTTGTACTTTTTGTTGGGCAGACACACAGGTCTGCACCCTACGTGGGATTATTTAACATTCAATCTTGTAAATCATTTAATCAAAAAAATCATAGTTCAGAAATGTGCGGGAAAATCTGCGAGAATCTGCGTTATCATTGGGCAATATTTGTTGTTGGTGTAGTTGCGCTAAAACACCAACAACTGCAGCATTTCAAATGAAGTATCTAAATCATAATCTGTAGCTGAAGTTTCTCTTTTTATGCTTCTTATCTTAACGCATATGCGATAGCTATCGGTACTCAGCATCTTTACAAATCAACCAATTCATATTTCAAACTATTCTCTTTACTGCAGTTATTCCAAAGTTGGTATCCTCCCGATAAATTTACAGTATTGAAGCCATGTTGTGCTAAAATTTGTTGTGCTAAATAACCTCTTTGCCCACCCAAGCAATAAATATAAATTTTCTTATTTTTATCCAGTTCATTCATTCTTTCTCTGATTGAATCCAAAGGAATATGTGAGGCATTAGGAATATGTCCAGCTTCAAACTCGTTTTGATTTCTAACATCTAACAAAATACTGTTATCGTCTCTGTTTTCAATGTCATTCCAATGGTATATTTTATGCTTTTCAAGCAATATGTTTTCTGCTACAAATGCGGCAATATTTACGGGATCCTTGGCCGATGAAAAAGGAGGCGCATAAGCATGTTCAAATTCTAATAATTCGTAAATGGTACTTTTGCGCTTTATAACCGATGAAAGGATATCAATACGTTTATCTACTCCATCATACCCAGCTATTTGAGCACTTAATAACTGTCCGTCAATAGGCGAAAAAGCAATTTGAATACTCATTTGTTTTGCACCTGGATAATAGCCAGCATGTGAACCATTATGCGTAGTAGAAACAAGGTGTTCAATTTTAGCATTGGTTAAATGTTTAGATGCAGTTCCAGCAGTTGCAACTGTCATGTCGAACACTTTTACAATGGCTGTATTAATGGCTCCATGGTATTTTTGTTTGTTGCCCAACACCATATTATCAGCACACATTCTTCCTTGTTTATTGGCAGGTCCGGCCAAATAAGTATTCATTGATTGGTTAGTAATTGGATTAGTAAATTCAATGGCATCGCCTACTGCATAAATATCAGGATTTGAAGTTTGTAAAAATTCATTTACCCAAATTCCTTTGGCTGCACCTAAATCAATTCCTGCTTTTACCGCTAATCTGGTATCAGGTTTTACACCAATCGACATAATCACCACATCGGCATCTAAAGCTTCTCCCGATTTCAATAATACTTTTAATTGATCATTTTGTTTTTCAAATCCAGTAACTGCCGAACTCAATAATAAGTTGACACCTTTTTGGCGAATATGTTGCTGAACAATGGCTGCAATTGGAAAATCAAGCGGTGCTAAAATTTGATTTCCCATTTCAATAATTGATACATCTAAACCTAAATAGTGCAAGTTTTCGGCCATTTCCAAACCAATAAATCCGGCACCAATTACCACAGCTTTTTTTACCTTTTTCTGGCTCACAAAAGCTTTTATATAATCTGTATCGGCTACATTTCTTAATGTAAAAATTCCTTCGTTTGTAACTCCTGGCAATGGTGGACGAATGGGTTCTGCACCTGGCGATAAAACCAATTTGTCGTACGACTCTTCATATGTTTTCCCTGTAGTTTGGTTAAATGCTGTAATTGTTTTGGAAGCTGAATTGATATCAACCACTTCAGTTAAAGTTCTTACATCAATATTGAATCGTTGGTTGAAAGCAGATGCAGTTTGAACAAATAAAGCATTTCTGTCTTTGATTACATTTCCTATATAATATGGCAAACCACAATTGGCATAAGAGATATATTCACCTTTTTCAAAAATCACAATTTCAGCGTGTTCATCTAATCTCCTTAATCTTGCGGCTGTACTAGCTCCACCTGCAACTGCTCCTATAATTACGTATTTCATTCCGTTTATTTGTTATCTATTTTACACTGCAAAAGTAAGTTTAACTATTTAAGTGCTTAGCAACAATTGTTACATTTAGAAATGAGAATAGTAACTTATAGCGCATAAAAAAA
>JBMOJB010000328.1:0-2686 GCA_049316985.1 Saprospiraceae bacterium | reverse complement strand
GGCATCGGTATGTATCTGGTAGTTTATTTTACTCAATGTTCTGTGCAGATTCCAGGTAAGCTGCAAACGGTTGTTTTCATCTTCCTTTAATCGTTGGAATTCTTTGATGAGGTATAATTTAAAAGAGGCGCTGATAGCGGAACCAAATTCAAAAGCAATATCTACATGGGCATAAGTGCCCCCATACTTACCTTTTTTCACGGTAATGCCTTTCGCATTTGTTTTTTCTATCCATTCGCTCACACTTAGCACAAAGCTTGGCAGGCCTGCTTGCATTTTAAAGTGGTCAAATTCGACCACTTTAAAATCAGGGTTATGCATCTGTTCCCAAGTACCCAAAAATTCTAAGGTGTATCTGTTTCTCAACCAGTTTTTAATGATATCTGCTGCACGGCTTTCTCCTTCTTTGGCATTTGCCATATCAGTCAGACAGATGAAATCGTGACCACCATCTGTACTTACAGCAATGGGGATATTCTGAACTTGTATCATCTTGTTTTTAGCCATTACATGTCAAGATTTAAAATTTCACGAATCAAACCATCGCTCAATGCTTCCAGTTTCAAAATATCGCTGCTAACTTCTTCCATGTCACGCAGTGGTTTGTGGCGGTAAAAGTATTTATTGAAACTTATTTCGTAACCAATTTTGGTGGCATTTAAGTTTATCCAAGCTTCGGCCACATGTGGTTTTACCTCACGCAAAAAGTAAGCGTATATATTTTCTTTTATGGGCACATTTTCAGTATCGCGCAAATCACTTTCGGTTTCGTATTCTAGGTATTCGCCTTTTTTGTCGGTTGCAAAATAGCCATGGTTGGCCAGTTCATTTTCCTTGCAATCCAAATGCTCCAGCAATTGCTCTAATTTGTCTCCTGTTAATTTCACAGTGCCTTTGATTACTTTTTCGGCAGTAGCGTCATACCAACTCACCGCGTTTAAAATGGCATTTTTTTCGGAAGCAGAGAGTTTTGCTTTTTTTGCTTTCAATGCTTCATCTACTTTTTCTTTGAATATATTAAAGTCGTTGTATTCATCGTTGCCAATGGATTGCATCAATTCGGTGGCGGTGTTTAGCAATTCCAATTGCTTTGTCCAAAGTGCTTCACTTACTAAAGTTTTACTTTGTTTGGCATTAAGATTTAGCTCGTTTTTTTCACACCATTCAGTAATTTCTTTTTCATGTTTGGCTATTTCAGAATATACTTTTTCGCCAAAGGTTTCATAAGCCCAAATCATTGGTTCACGCAAAGATTTATCAAAACGCAATTCTACAATGCGTTCGGCAGTAAATTGTGCTTTTAATCGTTTAGGTCGTTCAATGCTTACTTTGTAATAACCAAAGTCAGTATTATCAAACAATTGTGCTGCTATGCCTTGTTCCTCATTGGTTTCAGGTTGTATGACACGGTCAACCGCTTGCATATTTTCATATACCGAAACTATTTCACGAATATGTTCGGGAGCAAACTCACAGTTTTTATTTCCCAAGTTCTTACGCAGCTTACGGAAGAGTAGTCCTCCATCAATCAATTGCACTTTTCCTTTACGGTTTGGTGCTTTGTTGTTACTCAATATCCAGATATAAGTAGTAATGCCCGTATTGTAAAACAAGTTATTGGGCATTTGTACAATGGCTTCCAGCCAATCGTTTTCAATAATGTATCTGCGAATATTGCTTTCGCCACCACCGGCATCACCCGTAAACAAGCTACTGCCATTGTGAACGGAAGCAATTCTTGAACCCAAAGGACTTTGAGTTAACGGCTTCATTTTATTCACCATCTCCATTAGAAAAAGCAATTGCCCGTCCGATGAACGAGGTGTTGCATCCGCAGCCTCTTCAATACCCCAATAGTTCTTGAGTTTTATTTGAAAACGTGGATCAATGATCTCCTTGCCATCTTTGATATATTTTTGTTCACTTGCCCACGATTTACCATAGGGAGGATTTGAAAGCATAAAGTCAAAGGTAGTTCCAGCAAATTCATCGGTACTTAGGGTTGAACCAACACGAATATTTTCCGGGTTGTTGCCCTTGATCATCATATCCGATTTGCAAATGGCATAAGTTTCATCGTTGATTTCCTTGCCATACAAATACACATCGCCTTTGGCTTTTATTTCGCCTTCTTCATCCTTCACAAAATTCTGCGATTCTGTCAGCATTCCTCCGCTACCACAAGCAGGGTCGTAGATGGTCATTACAGGAGGAAGTTTGCTTTTTACAGGTTCAAAAATAATATGCGTCATTAAGTCAATAACTTCCCGAGGTGTAAAGTGCTCACCGGCTTCTTCGTTGTTGTCTTCGTTAAATTTTCGAATCAATTCCTCGAACACATAGCCCATTCCCAAATTTGTTAAAGGCGGAAGTTTTCGCCCTTCAGGATCATTCTTTTCAAAAGGGGTAAGATTGATATATGGCGAAGTGAATTTTTCCAACACATTCAACAAAACATCTTTCGATGCCATGTGTCTTACCTGGCTTTTGAGTTTGAATTTTTCAATGATCTCCTTTACGTTTCCGCTAAAACCATTCAGGTAATCTTCAAAATTGGCTTGAAGAATTTGTTGGTTATTGGTAGCAGTGTCGTGTAAGCGTTGCAATGTCCATTCGCTGGTATTGTAAAAAACATAACCACTGGCTTGTCTTAGTCCGTTTTCATCCCATTCGGTAAACTTTGCTT
>JBMOJB010000327.1:0-2688 GCA_049316985.1 Saprospiraceae bacterium | reverse complement strand
GTAATTTTATATCCTACCGATACGCTTTGGGCATTGGGCTGTGATGCCACCAACCCCGAAGCGGTTGAAAAGCTAATTCAATTAAAAAAACTTGATAAATCTCAAGGATTTATTTTGCTGGCTGACTCCGTGGATATGATTATGCATTATGTAGACAATATCCCTCCCCGGATTGATACACTGATGATGTACCATTCTAGACCGCTTTCGGTCATCTATGAAAAAGGCCTTCATTTGCCCGAAAACGTTTGTGCTCCTGATGGCAGTGTCGCTTTCCGATTGACACGTGACCCTTTCACCAAATTACTGATTCAAAATCTGGAAAGACCACTGGTAGCTACCGGTGCTTGCGAAGGATATTTGCCATTGCCCACGACATTCGGAGGCATCAGTTCCAACATACTGGAATCTGTCGATGCCATCGCCCGCTATAGAAGGGACGAAAAAAACGTACAGGAGCCTTCCCAACTGGTGCGTCTCGATAAGAATGGCGAACTTGAATTCATCAGAGAATAATCATGCCTGTTGAAAAAATAAATATCGAGCGACTTTTCGAATTGCAGAATGACAGGGTCGTCATAGACGTACGCACCCCGGCCGAATTCGCGCAAGGACATATCATCGGCGCGCACAATCTTCCGCTGTTCACCGATGAAGAACGGGTCGTAGTAGGCACCATCTACAAAAAGCAATCACCTGAAAAAGCGCTGCTGCAGGGACTCGAATTTACCGGCAAAAAAATGCCCGCCTATATCAAGAGTGCTAAAAAAATTGCACCCGACAAGAAACTGATCGTACACTGCTGGCGTGGTGGAAAGCGCTCGGGAAGTATGGCCTGGCTACTCGACCTCGCAGAATTTGATGTGCTGACCATTGAAGGTGGATACAAATCATACAGGAATTATCTGCACACCTATTTCGAAAAGCCCTTTCATTTTCGGATACTGGGCGGAAAAACAGGCACCGGGAAAACCGAAATTCTGAAATGTCTGGAGCAGATCGGTGAGCAAGTGATTGATCTGGAAGGCTTGGCCAATCACAAAGGATCAGCATTTGGCGCCTTGGGTGAATTGCCACAGCCATATACGGAACATTTCGAAAACATGTTGTTCGAGAAATTAAGATCACTGGATCATTCAAAACCCATTTGGGTCGAAAATGAAAGCCGCGGAATCGGCAAGATTTTTATTCCTGAAGGAATATGGACTCAGATGAGAAATAGCACCATGTACAATGTGGAGATTCCACATGAACTGCGTTTGCTCAGATCTGTCAAAGATTATCAGGCAAATAGCTGCGACGAATTAACCGCAATTTTTAAGAAAATCGAATCGAAGCTGGGTGGAAAAAATTGTCAGGAAGCCATCCAGGCACTGGAAGCAGGTGATTATACCAAGGCCGCAGAAATTGCATTGGTGTATTATGACAAAACCTATCAGCACAGTCAGGATCGCTCCTCATTCCCTTTGATAAAAAGATTGTCATTTGATCATGCTGACATGATGCAAATCGCAAAAAGCCTGTCAGAAGAAAGCAACAAAACGGCTTAGCAGCTTGTGTTTTCAATATTTTTTCGTTCATTTGCGAAAAAATAACAGATGTCTTTAAATAAAAATCCCGACCTATTGCTGGATGTAGCTTCGATTGAAGCAGGTCATATAATATGGCGCAGTCCATCCAATCTCGCGATCATCAAATATTGGGGGAAATACGGCAATCAGTTGCCACAAAATCCTTCCATCAGCTTCACGCTTGCCAATAGTTTTACTGAAACAGCCCTGGAATACAAGGCAAAAGCCACTGAAGAAGCAGGTATCGATCTGATCATGTTTTTCAACGGAGAAGAAGACGAGAAAATCACCGCCAAAACTCGGGATTTCCTGCAAAGTATGCTGGAGTATTTTCCATTTCTGGAGCAGCTTAGCCTCAGGATTCAAACCGGCAATTCATTCCCCCATTCGGCAGGCATTGCCTCTTCCGCTTCCGGCATGAGCGCATTGGCACTATGCCTTTGTTCACTGGAAGATCGTTTTTTCGGCACGCTCAGCGAACCTGAAGCATTCGATCAGAAAGCCTCTTTTATCGCCCGCTTGGGTTCCGGATCCGCGTGTCGCTCCGTTTTTCCCTATATGTCATTGTGGGGAGCATACGAGGGTGTCGCCGGTTCTTCGAATGAATATGCCATTCCGATGGAGGATGAAATCCACGAGGTATTCAAAGGCTATCACAATGCCATCATGATAGTCAGTTCGGAAGAAAAATCCGTCAGTAGCCGCGCAGGACATGCCTTGATGGAGGACAATCCCTACGCCGCTCCCCGGTACCAGCAGGCCAATGACAGGATGAAAAGATTGCTTGAGATACTGAAAGAGGGGGATGTTCATGCTTTTGGCGTCATCGCGGAGGAGGAAGCCCTCACTTTGCATGCCTTGATGATGGCCTCATCGCCTTCTTACACCTTACTTCGTCCGAATACCTTATTGATGATAGAGCGCATCAGAGCATACCGTGAAGAAACCGGACATCCGGTATACTTCAGTCTCGACGCCGGCCCCAATATTCACCTGCTTTATCCCGACTCCGTCAAAGAAGAAGTCCAACTGCTCATCGACAAGCAATTAATCCCGCTCTGCGAAAAAGGATTCTGGATCAAGGATTGGATCGGAGAAGGACCGGAAGAAATATAGG
>JBMOJB010000326.1:0-2689 GCA_049316985.1 Saprospiraceae bacterium | reverse complement strand
ATTACAAAAAATTAGTTCTATAGGGAACGATGTGCTTGGTGGGGCGGATACATTGGTTTTCTAAAATAGGCAGAGACAAAGTTGAGAGTATTTTACTAAACAATGGTTTTCGCGTCAAAAGATCCAAAGCATATCATAAAACAACTATTAGAGGTTATTTTATATTTGAAAATTTAATAAAACAGCTGAAAATCAATAAATTAAATCAAGTTTGGGTAAGTGATATCACCTACTATTTTATAGTAGAAAAAGGTAAAGTCACTCATTATTATTTGACATTTATTATGGATTTATTTTCTAGGCACATTTTAGGATATGCAGTTTCTGATAATTTAATAACTGAAAATACAACGCTTCCAGCATTGGAAATGGCATTAAAAACCAGAAACATATCTGAAAATAGACAACTAGAAGGTTTAATTTTTCATTCTGATGGAGGTGGACAGTATGCAGATAAAAACTTTTTATCTTTACTTCAATCATTCGAAATTACATCTTCAATGGCCAAACAAGCTTACGAAAATCCAAACTCGGAAAGATTGAATGGCACAATAAAAAATGATTATCTACTGCCCTGGGATGTAAACTCGTATTGTCAACTCAAACTATTAACACCAAAAGCAGTCAGACTATACAATGAAGAAAAACCACACAGCGCCTTAAAAGGACTAACGCCAACTGAATTTGAACAAAGCTTAAGGAATACTTGAAATACTAATGAATTTAACTTGACCAAAAACGATGTCACAGTTTTTTCTAATTATTTCAAAGAACTTTTTATTTTTATTATTAAATCGAGTTGAAAGTAAACTCAAATTATGTCAACCTATACCAGGCTATCACACGTTGTCAATTGTCAATTGTCAATTGTCAATTGTTAATTGTTAATTGTTAATTGTTAATTGTTAATTGTCATTAACAATGCTTCCTGAAATATACGCAACATTGACCGGTACCAAAGATTGATACAATCTAATCTGACTATGATTTCTCAACATTCCTTTTATTAATCTATGACCAATTTTCCGCTTTTCAACAAAGTATTCTTTCCCTTTATCTGATAGAAATACAATCCTTTGGGCGCATTCTCCAATGAAAAATCAAGATAGGCCGCCTTAATATCCTTATTGAGCAGTAATTCTCCAATGCTATTGAAAATCAGCAAGCTGGCTTCACTTTCTGTATCGCTCTTCAAAGTAAAAAAGCCATTGGAAGGATTGGGAAAAATGGAGAAGTCTGTGTTGTCCGCCACTGTGTTTTTAGCGGCAGTAACTTGATTGAGTCTGTATCTGCTCAAAAATTGCCAGATCGCCAGGCTCGCATTGAAATCTTTGTTGGTATTGCCCGATCCTGTCGAGATCAGTGAACCCGGCCAGGTATGACCACCGCCTATGATCTTGTAGAATTCTACCGTGCTGCCATTTGTTCCGTTTTCGTACACATAACGCTCGGCAGTGCAGTTGTCGGCGGTATTGGCATTTGGAATATTGGTTTTAGAAGGAATGGCATTGCATTTATTGAATTTGACCCAGTGGTTAATCAAAGTATCGATGTGTACCGAAGTGACCAGTATACCAACGCCATTATAGGGTATGACCTGATCCGTAGTACCGTGAATCTGCATCACCGGCGTCGGATGTTTCGCCTGGCAGGTGCTAAGGTGGAGTTGAACCATACTTCCTGCCACTGAGGCAATTGCGGCTATTCGCTCGGACAAGAAACAAGCCAGATCGTAACTCATAAATCCACCATTGCTCATGCCCGTGCTGTAGATTCTATTCTTGTCAACGTTGTATGTGGCACTGATGGAGTCAATCAGATTGGAAGTAAACAACACATCGTCCGGCTTGACTCCCGGCAGACTAAAATTGTTAAAGCCCGTATTGGTGCCGATCAATGGCAAGCCTTCAGGCAATAATACCAGAAAATTGGCCGTATCGGCAATGGCTTTAAAGCTCCCGTAAAATTCCTGCTGAAGCGCATTGGAGGTGTAGCCGTGAAAATTAAACAACAATGGCACAGCACTCGTGCCGGTATAGCTTTTAGGAATATAGAGGCGGTAACTGCGTTTTACATTGTCGCTGGTAATGGTTCCGGTCACGGTTTTTTGTCCCAAGGCAATAAAAGAAAAACTTATGGCAAGGGCAACAATCAGGTAGTATTTTAACTTCATCTTATTTTATTTTTTTAAATATAAGCTATTGGTATAAAGGAATTTTGAAAAAAATATTCGCTATGCAAACAAAGCTGCTAAGGTAATAGAATTCGTCGAAGTAGCAAAGGGAAAAATGTAGATTGCCGGCGATATGACCTGTGCAGTCCATACAATATTGAAACAAATAAATGGTGTTTTACAGGTCGCTCCGATGGAGCTCAATTGTATGGTTTGGAATTGTTTCTACAAACAGAACGCTCCTAAGGAGCTTTTCCTGCTTGTAAGCCTGGCAGAATCTACAAATTAAAATGATGTTTTGCTTAGAATTCGATTGATGCGGCTACACCGAAGGGGATTCAAAATACCTCACCATAGAACGACATAAATTTACCACAAAAAGCTATTTTAGATAAATATTGACAATTAGGATTAATTGCTGCTCCCTGAGAGCAATCTGTCTGTAGCAAAATAGGTATCCGATGATGAGCTCCTTGGGCGCGACCTGTATCCTCAATGCAATATCGATAAGAATAA
>JBMOJB010000325.1:0-2738 GCA_049316985.1 Saprospiraceae bacterium | reverse complement strand
ATAATCTGTATATCAATATATTAACTCAATTATTTAAAGTCTAAAAGTAGAATTAGTCAATATACCCGATGCCAGCGGCATATTTCGGAAATTAAGGGCAGTTAAGTAAGTGCATAAAGGATGAAGACTTTAAGATCTAAGCCTAATGTACTCAGTAGCATGAATTGCTTTCATTGGATAGACCGGGGCAAGTGGCCCCTATAATTTGTTTTAGAGAAGCTCCTCAAATAGAAAAAAAACATACAACCCTGAGCAACGGATAAGCAGAAAATAGGAATTCATCCGTTTGAAGTGATATTTTGAGTTTGGGTTAGTTTTGATTCGAATGATTGAACTAGCCACAATAATCAAAAAACTATTTTTGCATCACATGTTGTTGGAGAGATTATGCTTAAGAAAACAAAAACAAGTAATATACACAATTTACCGTCAAATACACACTAAATTAGCGTTTTATTTTTCAGCGTAATGGACAATGCTGATAAAGAAAAGCGTTGATATTCTTGAAAATTAAATGGTGTAATTAGTAGATTAATATCCACAACATTGGTACATTTGTTCAGTTTCGGATACCTAATGCGATCGAAATTGCAATTTTGGCACTCCCAATAGTTTCTAAAAGTATTGAAATGCTTTCGAATCTCTAAAACGCAATTGAGAACTGCCGGTATGGACGGTTACCTTCAAGCAAATTTTTTACTCAGTCCCTGATTAGCTGCACAGATACGTGAGAGAACAGTGCGAAAGAATTGCGGTGGTTTTCCTTATGATTAGGGGCAAGCAGCGCAAAAACATAAATAAAAAAAATAGCTGAAATGAATATTGATATTCAACCTATCCTGGAAAACGACAGTGTACTGCTATACCCCTTATTGGACTTGGATTTTGAAGACTTATATGCTGTAGCCGCTGACCCTAAAATCTGGGAACAACACCCTAACAAAGACCGCTGGAAAAAAGAGGTATTCAAAACTTTCTTTGACGGTGCAATACAAAGCAAAGGAGCTTTTAAAATAATTGACAAATCAAATGGCCAGGTTATCGGTAGCACCCGTTTCTATGACTTCAACGAACAAGAAAGCAGCATACTGATTGGATATACTTTTTACTCCACAAAATGTTGGGGAAAGGGAATCAACCATTCTGTTAAAACCATGATGCTGGACTATGTTTTCAAATACGTTTCCAAGGTATACTTTCACATTGGCGCTGATAACCTTCGTTCCCAGATTGCGATCAATCGTTTAGGAGTAACCAAAATAGCTGAAAAAGAGGTGACCTATTTTGGCGAACAACCCAAATTGAATTTTGTGTATGGTATCAACCACAAAGATTGGCTTGCATTTAAACGATTGAATAGTCAGTAATTTGAGGAAAAAACTGATAAAAAAAGCAACTGTCTGCCAATTTTTCGTCGAGAGCGCAGCATACATTTGTCCGCCAGAACCAAACACTTCGCTTGGCTACATTACAAATTTAATCTAACACGTTTTTTGGATTTGGGTATTAAAAGGAAGATGCAATGCTGCCAGCTACAATTGACAACCATTTTCAGTCAAATTAATTAATGGATGTACTTTAAATTATTTGATCTTAACGCTTTTCAGTAAGTCATTCTCTGTTCCAATCAGAAAATTTTCTGTTGCGATTTATTAACCTTTTTATTGAAAGTCTGTGACTCTACCTATCGGTAGACAGGTTTCTCGCCGCCAGCGCGGTTATTGAAAAAAAATCAACTACCTTCCAATATCAGTTCCAACTCAGCACTAATATTTTGCATGTGTTGAAGCAGATTGTGATTAAAAATCACCTTGGCATTCTCGAGGGCAGCTTTGTCACTTTGCGCTAATGACGCTGCAAAATGTGCAAACGATTTTTGCAATTCGAATCTTTTGTCCTCATTCTTTTCATTTAAAATGGAACAATAATACTGCTCAAGGATAGGATTTTCAGTGAGTACTTGGATAAACGCTGCGTCATCCTTGATAAACTTGTAGTGCGAGGTATACTGTAAGGGGATTTCTAAGACCTTATGGGTACCCACCTCAATATATTGGCCTTCACAATGGGCAAACAGTGGCAGTTCATGTAGAATGAATTTTCCTTTTCGGACATATTCATAGACATACTGGCGGCTAACGCCTCGCTGTTTGCAATATTCATTTACGGTGGTCAGCATAATATCTTGATTGTAGGATGATGTAAAATTGGAAGATTAGCAGCAACACAGTCTAGTCACTGGTTTTTGCTTCACGAATACGTGCCAATAAGGTCGCTATTTTTCGATATTCCTCTAAAAGGGATTGTGTATTGGCGTCAGCATTGTGGGCAATCAAAAAATCAATCCGCTCCAACTCTGTCTCAAATCGCTTTAAGAGTTCCGCTTTTATTATTTTTGTCATTTAGTTTATTTCACGGCAAGCTTGATTGTACAAAAGTAAAAAATACTTTACACTTCGTAAAGTAAATAACTCAATATTTTTCAGTAAAAGTGCAAACTTACTTTTAGGCAATAAAATCAGTTGTAGCAGAGGCGATTGGATAGGTTTTAAGGACATTGAAGCCTTCTAGGTTGATGGGTTGATTGCGAGTTGGGAGAAATTGCTGGTGATGTTTTGGGCTAACGTTGCGAAAGTAAAAAAAACTGGATGTACAGCGTGATTAAATACGTCAATTTATTCATCGTGGGATAGTTCATTTAAGTGTGTCTTGTTTTAAAATATTTTTTAATTTGGTTG
>JBMOJB010000324.1:0-2739 GCA_049316985.1 Saprospiraceae bacterium | reverse complement strand
CAACTTTCAACTTTCAATTATTAGTCGCTACATTACACATCGAACCTCCGGTTCTTTATCTGAAAATTATATTTTTAAAATTTTCAACTTTCAATTTTCAATTTTCAATTATTAGAATTACCTTTGCCGCCGTCACGCGACCAGCTCCTTGAAAACCTCCCCAGGGTGGAAACACAGCAAGGATATTGAGTTGTAGCGGTGTGCGTGACACTTTTTTATTTTGCTTTCCTACGCGTACATTTCTACATTACTTCTAGTTTTTTACAAATATTTACAATTTTAATTTATGAAATTTTTTATCGATACGGCGAATCTGGACCATATTCGTGAAGCCAAAGATTTGGGTATTTTGGATGGAGTCACTACCAATCCATCCTTGATGGCTAAAGAAGGAATAACCGGACAGGACAAAATTTACAAGCACTATGAAAAAATCTGCAATATTGTTGGGGATGGAGATGTAAGTGCAGAAGTGATAGCGACGGACTATGAAGGGATGGTCAGAGAAGGTAAAATTCTGGCGACCATTCATCCTACTATCGTTGTGAAAATACCCATGATTAAAGATGGTGTCAAAGCAATTCGCTATTTTTATGACAATGAGATTCGCACCAATTGCACGTTGGTTTTTTCTGCCGGACAAGCAATTCTGGCTGCCAAAGCGGGTGCAACTTATTTATCGCCATTTGTAGGACGAGTGGATGACATCAGTTGGGATGGAATTGCCCTGATTCAGGAAATTTCTGATATCTATAATATTCAGTTTTTTGACACAGAAATCCTTGCAGCATCTATTCGTACCCCTTTGCATATCGTTCAAGCTGCCAAGGCAGGTGCTCATGTCGTTACTTGCCCTTTGAATTGTATTACCGGATTATTGAAACACCCTTTAACGGATATTGGCTTGGAGCAATTCCTTGCTGATCATAAAAAAGCGAATGGCTAGGAAAGCCACTGAGTTCATACTCAAGGCACTCCTGCTACTGGCATTTGGATTCTTTTTGTGGTGGGAGTTGTTTCAAAAACAAGATGCAGATCTGCTTTTGAACAACTTCCTTTCCCGCTTTTCTCAGAGCAATCCCACGCTCCTCTATATCACCATCGCTTTGGTGCCCATCAATTGGGCCTTGGAAGCCATGAAATGGTGGCTCCTAGTACTGGAATTCGAAAAAATAAAATTCTCAAAGGCATTCCGTGCGGTACTCATTGGGGTATCTATCGGAATATTCACTCCAAGCAGACTGGGCGAGTATGGTGGTCGTGCCATCTTGGTCAAATCGGATCATGTCGTCGAATCGGTAGTGGCGACCTTTCTAGGAAGCATCAGTCAGCTATTGGCGACTTTGTTTTTTGGTTACATCGGCGCTATCTATTTCATGCATTATTTTTCGATGGTATCCGATCTGATCCTGTGGTTTCTAATGATGCTGGGACTCTTCTCTTTCTTACTGACCTTGTTCTTCTTCTATAATATCGATTTGATGATGAATATCTTTCGAAGGTTATACAGAAAGGTCAGTAGAAATGTATCGGTATTACAGAAAGTGAAGAAAGTGCTGATCAACTGGCTTGAGCATGTTAATGTTTTGCAAAATTATTCGAATCGACAATTGAGTACTGCACTTTTCACTGCTTTTTTGCGTTATGCTGTATATTCCACGCAGTATTTTTTGTTGTTGACTTATATGGGGATAGAGATGGACCTACTGATAGGAATTTCGTCTATCGCTACTGTTTTTTTACTGCAATCCAGTATTCCTTTGCCACCGGTAAGTGGGTTGCTGATGAGAGGTGGAACAGCCTTGTATATCTGGCAGTTTTTTTCTGCCAATCAAGTGTCGATATTGGCTACTACTTTTAGTCTTTGGTTGTTAAATGTGATTTTACCTGCTATTATTGGACTTATACTATTGCTAAACGTTAAGTTTTTTCGGACAAAATGATAAAAATCAATAAGTTATTGCTCTCATTTTCGCTGAGCGCCATGTATTTGATCATCAGTAGTTTTACTGTAGTAGATGATCCGAAGTGGTACACGCAGCCATTCACAACGAATTCCATTGCTGAGCCTTGCTATATACCCAATACCGCATTTCAACATGGAGAAGAATTGGTCTATAAGATATATTATAATGTGAATTTCGTGTGGGTACCGGCAGGTGAGTTAAACATGAAAGTGGAAGACCTCGGCAACCAATTTCATTTGAAAGCGGTGGGTAGCACATATAGATCATACGATTGGTTTTATACCGTACGGGATTATTATGATTCCTATCTCGATAAAAGCAGCTTGTTGCCGGTTGTTTCTGTTAGAGATATCAGTGAAGGGAAATACAAATTGTATGACAAGGTAGTTTTGGATCAAACTAAACGACAGGCCACATCTTACCGGGGAAGTCATGAACACAATACCAAACGAAGTGATTTCAAGTTGTCAGATTGCATGCACGATATTTTCTCGATACTTTACTACTGTCGTAACATCGATTTCAACACTTTTAGTAAAGGAGCGACCTTTCCGATAAAAGTAATGTTGGATGAAAAGGAATATCCCTTGAGTGTGAAATACCAAGGTAAGCAGTCTAAAAAGCATGTTAAAGACATGGGGCATTACAAAACCATTCAGTTTTCTCCACAGCTGATAGATGGACGGGTGTTCAAAGAAGGTTCGGAACTGAACCTTTGGGTATCGGATGATGCCAATAAAATACCTTTGCTGATAGAGTCGCCATTATCAGT
>JBMOJB010000323.1:0-2769 GCA_049316985.1 Saprospiraceae bacterium | reverse complement strand
ATTGTCAATTGTTAATTGTTAATTGTTAATTGTTAATTGTCAATTGTCAATTGTCAATTAACCTTCAGCCATCCAGTAATGCTCAATCTTGGCTCATTTGTAAGCAAGACCTCATGTTCCAATTCACTACTTTTAAAAAACACACATTTGGCGTTCTGCGGAGAAATTAATTGTGTATGATTGTCATGAAAAACACAAAGTTGTCCGCCGTCAGCAATCTTCCATTCTGAATTCAAGTAAATAATCATTGAAAAAGCACGACTACTGCTCGTTCGAAATTGATCTAAGTGCTTTTTGTAGAAACTGCCTTTTTCATAAAATGCGTAATGAAATTCATACCCGGTAATACCGGTAAAACAGGTAGTATTCAGATAGCTGACAAAGTGGTCAATCAGGTCAAAAAATTGATTTTCGAATTGATTATTATGTAATCGGTCGAGCCAATAGATCTGATCACTCCGCAACTGTTTGTCGTGATTCAGATGATCACTATCTCCTATTCCGGCCTTGTGAAATTGTTCTTTTTGAAATAAATCCTGAAGATTTACTTTTAGTTTGGCTGCCAGCTTTAGTGTCAGAAAATTTTCTGCAACTCCAACCTGGTCAGTGATGAAGGAGTCAATCAAGCAATCGAATGCAGTTTGCAATAGTTCGATTTGGTTAAACGCTGCTTGGCATACAACCAAATAGGGCATGAAGATAGGTGTAATAATCAGCGCTGCCTAAACTATTGCTAAAGAAACCGTTATTTCTTTGCGCTCATTGCGTGATGCGTTATATAATGATAATCCATTTCATCCTGTATAAATTGAAAGCCGCGCAATACTACTTCATCAAATGGCAAGTGATCGCTGCCGTCGGCATTATTGTCAGTCACGGTCGTAGCAACTAGTCATTCTTTAGGTATGAATCACTCAGGTTCTCAATATTTTTTCCATTTTTTTGCCTTTAGCTAATTCATCAATTAACTTGTCCAGATATCTGGCTTGCTTCGTTAAAGGATTCTCAATTTCTTCAATTCTGTATCCACAGATTAGACCGGTAATCAGCTTTGCATTAGGGTTGAGTCTCGCTCTTTGAAAGAAAGTTTCAAATGTTACCTTTTCTTGAATCAACTTCTGCAGTTCATCGTTGTCGAAGCCGGTTAACCATTCGATTACTTGATGTAATTCTTCTACAGTCCTACCTTTGGTTTCGACCTTTTTAATATAGTGCGGATACACAGAGGCAAAGATCAATTTTGCAATTCGTTCATTATGCAATTCTGTTTCTTTCATATTTCTACAGATGGTTTTTAAATATTCTTCAAAATTTGCCTAATTATTGATATTATACTTGTTTAAGGCATGCATTATTTCAATTTATCAACTTTTTCACATTATGGACGGATAAAAAGTAACTGTCTACTTGCACTGCAAAACGTTCAATACCAAATATTGCCTATTCTATTGATCAGTATTTGATGTTTTGTATTTCGAATCTACTTGACATTATCTTTGAAGCACATTATTTTAATTAACTCCCCGCCAAATACGGATTTGTAAAAGTAGAATACCTCATCAGAGTTGCTGTTGAAATTGCTGTGTTGATTCATACTTGTCATAATTTTATTATAATTGTTGAATGCTTATTATTTCGCTAACTTAAAAATAAATTCTTCAATTTCTGTTTGTCTTGCATTGGCATAGCCCTTGTCAGTTCCCGTTTTTAAAAAACCGCATTTTTCTAAAACTCTCCGTGAGCCAACATTGTCAAATGCTACGCGACCATAAATTGGTCGGGTTTGTTCAATTTTCAAAAAGTCATTAAGCGATTTTGTCGCAATTCCTTGTCCCCAAAATTCTCTGTCAATCCAATAGGTAATTTCGACTTTACCTTCCGCTACAAATTTCGCAATACTTCCTACAATTCTATTGTCTAAAATGATAGTTTGATTATTCACAGTTGGGTCGTTTAGCAACTTTTGGTATTTAGCCAGGTATGCTGATTTGTCTGTCGGCTCTTTTGGCATAAATGCCGCTAAGTAAGCTCCTATTTTGTCAAGTTGAAATTCAAACAGCGTATCTAAGTCTGAAATTAGGGTAGGTCTGAGTATTATTTCAGTTTTATCGTTTACCAATTTCATTATGTGTGTTTTTAGGGTCTGTGTATTTTATAGCTGTTGCGAGTTTCTTTGCCATGACTAGCGAATCTAATGAATATCAATCATTTATTTCCCTATTGTGATCGGAACCCTTTAAAATCAACTCCAGAAATAATTAGCCCTATAAGTAAAATGAAGCCTTGCCTGGATTCGGGTGAAATAGATTATCATTCCATTAGTTTTTGATGGATAATTGATGCTAAAAGTAATGTTAAGTAATGAAATTGGCAAGAGAATTACAAATTATCTGCAAAGCATCAGGGCTAAAGATCTTCCCTTTCATTAATTCAAGAAATGCCTCAACTGAATTTTAAAGCGGAATCATAACAACAATAATTTTATGAACAATGACTTAAAATTAGGCATTCATCAAAGAATTTTCAAGCGCTAACGAAACTGCATGGCCATATTTTAAGGAGGGTTTGTTCAAAAATTTAGAGGCTTTGCGTACGGATCGACATTGCAGTACAAAACTTTCAACCTGCACTGAATTTGAACAAAAGTAAATATGGTCAAGTTTGCCCGTTGCCCTGCCTGACGAAAAACCCGAATTGCGAGTAGTTAATTTTGTTTCCATTTTTATATTATTTTCTGATAAGTTTGAGTGTGAAATTCTTAACAGCATC
>JBMOJB010000322.1:0-2774 GCA_049316985.1 Saprospiraceae bacterium | reverse complement strand
GTTGCTGCAAAAATTTCAAAAATCTCCTCAATTGCCTACACATTAATGTGTAGGCAATTGAGGAGATTTTTGAAATTTATTAATTCTCTCTCTTCAACATAAAGATGTTTTTTGAAATTTATTAATTCCCTCCCTGCAAAATGTCAATGTTTTTATTAGTATTTTGTTTGTAACAATATGTTTTGAAGCAATTGTGATTTTTTCTGGTGGTTTTATACAATAATTTTCCCTTACTGCTTGTTTTACCTATTCACCATCTAAGCCATAAAAAATGCCATTTGTCAAAGTGTATATCCATTGTGTTTGGTCGACCAAAAACTGGGTTGACTACCTGCGAACCGAAGAAATCAGGAGAACGATGTGGCAACACATCCACAAAAATGCCAGGAAAAAAGGAATCTTTATCGACGTCGTCAATGGTTACTCGCAACATTGCCACTGTCTGATTTCTTTAGCCGCCGATCAAACCATCAGGAAGACCATGCACCTGATTAAAGGCGAATCTTCGCACTGGTTCAATACCCAAAATTTTATTGATGAGCAATTCGAATGGCAGGATGAATACTTTGCCATGTCGGTCTCTGAATCGATGATTCCAATCGTCCGGAATTACATCTTGAAACAGGAACAACATCACCGGAAAAGGCCTTTTAGAGATGAATATGAGGAGCTTTTTGAAAAGTATGGATTTGTGAGAATTAAGGATTTGAAGTGAACACCACATAAATGTGGTGTAAATTGATTTTTATGCCACATAAATGTGGCTTGATTTGTTGTGTGTTTTTTTGATCTTTTTTCCAGAAATTACGTAGAATGAGATGAATAATGTTGCGTCAAACCCTCAAGCTTTCAAACCCTCAAACCAACAAACCTAAACTCCTCAACAATTAAACATCCTAAACAACAAATACCCATGCGATTCATAACCCTGCTAACAATTGCATTTCTGCTGCAAAGCGCAATCCTCCAGGCACAAAGTCCTTACCGGATATTTACTTTGGATTGTAATCTGAATACGGAATCTGAACGGGCGACTTCATCACTGGTAACGAAAGCATTTCTCATTCGTCGACCGGAGATATTGAAGGATTCGAAAAAGCTGAAGCCCTATGCGCCGATGGACTGGAAAGCATTCCAGATGCTGATCGATACGATGCAAACAAAAGTATCCGCTTCAGGAGATTTCTCCTGGGAAGAAGATTATGGTTTGAAGACAGAAGGACCAACACAAGAGAGATGGAAGGAGCTGACCTTTTATCAAGCAGATTTTAAGGCAGATGCCAGTGTCGCGGAGATTATGAAATCTAAGCGAAAATACCTGCTGCAGCTGCGGGTAAATCTGGATCTGAACGGACAGATCGAGTCCATACAATATATAAAAGGTAAAAACATGAAAAACAGAGAGCCGAATATTCTGCATGCGTATAAGATTTTGTACAAACCTTCCAAAAAATGATAAAAATCATGTGAAAATGCATGTATTTTATGAAAATCAATCAATAAATAGCGTACCTTTGCGCCACTTTTAAAACATATTCAAAATTTAAATCTTTCACACCTCTTCTTATGACAGGTTCAAAAATCAGTATTAACAAAAAAACAGGTAAACTAAAAGTTCCAAACGATCCAATAATTCCATTCATCGAAGGCGACGGTACTGGTCCGGATATCTGGAAAGCTGCTCAGATGGTTTTCGACGCAGCAGTGGAAAAAGTATATAAAGGCACCAAGAAAATTCACTGGCATGAAGTATTGGCAGGAGAAAAAGCTTTCAAAACAACCGGAAGCTGGTTGCCTGAACAAACATTAATCGATTGCAAAGAATACCTCGTGTCTATTAAAGGTCCGTTGACTACTCCGGTAGGAGGTGGTATCCGTTCGTTAAACGTAGCGCTTCGTCAGGAATTGGATCTTTACGCTTGCGTGCGTCCGGTTCGTTGGTTCAGAGGTGTGCCTTCACCGGTAAAATCTCCGAAAGATGTGGATATGATCATCTTCCGTGAAAATACAGAAGACATCTATGCAGGTATCGAATTCCTTGCAGGTACGCCTGAAGCTGAGAAAATGTTGAATTTCCTCCAAGATGAAATGGGTGTGAAGAAAATTCGTTTCCCTAAGACATCTTCATTTGGCGTGAAGCCGGTTTCGAAAGAAGGAACAGAGCGTCTGGTAAGAGCAGCGATGTTGCACACGATCAAAGCGAAATTGCCTTCCTTGACATTGGTACACAAGGGCAATATCATGAAATTCACCGAAGGTAAATTTAAAGACTGGGGATATGCACTTTGCGAAAGCGAATTTGGCGACAAGTGTTTCACCTGGGCACAATACGACAAGATCTCTGAAGAAAAAGGCAAAGCTGCAGCCGACAAAGCTCAGGCTGATGCAGTAGCAGCCGGCAAAATCATCGTAAAAGATGTAATCGCCGATGCATTCTTGCAACAAATCCTGCTTCGTCCGGCTGAATACGATGTAATCGCTACCTTGAACCTGAATGGCGACTATATCTCTGATGCATTGGCTGCACAAGTAGGTGGTATCGGAATCGCTCCGGGTGCCAACATCAACTACGTGACCGGTGCTTCCGTATTCGAAGCTACACACGGTACTGCTCCGAAGTACGCAGGATTGGACAAAGTGAATCCTTCTTCTGTCATCCTTAGCGGCTGTATGATGTTTGATTACATGGGCTGGGATAAAGTAAGCAAGTTGATTATCAAGAGTCTGGAGAAGTCGATCAGCAAAAAGCAAGTGACATACGACTTTGCTCGTCT
>JBMOJB010000321.1:0-2800 GCA_049316985.1 Saprospiraceae bacterium | reverse complement strand
AATTGCAAAGGTGATAATTCGTAATTCGTAATTCGTAATTCGTAATTCGTAATTCGTAATTCGTAATTCTTAATTCGTAATTCGTAATTCGTAATTCTTAATTCTTAATTGTCAATTTCCTAATCCACCCCATTCCCAAACCGATCATCATTAGTATTGATCCTATCCAGAAATAATTGATGCCTGGAAATACTATGGCTTGCAAAACGATGTAATCACTTCTGCCGATGTTTTCGGCGATTTCCACAGGTAGTTCTTGAGCCTTATCTGAGCTTTGCGCGATCGATAACAAGGCCGAACCCTTCGCCGGATTGATACTGACTAGTTTGGCGTGTAGGCCCAAAGATATCGATTGATCCTTTAAAGCAAATGGTTTGTCACCGCGAATGACGAACAGCGGTTTGATGATATCAGTCTGATTGCCTTTGTTCAACTCGAGAATGGCATTGACTCCAACATCACCGGCTTCGGCTTGATAAGCACTGTGTGTACCTTTTTTATCGAAATCCAAAAATTTAATCTTCGTCCCGTCCAGCTCAAGTATCTCGCCTGGCAGAAGTTCATGGTCGGTATATTTTAGTTTTTGATCGTCTTCGAAAATCTGCTCAAAGATGATTTCAGGAATTCTGACTTTAATATGAAGTGGATTAATCGCCTCTGGGTAGCTAAGTACTTGATTTTCGCGAAGCACCAAGACAGGACGAGCATACCACACAGAGTCAGTGTTCAGTTTTCTAACCGCGACCTTCACCTCAATAGCAATGTCATTGGGCTCGCGCTTGTAGCTGCGATTTTGCGGATTCATGGTTACTGCTTCAATCTGAGCATAACAGCTCTTGGTAAAAAGGGTATCTCCTGTTTTTGCAGTATACATTTGGTATTTCAAGCTATCTTCCTGCTCCTTTCTAAATTTAGGATCTAGATCTGCTTTAGGCAAGGAAGATACATGCGTAAAAATGTCTTTGTTCCAATAGTGTTTCGTAGAAGGATTGGATGCCGCAACTTTTGAAAACGTCTTATCGTACAAAACATTAGGGTACAAGTTGAATTCTTCTGTGATTTCTGCGGTCTTCGGATCCCTCTTTTTGTAATTGATCTCAAAGCGTCTTGTAAAATCCCACATCGTATCTCTAACATAGGTAACAGTATATCCGGACATGAACATTGGAGAGTCTTTCATCAACAGAATATTCTTTTGATAAAATTCTTTTTCCTCTCCTTCTATCAATCCTTCCTGTGCAAAAGGATTGGATGAAATAAACAACTTATTCAGCCCGGAAGCCATAATTCCGATAATCATCAATCCAAAACCTAAATGCGCCACTGCAGCGCCAGCAGCCTTTAAATTGCTGCGCATAAATGCCCACAAGTAGGTAGCATTTGCAATAAATGAAAAAATACCGCAAAAAAGCAGCAAAATGTATTGCCATGCGCGGGCATCGATCCATTGCGCCGCAAGTAAAGTCAACAAAAGACTAAGCACAAAAGAAATACCGAGATAAACAGCAATATTTTTAAAGTATCCGCTAAAATTTAATTCTTTATACCTGAGGTATTGTGCAAATGCGCTCAACAGACCAATAAATACACCAATCCACAACTGGTATTTGTTGTAATGTGCGATTACATCTACTGGTGGCGACAAATTCAAAGGCTTACCCAAAGCTTCCGATACCTTATTATAGACCGGAATAGAAGTCGTAAAAGTGATCAAAATAGAAGAGAATAAGAGAACCAAAGCACCTATGAACATCCAGAATTCCCGACTGCCGGTGGCTTCTTCTATTTCGACTGTAGGGATGTGTCTGCTCCTGTAAAAATACAAACCAAAGCCCAACAGCGTAAAAATTGCCATAAATCCTACCAGTTGCCACTCCAGTCCCATTTCCGTAAAGGCATGTACGGAACTGTCTCCTAGTACGCCACTTCGTGTGAGGAATGTGGAGTAAACAACAAGAATAAATGACAACAAATAAAACAAATAAGTGCTTTTAATAGCATTATCGGTGTTTCTCGCAATCAAATTGGTATGAATTCCTGCTATCAGTATCAACCAAGGCACCAGCGACATATTCTCCACCGGATCCCAGGCCCAGTATCCACCGAAACTCAACGCTTCGTATGCCCATGCACCGCCCATTAAAATACCTGTACCTAAGATGGCACCTGAAAACAAGGCCCAGGGCATTACTGCTTTCAACCAGGATTTATGTTCATTACGCCATAAGGCAGCAATCGCAAAACAAAAAGGAATGGACGTACTCGCAAAACCAAGGAATAAAGTCGGCGGATGTATCGTCATCCAGTAATTCTGCAACAAGGGATTCAAGCCATTGCCTTTGATCAACGATACATAATCTGCCTTGTTGAAAATTGGTGCATCCATTACATCCCGCAACATCAAAAGCGGATTGCTTCCCAGACGGAATTCAGTAAATCCAAGATTGAAATAGGCGCCGATAATCATACTTGCTAAAAGTACCTGTATCGCTGCCAAAACTGAAAGCACCGGAGCTTCCCATTGTTTTGAGCGCAACATTACTGCAAATCCCAGTACGGCATGCCAAAACATCCACAGGGTAAAACTACCCTCCTGCCCTTCCCAGAAGGCGGCAAAAATATATTGAAACGGCAGTTCATCCGACACATGCTGCTGAGCATATTGATACTCATAATATTTGTAAGTCATCACAAAAAACATACAAAAGGTGTAACCCAGTATGCTTAATCCATGAACTCCAAATGCAAAACGTCCCAATCGCAACCAACTGCCCGCATCCGCTGCATTATTCTGCCTTTT
>JBMOJB010000320.1:0-2801 GCA_049316985.1 Saprospiraceae bacterium | reverse complement strand
ATGGAAAAGAAAATATCTGGCTTGACTTCTGCCCCATCGAATTATTTGATCATTGGAAAAATACTAGACTCCAAAAGCGGAAAAGTAACATATAAAGCTAAAATAAAAATTCTAACTGTTGCTCCATCTCCTACAGTGCCTGGTAGTAGTGGATCTGGCGGAGTATTGCCAAAATTTGACAAAAATGAAGTTGATGAATTTAATCGTAATGTCGGAAATATTTTTTCAACCATAAGTAATGAAAAAGGAGAAAAGCCCGATAAGGCTACTGATGTTGAAATAGGAGGAATTGAAAGAATTATTAAATGGGCTAAAGAAAACAAAGATCGGGTATTCGATTGGTCAGCTTGGTATGCCATGCCTTCCGGTGACAATATGTGGCTGAATTGTACCACAATATTAAACGCTCCAGCTGAATATAGTGGAGTACTTTGGGGTTGGGTTTCAACAGAAAACAATGTCAAACTGCATTATAAAGCTGATATAGATGGCACAAATTTCAAAGGGTATAAAAAATACATTGTTGACCCTATCTCCAATGTAGACACACCAACTACCGATTACTACAGCGAGGATCTAGCTTCGTTAACAGTGTTAGGAAATACTAAAATTCAATACGTCAGATATACCTCACCTTGTGCAGTTGATATTTTTCAAAATACACAAAATCTCACTCTGCGGCAGCGGAGCTTAGCAGGGATTGCTGTGAATTGGCCACTAGCGAACATTCAATCGATTCAAAACCAAAATTTCTTGCAAAATTTGTCTGTCGCGATTAACGTGACATCCAAACCTTGTAACTCCGCTGAAATTGGCTCAGACAAGATTGCAACTGAACTCTATCGAATAGAGTCTTCTAAAATAGCTACAACATCCGCTGAGGATAAAAGTAAAGCAATGCTATACTGTAGCCTCCTAGCTGCATTAGATGTAGAATTAAGAAGTGATTTTTGGAATATTAATTCTAGTGGGAATTTGGAAATCACAACTTACCATGAAGGAAAGAACCTTAATCCTGTTTCAGACTATTTTTTCTTCAAGAACAAAGTCCCGAGAAGTGCAAATGATTATCAGCAAGCCATTAATTTTCTTTTGACGTATGCAACAGAAAAAGTCGAATCTTTTAGAGATTATGCCGGGCTTGGCAATAGTTCGGCACTGGAAAATCTAGTTACGCAGCAATTTTCTTACAAAATTGGTGACGTAATTGCACAGGCTGCTTTTTCGTATATTTTAACTGGCCCTTTTAAAAAACTCGTGGCGAGTGAACGGAAAAGCCTTATTGCTGAACTCTTAAAAAATACCGCTTGCACAGGTTCCTATTATAGAAATGGAACTTTCCCGGGGTGCGAAGATTATGTTTTACTAACAATCGAAAATACACCCGATAATCAAGCAACGGATCTTTTAAAAGAGCTGCATGGCTTTCATACCTCCAAAATAATTGACAAAACTGGCGGCTTAAACGATTGGCAAAGGAAAGCAATAATTTCCAAACTAGCAAGATTGTGGTCACTATCCTCAGATTATGATAATCCACTCTATAACAATACTGCAGATTATTTTAAGTTTAACCGTGGTTTTATTTTTCAGGAAGGTAGAATAAAGCTCAAAGCAGAAATAAAGAACAACAAAATTTCATTTCAGCCATACCAAATGAAGAAGTCACTAAATGGAAATAGTACTTCTACTTTCGACACGCCTGAAGACGTAGGTGGGCCAATTGAGTTATCCCCATATGATGAAGTACTATTCATTTGTAAATCTGATTTTTCACTTGGAAAAGATAAAAATGGAAATCAATCTACTTTTTCAAAAGGTCAGCAATATAGAATCCCCGCGATGCTTTTATTTGCCATTAGCAAAAAGGATGTAGACAAAGAATTTGCAGAGGGTGTAGTGCTATTAGTTGAAGCAGCTATGTTTGTAGCTCTTAGTGAAATCGCTATTTCGGCGGTGGCAGTTGAAGGCTGGGTAGCAGCAGCACCCCAATTAATCGACTTAGGAGTTTATATGGGTGATCTCGCCATCAATCAAAAGGTGAAGACAGATCCAGGATGGACAAATGTCCACAAAGATTTAGTTGCTGCATATTGTGAGGTCTCGTTTTTGTGGTTTGGGATGAGGGGTTTTACTGAAACAGCCAAAGCGTTGGAAAAACGCTTAGCGGATCATTGCGGTACAAATCCGGCGGTGGGGAGTATTGAAGAAGAAATACTAACTTGCTTAAGTGGAAAAGGTGCATGCTTTACCGCCAACACACCTGTCTATGGTCCGGATCTCGAAACTTATAAACCAATCAAGGACATAAAAATTGGGGATTATGTTGCTTCGAATAATAAAGTAACAAGTGGGTATTATGCATCGATTGCCAATAGCGGTGATAATAATGAAATCGCGTACTCAATTGCAAGTGAAATAAATCCTGATCCGTACACAAGCGCTGGCCAAAAAGAGCTGGATAAGATGGGCGATAATTTTGTAGATGCCCGTATCGTGACGCTATCAATGCCAAAGGCAGATGGTTCAATATCAGAAATAAAATTATTAAGACCAAAAGCCTGGCTTGAAGTAAAAGGCATTTCAGAAATCGGTAGTAATACTTATCTTCATTTGGCCGAATTGGGTCTGGATGGTTACGCAACAGTCGTTGATATAGCGCATTACAGAGCCACTAAAAACAATACATCGCCTGATGATGAATGGGCCGGAGGCTTGGTAACGGGTGTATTCAGGCACGTTACCAGTAGCATCTTCAAACTGCAATTCTCTAATGGTGATAGCATAGAAGTAACGGGTAC
>JBMOJB010000319.1:0-2809 GCA_049316985.1 Saprospiraceae bacterium | reverse complement strand
ATGCCTTAACAGTCCTAATTACTGACTATGACAGTCTGCCGCGACGACTATCAAGCCGACATTTCTGACTGTGAAGGTGCGTAATGTCCATTGCGAAGAGGACTAATGTCCAATGCGAAGCCGACTTTTAAGTCTGTCGACCGGAGCGGAGTCGACTGTGAGGACGACATTTATGTCTGTCAACCGGAGCGATGTCCTATGTGAGGAGGACATTTCAGACTTTGCAGAGGACTAATGTCCAATGCGAAGCCGACATTTATGTCTGTCAACCGGAGCGATGTCCAATGTGAGGAGGACATTTCAGACTTTCAACCAGAGCGATGTCCACTGTAGAGAGAACTTTGATGTCTGTCAACCGGTGAGATGTCCATTGCAAGGACGACATTTCAGACTTAGAAGAGGGAGTAATGCATCATGCTATTTGGGGTAATATTGAACACTGTTTTATTTTGTTGTGATAAAAGCTACTGAATAAATAATCTTTGCGTTATATTTGTTGTATTATTTTGAAAAATACAATATCAATTACATCATGCAAAACGAAAAGCTTGTAAAAATTATCGTTGCCGATGATCACCCCATAATATTTGAAGGTATCCGGGCCATGGTTCAAGACGAGCAAAATATTCAAATTTGTGATTTTGTCGAACAGCTTCATCTTATATCGGATAGTTTGCAAAAGCACCAACCGGACTTACTGTTGCTGGATATTAATTTTAATGGTAAGAGCTCACTCAGTGAAATTGCAGCATTCAGGGCCAATCATCCAAATCTGAAGATTATGATGTTTTCATCGTACGACAATGACAGTGTACTGCGCGAATCGATGAAGCTCGGCGTGAATGGATTTTTAAACAAGCACATTTCAAGGGAAGGGTTTGTAAGGGCTGTGAAATCCGTTATGGAGAAGGGACTCTATTTTTCACCACTGTTCAAGTTGAATAATCCGGAATCTACTGAAGATAAAATTGAGATAGATTTTTTTGACGAATTAAGGAAGTTGTCAGATCGTGAGAAAACAATCATTCGATATATAGTGCGGGGATTTGAAAACGTGACTATCGCAGAAAATTTATTTATCAGCTTACACACAGTACGTACGCATCGCAGAAACATCTTCAACAAATTGAAAATACATTCTGCCACTGAGTTGACAAAATTAGTAATGTCCAGTCGCATATTGGGTTAGCTACTGGCAGGGAATTTCAATTTCACGATTCATTCCTCGATCTGGATTAGGCTCGAACTTCAACCGGCCATTTATCAGTGCCAATCTGGATTTAATATTTAAAATGCCAATACCATTGGATTGGTCGTCCATGCTAAACGTGGTACCATCATCCGTGATTCCGAAATGAACCTCATTGGACAATTTGTCCGCGCTGATTTGCACCAGTACATTAGAAGCATTGGCATGCTTTACAATATTGTAGAGCATTTCCTGGCAGATAAAAAACAGTGCTTTTTTTATGTTGTCGCTCACAATATTTTCATCGAAGGAGTCATATTCAAAAGTTATTATCAATTCAGGGTCCATTTTTTTAATTCTGCAAATCGAATCTTGTATGGCCACCACCAATTGGTCGTTCTGCAACGCAAGCGGGCTCAATGCATGTGATATATTTCGCACTTCATCTCCGATTTCATCCAGTTCGAGCATGATATCTTCCATGACCTCATCATTATTTTTCCAATAGCTGGATAGTTTCATCTTCAAGGAGGCTAAAGCAATGATGATTTCGTCATGCAATTTCTGTGAGATTTGCTGACGCTCCAGCTCCTGACCTGTAATGATGTTGGATAAAGATTCTTTGGGAGAAAAGTCACTTTTAAAAGGTGCCTTTTGGGATTTTTTTAACCGATTGTTCATCTTGTACCAGGTTATAAAGCTGGTAGAGGAAGCTATAAATAGAAAAAATAGTATTTGTCTGGTCGTGCCAAAATCCCGAAATGAAACCAGTTCTAGTAATTTAGTATTTATTTGAAAAATTCTCACGGGTTGTATTTTATTCAAAAATACAAACTACCATCTTAGAATTCAAATTTTGTTTGTTTTATATCACAAAAATACTACGTGGGGGGTATTGTGGGGGGAGGAGGGTGTGGTTACTTTTGTGTTTTATCTGTTAAAAAGTGTTTTCGCATTTGGCTAAGAGCTATTAATGATATTTAAGAATAATGTAATGAGAAGTGATCAGTAAGTGTTCTTTCCCGGATCTTAGTTACTAATATCGAGAACATCGATTCATATTTTCTTTCAATAATTTCAACATGATAATTTTTCAAATTAATTCACATGAAAACTTTCCGAAAAATCAACGTTCTTCAATTTTCGACAATATTGTTTTTTGCAAATATCATTTTTCATGACTCATTACTTGCGCAAGGTCCATGTGGTATAATTGCTAATGCCGGACCAGATGTAACACTTACCTGCAGTAATCCAACCGCCAATTTAGTCGCAAGTGGTGGTGTTAATTATCTATGGAGTAATGGTGCAACTACAGCAAGTACAACGGTTAGTACGTCTGCATATGCGGGTTTTGCTGGGAGTGGCCAATTTGAAAATAGCATTTATACTGTTACGGTTAGTGATGCGGCAGGTTGTACTGCAGTGGATCAGGTGAATGTTACAAGTTCCTTTTATACGTTTAAAGTGGGTTGCACAGATTCTTGGAAAATAGGATTTTCTGGATTAGGATCTAGCACTTATTTGTGGAGTACAGGAGAAACTACTTCACAGATACAGGTATCACCAACGATAGATACCTGGTATTATTTAACTGCAATTTCAACAGTAAGTTGGATA
>JBMOJB010000318.1:0-2832 GCA_049316985.1 Saprospiraceae bacterium | reverse complement strand
AAGCAAGTAAATCACGATGTGGTGATTCTGCTTAATTCGGATGTTGAAGTTGAAAAAGGATGGATAAAACCGCTCGTCAAAGTACTTAAAAGTGATGAAAAAAATGCTGCAGTTCAACCTAAAATTTTGTCATTCAAGAACAAAAAGAGATTTGAACATGCAGGTGCCGCAGGAGGAATGCTCGATTTTTTGGGCTACCCTTTTTGCCGGGGAAGAATATTTCTTGAAACGGAGGAAGATCTGGGGCAATATGACCGGGCCACTGAAATTTTCTGGGCTTCAGGGGCTGCTATGTGCATCAAAAGGCAAGTGTTTATAGACATCGGAGGCTTCGATACCAGTTTTTTTGCTCACATGGAAGAGATAGATTTGTGTTGGCGCCTGAAGCAAGCAGGATTTAGGATTCAGTATCAACCAGATTCTCATGTATATCACCTCGGTGGCGGTACATTGGATTATGACTCCCCTTTCAAGGTCTATCTTAATTTCAGAAATAGCCTTTTTACCATTTTTAAGAATGTTTCTGTTGGAAAATTGTTTTGGCTGCTCCCCTTCCGGTTAATTTTAGATGGAATAGCAGGCGTATTTTACCTGAAGCAAGGTAAATTTCGATTGATATTCATGATAATCAAGGCACATTTTTCATTTTATTTTGCTTTTTTTCAAATGATTTCCAGACGAAATGATAGTCTTCAGCTAATTGAAAAGTGCAGAATTGCAAAAGAGAATTCTGCCGGTTATTATAATAAAAGCATTGTTTTTCAACATTTTATCGCTAAGAAAAATAAATTCACGGATATTTTTACCAATTGAGATCTATTACTTTATTTGCTTTAAACGAATACCTGAAGCGGGTAATCGCACTAAATTTTCAGGAAGCTATCTGGCTACAATGCGAGATATCTCATGCTGCCGTCAGCCGTGGTCACATGTATTTAGATCTGATCGAAAAAGATCCAAATTCTAACGACATTATTGCACAATCCAAAGGAACTATCTGGGAAAGGAATCTAAAGCTGCTGAAAGATAGATATGGAAATACACTTTTCGAAATCCTTTCATCAGGAACAGAAGTTAATCTGAAAGTTAAAGTGGTCTTTCATGAACGATACGGCCTTTCTTTGCAAATTGATGATATAGATTTGAGCTATACGATTGGAAAATTGGCTTTGCAGCGTAAGATCACAATTGATAAATTAATCGCTGCCGGCGTTTATGACCTTCAAAAGCGATTGGAATTGCCACCGGTCATTCAGAAAATTGCAGTTATCAGCTCAAAAACTGCTGCGGGCTATATTGATTTCAAGACACAGCTCGCTGAAAATCCGGAGGGTTATTTTTTTAGTCTGGACCTTTACCCTGTTCCGATGCAGGGAGTTAATGCTTCCATAGAAATACAAGAACAATTGCAATTAATTGCACTGCAATCAGAAGGTGTCTATGATGCAGTAGTAATTGTAAGAGGTGGAGGTTCACGAATCGACCTGCTGGCGTTTGATGACTTCTCGCTTTGTGAGACAGTGGCTAACTTGCACATTCCTGTTATTGTTGGCATAGGACATGAAATTGACACTTCAGTGTTAGATGAAATTGCCTGTGTCTCTTTGAAAACACCAACTGCTGTTGCGGAATACCTGCTTGAGCGAAACAGAAGATTTGAACAGACCATCTTGGAGATATTTGCAAAGATCGGAATGATGTACCAGTCTGTTCATCGAGTCCATCAACTAACGATCAGCGAAATCAATCAAAAAATTATATTGTTAAGCAGGTTTAATCTGCAAGCGGCCGCCAGAGACCTGGATGCCGCGCATCATACAATTCACTCAAAGTTAGGAAGTATCCTCGAATTTGAAAAAAGCAGGCTTGCGCACTTTGAAAATTTGATGGAAAGCAACCACCCTGTCTCAATACTTAAGAAAGGATTCAGTATCACACGACTAAACGGCAAGAGTATTTCTACCAGGAATCAACTTGAGCCTCGCATGTTGATCGAAACGGAGTTCTTTGATGGAAAAGTAATATCAAAAGTCGAGTAACTTACAATTCATTGTTGAGAGTCTTCAAAAACTCGATGAATACCGGCCTGCGCCGACGAGAAACATCTATTTGTTTTCCATCGTCCATCAGTACAAAACCACCATCTCCTTTTACAAATTTCTTGATAAAATTTATATTAATGATATGGCTTTTGTGAATTCTGAAAAAATTCTTTCTCTCCAGCATATCTTCGTAAACTTTGATGGTTTTCGAGGTAGTAATCTTTTCGCCACTTTTTAAGTAGATATGGGTGTAATTGTCTTCTGCTTCCAAACGCAACATATCCTTCAAACTAACGAAGTAAATGCTATCCAATGCCGGAATCGAGATCCGCTCTACGTTGTTTGGATTATTAATAGTCTGCGATAATACTTCTAAACGTTCTTTGGTTTTGCCGGTCCTGGGTTTGATTCGGGAAACAGCAGATTTCAGCGCTTCAATATCTATGGGCTTAGGAATGAAATCAATTGCGCTGTATTTAAATCCTTTGTAGGCCAATTCAGCGTAAGCGGAGATAAAAATAATGTCAAAATCTATTTCTTTCAGTGATTCCAGTAATTGAAAGACGGTACCGTCAGCCAACTGAATATCCAGAAAAGCTACATCAATGTGAAATCCGGGATTAGAAAATATAACTGCAGCTTCGGCAACACTTTCGGCGAAACCACAAATTTCAATTTCAGGGCAATGCTTTTCCAGCAGACTGCTTAGATTTTTCCGGCCTTTTTCTTCATCTTCAATAATAAATGCTCTCAAAACTTATCTTGTTTAAATGTATTTTTCGTTGTTTGA
>JBMOJB010000317.1:0-2836 GCA_049316985.1 Saprospiraceae bacterium | reverse complement strand
TAGAAAGTAATAAATACTTAAGATTAATTGTTCTATTTACGATGTTAACCTGTCAAAACCTGGTCTATTCTCAAAATGCAACTGTAGAATGGGATTTTTCCACTCCTAGTACAATTGCCGGATTTGACACTGACGACAACTGGGCTTTGGGGGTGATTCAGACAAGCGACGGAAATTACGTTTCCTGCGGATTTGCAGATAAATTTACGGGAAACAAAACAATAACTTGTGGTTCACGCTCAATAACTTCAACACAAAATCGTCGTCACCCATCAGTTCTAAAGTTTTCACCTACTAATGGAGCTAAAGTGATTTGGGAGTCCATACCTACTCAAAATGACGTCTTCGACGATTCTTTTTCAGGTGGGTATAATGATATTGTTGAATTTACTAAAGATGGACATCAATATCTATTTGCAATAGGAAACCTTACCAGAGATACTTCAAAAGACAAAAAACCATTGATTACTATATTTGATGCTGAAACAGGTGAAATCGCATTAAATGATAGTGGCGATCCTTGTTATCTTGAATTGTTCGATAATATTGATGGGCTAAATGGCCGATTGACAAATTTGCAACCTGTATATGATTCAAATGGAGCTTTGATATCAGTATATGTTTGCGGTCAGGTTAAATATCCTGGTGGTCTTTTTCAGGCTGCAATATATTGTTTTAAAGCCGATTTCAACGACTTTGGGCTGGATGTGAATTTTAATGGTGTGGGATTTAAGCAATACGGAGAAACCGATCATATTTCTTACCTTACAGACATTATTCGCAGTAAAGATGGTAATTTTGTTACTACGGGTTGGAATGCGGAAGAAAGCGGATTGCCCGGAGGTAAAAGAAATGTATATGCATTTGCAATAGACATAGACGGTAATGTACAGTGGGAGACATCTTTTGGAGAAAGCACGCTTGAGGCATTGAATGTTTATGAAGATGATACTGATAGTGCTAATACCTGCAATAATTTAGTGCAGGAAAATGACAATGAAGAAGGGTTTTCGATCAGACAATTCGATGATGAAAGTTATGCTTTGTTAAGTAGATTTGATTTTATTAATGAGACAGACTGTTCAAAAATAGGCGGTTGTGATCCATTTCAGTTTGAACAGTATTATAATTGTGATATGGCTCTGATTCACTTTTACATCAATAATGGAGATGTAAATTTCCTTCCAAGTATCGATGCTGGTCACGCAACTGCGATTGATTTTTGGAATCAGATGGTACAAAAAAATACCAATACACTATTTTTACTAGGTGCGGATCAGGAAAGCAATAGTGATAGAATATTGGGCTCTGTTATTAAGGTAGAATACAATGGAACAGATTTTATCAAAAAATGGAGGAAAGATTTTTGTACTAGTGCAAAATCTGGAACCCAATCGGCAGAATATTTTTGTCCATTTGGAATAACCGGAACTGCCGACGGCGGACTTGTCATATGTGGAAATAATGAACTACATGGTGACGACTATGAGTTCATAAAACTCAATCTTGATGCTGATGAAAATGATTGTTTTAATGCAACTCAGGGACCTGCAGATATCAGTGGCAATGTAGTATGGAATTCCGCCAAATCTGTTAAGGGTACCATCACCATTAAATCAGGTGGAAAATTAACGATCGACAACACAATCATAACTTTTGCAAATACTTATACAACAAATGATATTTATGACCGAATTAATTTCCGAATAAATAGTATTTCTGCTGCCAATTTTGTGCCAACAAAAATTGTAATTGAACCCAATGGATGGCTCGTACTCAATAATTGTGTTTTGAAAGGAGCGGATTGTGGTCAAGTTGGTGGAATGTGGGAAGGAATCATAGTGGTCGGCAATAATCAAGCATACCCTACTCCATCAGCTCAAGGTAAGATGCAGATGTTTGGAAATTCAGTAATTCGAGATGCATATTACGGAATAAGTGTATGTGAAAGAGATTATGATGGTAACGGAAGAAGTTACGCAAAGCTATCAGGTGGTGGTGGAATTTTGGAGATTGGCAGTTCTATATATCCGCAATATCGGCCTTCATTTGTCAATTGTAGGTCCTCAATATTTTTTGCTCCCTATACCTACGTTCCATATTATTATGCCAATAAAATACAAAATGCTGATTTCTCCTGTGATGATGTGCTGAAAGATCCATTGTATGCCACATTAAGCGGAACTCGACTGGGGTCAAAACATTTTATTGAAGCAAACACGGTCAATATCACCGTAGAAAATTGTACATTTGGAGGACTAGATAATTTGGATTGGGAGGATCGAACTAAGGCGATTGAAGGATACAACGCACGGCTAAGAATCTTTTTGAGTGAATTTGACAGACTAGGCTATGGAGTATTGTACAATAATCCTATAAATAATTCGAAAGGGGTTGTTTTAGCTGGTAATACGTTTACAGGTATTCCACATAGTGCAGTATTAAATGCTGCCAATTTTAGCACAATATCGGGTAACCATTTCTATGAAATTCCTGAAGGAGCAGGAATTTCATTATTAAATTCTAGTCAGGCGATGCGCATAGGGTCCTATGCTTTACTACTGGCGAATAGTCCAGGCACTACTATAGATCAGAATAACGAATTTGTAGGTGTGTACAGTCCTACGACTCCCAATACCGCATACGGAATCATCATGCACAACTCTGATAATATTGCCAGCGAGACTCGTGAAAATCAGTTTACCAATATCAACTTCGGTGTTCAGACCCAGCAAAAGAATGGCGGTTATCAACTTCATTGTAATACATTTACGAATAATGGGTATGCTATGAATATAAATCCACAATCACCAAGTGGAGTGTTTAGCGATCAAGG
>JBMOJB010000316.1:0-2893 GCA_049316985.1 Saprospiraceae bacterium | reverse complement strand
GGCAACCCCAGTAAGGCAACAAAGGTTATCTCTAATACAGACAACTACTTACTGGAAAAAAAACAGTTTGTCCTTTCTTACAACAATACATTCGGAAGATCAAACTGGGTAAGCTGGCATCTTTCTACGGAGTGGATTGGCAATGTCAATCGGCAGGATGATTTCCGTCCCGACAATGATTTACCCTCGGCATTTTATCGTCCCGGAACGCAAGCGTTTTCCGGTACTGGTTTTGACCGCGGTCATTTATGTCCTTCATCAGATAGAGACGCTAATATAGCAGATAATTCTGCAACTTTCGTAATGTCAAATATCATTGCGCAAGCACCGGATGTAAACCAGCAAAACTGGGCCAAATTGGAAACCTACTGCAGAAAACTTGTTTCTCAAGGCAATGAATTGTACATCATGGCAGGCGGTTTTGGAGAAGGTGGTATCGGTAGCAGCGGGAGTACATTACCAACCAAAGTGATTGACAATGGCAGAATCAGAGTCCCCGCTAAGTGCTGGAAAGTTATCGTTATTTTACCTTCAGGCACCGACGATGTCAATCGAATTTCTGATCAAACACGGGTGATCGCAGTCGTTATTCCAAATGAACAAAGCGCAGGATTTACAAATTGGGGTAATTTCAGAGTAAGTGTAAGAGACCTTGAAGGACTAACATCGTACGATTTCTTATCAAAAGTACCGAAAAGTATTCAGGATATAATTGAAAAGAAGGTTGACAACGGTCCAACTCAGTAAAAATTCGATTACAATAAAAAACACCAATTATACACATTAAATAAATTTACTATGCCAATTAGAATGGTGGACGATGATCCAAATCAAATCGATAGGGACGAAAATGACAATAGCAGTGCCGATACCGGAGGTTCGAACAAAGGTAGAGGCGGAATCGGAATAGGCAATTTGCTGATGTTCATTCCCCTCATTTTTGGAGCCTTCGGCAAATTTCCAAAACTGACACTTTTTATTTTATTGCTCTTGGGATTTATGTATTTCAAGGGCTGTTCTATGCTGGGCACCGATGACAACTCTACATCATTCGTTGGAGATCAGCCCGGAAGAGGTGCTACACTAGATCCCAAAGAATTTGATAAAGCAGAAGTATTTGAACCACTAGACCCCACTAAAACACCCTTGCCGGAAAGAGTTTCTTTGGAAAGATTTGCACCTACACGTCTTGACCAAGGCCAGCAAGGTTCATGTGTTGGTTGGGGCTCTGCCTATGCAGCAAGAACCATCCTGGAATCTGCGTCAACCGGTCAAAATCCTAATGAAATTGCCTTTAGTCCTTCCTTTTTATACAATCAGATTAGTTTAGCCGGTTGTCAAGGTTCGTACATCAACCGAGCCATGGAGGTACTTACCAGAAGAGGATGTTTGCCCCTGAAAGACTTTGGCTACAATCAAAATGATTGCGATCGACAACCGGATGGACAGCAAATACAAAGAGCTTCTCAATATGTAATGCGGGGATACAACCGCCTGACACCTACTGATGATCCCCGGGGAATAGATATGATGGCTATCAAGCAAAATTTAGTAGCTGGTGCTCCCGTTGTTATTGGCATGAATGTAACCAAGTCTTTTACACAAGATATGATGGGTCAAAAGCTATGGAAAGCCTCGTCGTCGGATTATGCCGGCAACAACTCACTGGGAGGACATTGTATGTGTGTCATTGGTTACGACGACAATTTTGCAGGAGGAGCATTTCAAATCATGAACTCATGGAGTTCAAGGTGGGGCGAAAATGGAATAGCGTGGGTTTCTTATCGCGACTTCGAACATTTTACTCAAGAAGCTTATGGCCTTTACCCTATGCCTAAAAAAGGGGACATGGCAAGCAAAAAATTTGCTTGCGAAATTGGGCTTGCAGACGTCCAGAACAAAAGATATGTGCCTTTGACTGTTGCTAATGGAAACCTTTTCAAAACGATACAACCGATCACCAAAGGAACCAGGTTCAAGATTGAAATAAAAAACAACACCGAATGCTATACTTATATTTTCGGAGAAGAAAGCGACAAATCCAGTTATATTCTATTTCCATACAGTAAAAAGCACTCTCCCTTCTGTGGTATTACAGGTTATCGGCTTTTTCCTCGTTACCAATCACTTCAAGCAGATCAGATCGGTAATAAAGACCAAATGGCTATCGTTGTAACCAAACAACCAATTGATTTTAATAAATTGAATGCAGCTATCAATTCAAGTCGACAAAATACTTATCAAGCTAAGGTAAATGAAGCACTTGGAAATGCCGGAATACAAAATGTACGATTTAATTCCAATAAAGGTATTATACAATTCGAATCCCTGACTCAAGATAGTCAGGCTGTCGCAATGATCGTTGAAATAGACAAATATTAATTCAATTTGATGATTTGAAAATTTGAAAATTTGACGATATTTTGGTGAAAATCTTCGATTTTCATCTTTTTGAATAATAGCTTCGCTATTTGTAATTTGAAAATTTTAGCATTTGAAGATGCGCTGATTTTTTGGTATTAATAGTCAATCTTCATCCAATAAGAAGACCCGCAAACATAAAATCATGTTTGTGGGTCCTCTTTTTTATTCAAATAAATCTGCCGTCAGGCAGACCAATAAAAATAATTCATGCCGCGGCAGCGGCATACCATAATCATCAAATTTTAACCTGTCTTCAGTACACTTTTTTTTCGTGATTTTAAAACATTGAAAGTGAATTAGTTGCAAATTGGAAATCACAATTTTGGGTGTCCCGCGTATTTTTTGACTATTTTTGGTGATGATTCTACGACAAAAAAGGTATAAGTCTGGAAGTATTAGTGTTCAGATTATTACTAACCTGAGTTCGATTATTAAAATAAGCAAATTTGATTAGAATTCGTCACGTCAT
>JBMOJB010000315.1:0-2905 GCA_049316985.1 Saprospiraceae bacterium | reverse complement strand
AGGCCAATTCTAACAATTTCTTCGTTGAGTTGCTCGTAGGTGAATTCTGCAATATTTAGATCAAAATCCTCAAAGCTGGCGCTAACTTCACCTTGTACCAAATCCATTCGTGGAATTTCAATGATGTTCTTTTTGAAATCGGAAACCAATCTCTCATACATTGCTTCTGCTTGGGCAACAATTTGGGGAGCAAATAAATTAGCCTGCCCTGTATAGAGTTCTTTGTTTACTGCTTCCATTACCTGTGCCCTAACATCAGGTTTTAGAAGGTCATCAACTTTCTTAACCTGTGAATTGGTATTGAAGAAGGGGATAACATTTACAAGTACTTTTTTTGCATCAACTATGTTTTGTAGCTTTTGCTTATGCGCTGGTTCAACTATCTTGTCAACTTCGTCTTGCTCTTTTAGTAGGTTATGGTTAAAGGTATTCTGAACGGTTACAACTTCCACTCTTTCATTTAGTTGCGCTTCATCTATTTCAATGAATTTGAGTTTGTTTAAGATGGAATTGGGGTCTTGGGCTGCAGCAATGACCGTATCAAAATTATCGTGAGCCACTACTGTTAACTTATCTACTTTCTCATTACCCGTACGTTCTCCACTAAAAGGCAGTCGTAATCCACGACCTATTGTTTGTTCTACCAATATCGACGCATTGGCTGCTCTCAATGGCACAATGGTATATAAGTTGGTGACGTCCCAACCTTCTTTGAGCATGTTGACGTGTATAACAATTTCAATTTCATTGTCATCACTCTCCAGTGAAATAAATTGCTGTTCGATCAACTCTTCATTTCGGGTCGTGCTATCAATCTGCAATACTTTGTTGGCAAATGTACCATCATAAAATTCTCTGGAGGAAACAAGATCATACACTGACTTTGCATGGCTGGTGTCGCGGCAAACAACCAAAATAAAAGGCTTTACCAATTTTTTGCCGGTATTTAACGAATAAAGTATTAATTCCTGTTTTGTGTCTTCGTGCAAACTTACGGCATCTTCTAACTTTATTTTTTCGATTTCTTCGGCACTTTTGCCTGCCGGATTAAAATCTCTCCGTTTGGCAATAGTTGGATTCTTTACATACAAACCGTCAGTAAGTGCCTGAGCCAAACTGTATTCATACACCACGTTCCTAAAATTATTGCTTTTTTCATCAACAGGTGTCGCAGTTAACTCAAGACCCAGCACCGGCATAAGTTCATTAATTGCGTCTTTACTCTTATCTGCATGGTATCGGTGGGCTTCATCCATCAAGATGACCAAGTCATTTAATCCGCTTAGGTATTCCCAATAACTTTGGCCGAGATACTCTGACAATCGCTTAATGCGTGGCGCCATATTGCGACCTCCTTCCTTTACCGGCTTGGTTTCTCTGGCAAATTTAGAAACATTGAATATATTGATCCTTATTTCCGTATCGCTGAACAACGAGCTGGTCTGGTTGTAATTGTCACCAGTAATGATTACCGGTTTGTTGTGCACGAAATCAGCTATTCCATTGAATACATATTTCGGATTACCGCTATTGCCAAAATCCTCAATAAGTTTATTGTAAATGGTAAGGTTTGGTGCCAATACAAAGAAATTCTTGATGCCTTTTTCTAAATACAGGTAGGCGATGCAAGCACCCATTAATCGCGTTTTGCCTACTCCGGTGGCGATGCTAAAGCAAATTGATGGAAACGCTCTCTCGAAATCAGTACAAGTGGGGATAAGTGCCTGTACATTTATCAATTCTTCTGCGAGGTCAACTTCTTTGGACAGTTCCAGCTCGTCTGCCAGAAGTGTAAGTATGTCGAGGGCTTCCTGTAAGGGTTTGCGAAGTGAAAGGCGTTGTTTTATATTTTCTGCTGTTTGATTCATTTGTTCTGCTCTGTTTGTATTAGAAAAGCGTAGGCTGATTGCCTTCGTCACTTGCATTTTTTGGCTTTATCTTGTTCATTTCTCTTGATCGAATTGGTATAGATTCTTCGCTATAGTCAACTACTAGATCGGCTGAATCATCTTGCGGCATATTCACAATATTGAAGCTATAATCATCCTTCCCGAATTCACACCTGCCCAGGAGCATCTGTGGTATTTTTTTGATGGTGATATTGGAATGGCGATTAGCACATCCTTTTGCGAAGCTCTTACAGCACACTAGTACGCTTTCGCCGAGCTGTAGCTCTTCGTGTAATTTATCCAGCATCGCAACGGTAACGAATTGGGTTGTAGTGAAAATGAAATCCTTCTCACTGCTCATGCCTTGCTTCCAATAGTTGTTTTCATCGGGTTGGTACCGAAAACCCTCTTGCTTCGCCATAGCCGCCGCCAACATGTTGGCATTGTATTCCGGATTGATGATTTCAGTACCGTATTTGTCTTTTTGAATTAGTGATGGAGCAAGGGTATAGAATTTAAAACCGCCACCGCCTTTCCAGTTTGTAATTTCTGTAATTCCACTTGGATCACAACCAGCAATAATGGCTTTTAATCTTGGCAAACAATGAGTGTTAGCATGTTCACCTAATTCGATACCTATCCACTTTCGCTTCATTTTATGCGCTACTGCAGCTGTAGTTCCACTGCCTAAGAAACTATCTAATACTAAATCATTTTCAGTTGTTGAAAGCTGAAAAATTCGGCTCATCAGAGCTTCAGGTTTTTTTGAATTTGGAAAGGAAACGTTCCCTTCATTTTGTGTATTTTGAAAATCTATATCACTCCAAAAATCGCACAATAGAAGTGCAAAATCTCGTTCAGTTTTATTATTGTATGTTACTTCGTTTAAACTGTTGGACAGAGGCGTTAGCTGTCTTCCATTGAAAAACATCATGCCATTATGATGCATGACTTCATTCCTAAGTACCCTTGATTTTTCTTTTAAGTCCTCGTTCTTATGAGATTGAGTTTGACAT
>JBMOJB010000314.1:0-2910 GCA_049316985.1 Saprospiraceae bacterium | reverse complement strand
AAGTATAAAATTAATAAAAAATTTTATTCAGACAGAGTTTATTTTACAGCCTCTCGTAATTCGTAATTCGTAATTCGTAATTAACTACTCGTTCTCTGTTTCGACGAGTTTAGTTGCATACTCGGCGAGTCGTAATGCGTCAAGCAATTCTTCGAGTTCTCCTTCAATAACTTTATCAAGGTTAAAATTTTTGATGTCTCCTTCGAGGCGATGATCAGTAACCCGATTTTGAGGCCAGTTGTATGTACGGATCTTTTCTGAGCGGTCCCCTGACCCAACCAAGGAGCGCCTTTGTGCTGCAAATTCATTTTGCACCCTTTCTCTTTCTTGCTCTACAATTTTTTGATACAGACGGGTCAATGCAATTTCACGGTTTTGAATTTGCGATCTACCATCCTGGCATTCCTGCACCAATCCCGTAGGTAAGTGTGTAATTCTAACTGCGGATTCTGTTCTGTTTACGTGCTGACCACCTGCACCACTTGCTCTGAACACATCTACTTTTAAGTCTTCAGGACGGATGTTAATTTCTTTTTCTTCAAATTTAGGAATTACAGCCACCGTTGCGGCCGATGTATGAACCCTGCCTTTGGATTCTGTGTCAGGAATCCTTTGAACGCGATGCGCTCCGGATTCGAATTTCATTGTTCCGTACACGTCATTGCCAGATACCTCTAATACCAATTTGCTGTAACCGCCAGCGGTTCCTTCCGTAACGAGAATCGTTTCAGTTCTCCAACCTTGCTTAGAAAAATAACGTGCGTACATTCTGAAAAGATCTCCTGCAAAAAGACTAGCCTCATCACCTCCTGTTCCTGATCGAATCTCGAAAACTACATCTTTTGAATCTTCAGGATCCTTAGGAATCAGCAAAAATTTAATTTTTTCCTCATTTTCCAGTAGTTGTGGTTGTAATGTATCCAATTCTTCTTTTGCCATTTCCCTCATATCCGGATCAGGGTCACTCAAAGCATTTTTTGCCGTAGCGATATTTCCGAGTAGGTTTCTATATTCAAAATACACTTCCACGAGTGCTTTCAACTCTTTATACTCTTTGTTGAGACCCGCAAATCTCTCCATGTCACCCACAATATCCGGGTTTCCCAACGCTTCCTCTACGTACAAAAATCTGTCGTGAATCGCGGATAATTTTTCTAAATAATTTGCCATTATAATCAATATTTTGGACTGCAAAAATACAATTTTCTCTTTAAACGCTCTGTCTTTGCCTGATAGCTTCGTACAACATAATTCCTGCCGCTACCGAAACATTGAATGAATCAGTTTTTCCTGCCTGTGGAATCAGAAAACGTTCATTCACGCGGTTTAAAATTGCCTGACTCACACCTTCTCCTTCCGAGCCAATTACGATGGCTATTGGGACTGTAAAATCTACTTCCATAATTTTTTTTCTGCCGGTCAGATCTGAAGCGACCACCTTAACTCCAGAATTCTGCAAGTAGCCTATTGTAGTTATCAAACTGGATTCTCTGCACACAGGTATCCTGGTAAGCGCTCCGGCAGAAGTTTTTAAAGCATCTTCATTAATATGAGCTGCATTTTTCGCTGCCTGGATGATTGCATGAGCGCCACAGACTTCAGCAGAACGGGCAATCGCCCCAAAATTTCTAACATCGGTTACACCGTCTAAAATTAACAAAAGGGGCACTTCTTGCGATTCGAACAAAGCAGGGAGCAGATTTTCAATTAAGCCAAATTCGGCCAGCGAAATAAAACCTACAATTCCCTGGTGATTGCCCCTGGTAAATTTATTAAGTCTTTCTTTTGGAACAATTTGCAAAGGCACATCAAATTGCTTACAAGTATGGCGAACTTCCTTTTCAAGTTCGCCGCGGACTCCCTCCTGAAACAACACTTTATGAATTGGTTTGCCTGCATGGATTGCTTCCAATACAGGGTGCCTACCGTAAATAATGGTTTCACTGGGAGTTTGATTTTGTTTGAACATAGTATAAATGTTAAAAGGTTGCCCATTTTGGTCAACCTTTTAATGAAATCAAAAAATAAGAAAGTACACTAACGGTAAAAACTAGGACATTTAAGATCACCAAAGTAATAGACCAATCCTACACTTAATGTTACGTAGGCATCATTATTTTTCCCATTTCCTCTTTGTCTTCCTGCAGTTCCAATTTTTGGTTCTACGGAACGATCGGCGAGTGCTGCTGCAATATCACCATGCAATCTGCGCACATCTCGAAGATCTGCAAAATTGCCGCTTACATCATCCAGATAATCTGTAAATACCTTTCTACCCGTAAGTTCGACATTCAGGCTCCATTTCTCTGTTAAATCCATTTTCAATCCTGCACCAAACAAAAATCCCAGCGATGATGTATTGTATTCATTGTTTAGGAATTGACCTTCGGTTCCTAAGGGACGCAGATCCACCCATTTGCCATTGTATTTTGTCTCTGGCGCGTAAGAGAAGACACAGAGCCCGCCGAGCAAATAAGGTGAAAAAGATTCGTCATTACTGCCATGTGTCAGCGGAAGAAAATTGAATTCACCGATTAAAGCACCCTCAAATATATTAGAACGGAAACTGAGATTACGACGACTTTCAAAAGAATTCTTGGACCATTTATCATCACCTTTTATCAAGCCATACATTAGGCTACCTCTTAAGGAGACCCTATTATTAAAATTGTACCGAGCAACTGCCGTACCGGCGGCACCCGGATGTGTGATATTGACCTGCGTATTCAGATCTCCAAAATATCCGGTTGCTCCACCTAAAAGGCCAATTTCCCAACCCTGCTGCGCGGAGGCAATGCTTGAAAATAATAATATAACAATGCAAAAAAGAAAATGTCTCACGATAATAAGTTTTTAAAATATGGGTAAAGTTATTACAAAACGTTTAAAATCAGGGTTTGTTATCAGTAA
>JBMOJB010000313.1:0-2914 GCA_049316985.1 Saprospiraceae bacterium | reverse complement strand
GCAATGTGCATACCATTATCCGACTGCCACAATCGGTTTTTGCACCTTATGCCACGGTAAATACCAACCTGATATTCTTTGAAAAAGGCAAACAGACCAAAGAAATTTGGTATTACGAACACATTTTACCCGAAGGACAAAAAGCGTATAGCAAAACCAGACCGATAAGGATAGAAGAATTCGATGACATAAAAGCATGGTGGAACAACCGCCAGGAAAGCGAAGTGTGCTGGAAAGTTTCCATCGATTCCATTATTGAACGAGGGTACGATTTGGATATTAAAAATCCGAATAAGGTGGTGGAAGAAATTAATCACGATAAAATAGGTATTATCAATGCTTTAGAGAAATCTTTTTTAAGATCAATTGAACTTCTTAATAAACTAAAAGTAACTGCAATAGACTAATGGCTAAAATTAATTATAGCGAAATAAAAGTTGCTGCCGCAAGAACTGCATTATTCAACAATATTAGAAATGTTATTGAGATTGTAAATATTCATGATGTAATAAAACTGTCAAGTGGGATAAATTTACCTTCGCATAAAATGATAGATGGTGAGTATCCTGTATTTGGTGGAGGTGGTTCTACTAGTTTTACACATGAAGCATATAATGTGGATTTTGAAACACTAGCAATTGGAAGAGTTGGCGCAAGATGTGGTTGCGTTTTTAAAGTTCCAAAAAAATCATGGGTAACAGATAACGCATTGTATGCATTATCTTTAGATAATCGGTTTGACCTTGATTATGTGATTAATTATTTAAGCTATGTTGATCTAAATCAATTTGCTAACAGAGCAGCACAACCAGTGATAAGTTTAAAGAGAATTTCTACAATTAATTTTCCATTAGTAGAACTTTCATTACAAAAAAAAATAGTTGAAATAATTATACAAGTTGAGAAAGGAGAAACTAATTTTGATGATGATAGTTTTGGATTAGATAAATCTTTAAAATCAGTAGATAGCATTAGACTTCTACAAAATGAATTAACTTCTCAACTCACTCAACTCGAAAACCTGAACCAAGCCATTTTACAAGAAGCGGTGCAAGGAAAGTTGGTGGCACAAGATGCAGCGGATGAACCAGCTAGTAAACTGCTGAAAAGGATAAAAGCTGAAAAAGCAGCATCGGGGAAAAAGGAAAAACCATTACCAGCCATTAAAGCAGAGGAAATTCCTTTTGAAATTCCTGAAAATTGGGTGTGGTGTAGGTTGGGGGATTTGACATTATATTCCGAAGCTGGGAAAAGCTATAACGCAGAAGGTCAGTCAGCAAAATTGAATGAATGGGGTGTTATTAAGACAAGTGCAATTACAACAGGGATTTTTGAAGATGTAGAAAACAAACGACTTCCAAATCAAAATGTAGAATTAGAAAAAATCCGTATCCATATTGGCGATATTATTTTTTGCAGAGCCAGTGGCTCAAAAGGACTTGCGGGCAAATCTTGTATTGTTCATCAAGAACCAAAATCTAAATTAATTTTAAGTGATAAAAGTATAAGGTTTGTGTTTATGAATGACATTTACCAAATTTATATTCAACTATACAATACAACATTCTTTGCTGTTGAATACTATAGTAAACTTGGGACAGGTAAGAGTACGTCTATGAATAATATTGTAAGAGAAGACTTTAATAAAATGCCAATTCCCCTTCCCCCACTATCCGAACAAAAGCGCATAGTAGCCGAAATAGAAAAGCAGTTAGAAAAAACCAAACAGCTCAAGGCACATATAATTGCTAATCAACTTGCTACCGAGCAATTGCTCAAAGCATTGCTGCATGGGGCGTTTGAGGTGGAAGAGAAATGATTTCAATAGGATTGGACATTGATGAAAAATACTTGGTTCAATAGGATTGGGCTTTAGCCTATTCTTAAATAGTAGAATATGGTGTTGGCTTTAGCCGAAAGATTTCATATTTATGTTTTTGGCTAAAGCCGAAGACATTTCAATCCTTTTTCCTCCAGCTAAAGCAGGAGGCAATTGACTTGGCAGTGTGCAAAATAGGAGAATATTAAGAAAAAGAGTTGTAAAAAAACAAGATTATCATGAGTATGGAAATGACAATAGCATTGATAACAGGAGCTTTTGTAATAATTGCAGCAATTATTACTGGTATTTTCTCTTTAATAGCATCAAAATCTTCAGATAAATCAAAAAAGAAAAAAGCTGTTTTCAAAGGAAAGGATGATAATAAGATTGATAATAACTCAAAATATGCGATTTGTTCAATTTCGGAAATCATCAAGAATGAACTTAGGCATAATGAACTGAATATTGATAGTTTAAAATTCAAAACCGACTTTTCAATTTTAGATTTAAAGCATTACACCAAAGCTATTTATTATCCCAATTATCAAAAGGAAAAGATAGATAACATAATTGATTCAGCAAGAGAAAAAGCATACACATTAAAATACTCCAAACCTAAGGAGGATGAAAAAATAACAAGTTTAGAAAAAATCAAATTATCCAACATAAAACCTTGGGAGGAATATTTATTTGACTTTTTAAACAAGAAAAATATTGCCAGCATTCTTGGGTATAAAATATTAGATATTGGGATTGGAAATGGATATGCCGTCGAAAATTTGTATAAAAATTGTAGTAGCGTATGTGGAATTGACATTTCAGAAGAGGCTATCAGTTTTGCTAAGAAGAAATTACCAGCTATTACCTATTTTAAAAATCAAGCAGAACATTTAAAAGATATTTCAAATAGCTCTATTGATTTGGTATTTGCATTCCGGGTTTTTCAATCATCACTATTTGACAAGAGAGCTGCTATGTCAGAAGCATTTAGAGTGTTGTCATCTGGTGGTTATATGATTATTTCCATACCAATAATGCTTGAATTCAACTTGTAAATGCAACTTTTTGGCTGCGTACAATTAGGAAAAGAAA
>JBMOJB010000312.1:0-2925 GCA_049316985.1 Saprospiraceae bacterium | reverse complement strand
CTTACAGCGAATCAGACCTTATCAGTGCTTGCATCAATCATGAAAGATGGGCACAAAAAATATTGTATGAGGAGCATTACGGTAAGTTGATGGCGATTTGTCTCCGTTACTCAAATAACGAAGACGATGCGCTTGACCTCCTTCATGAAGGGTTCATCAAGATTTTTACCCAGCTGCACAAATACCAGCAGGAAACTTCTCTGGGTGCCTGGATGAAGCGCGTGGTCGTAAACAATTGTATTGATTACTATCGAAAACATGCCCGAAAAAGAACTGAAGAATTAGATAACGCGCATGAATTATTGAGTCTCGATGCTGACGCCGTCAGTCAATACAGCGAAAAAGAAATATTGGCCGCAATTCAAAATCTCCCCCCTGCTTATCGGGCGATTTTTAATCTGTATGTCATTGAAGGATATTCGCACAAGGAAATAAGTGAACAGCTGCACATAACGGAAAGCACATCGCGGTCAAATCTGGTAAAAGCAAGACTGAAATTAAAAAAATTCCTAACCGGAAAATAGTTTTTAAAACACCACCGTTCAACCATAAGGATTGTTCGACAAGCAAACCTTAATCGCTCAGATGCAAAATCAGGAATTCGAAAATAAAATCAAAAATTCAATGGAAGACTTGGCTTCCCAAATTCAACCCGGCGCCGGCGCCTGGGAGAAGATGGAAGCACGGCTGTCACTGGAAAAGAATGACTCTGCAGCTGATGAAATAATCGCTGATCAAGAATTTGATAAAAGCATCAGAGAAAAGCTTAAAAATAAAACGAACTACGCATCAAAAAACTGGAAAAAACTATCTGATCAACTTGAGCTGCAGGAAGAAAGAGTGCGATCTGTCTATCGACACAAACTCCTGGAGTCAGCTATCATTTTCATCCTATTTTATACGGTGCAGAACTTATTCGATCTGCCACAACTTCAACAGCCTAAGGGAGCTGGAATAATATACTATCAGACAAATCACAGTCAACAAGCCAATCAATTGAATTCATCGGGAGTTGCTACTTTAACCGATCAAGTCAGCAGCACTATTAATAGTAGTAATCCTGGAAAATCAATCTCCATCCCCTTAGCTACAGTCAAGAAATTGAATGCGGCTCAAATGATGGTGGCTACACATTCATCGCAGGCAATCTCTGCACCTGCTTCAACTCATGAAAGCGACCGCTCTGAAGCCATGCTTTCATTTCTTCAGCATGACAGTAAAACAATCAGCAGCAACTCAGCAACAGCAGGGCTATCACTTTCAAAAGCGGATAAAAAACAAAAAAAGCATCGCTATAGCCTGGGATTTGTGACCGTATTGAATATAAATGAAATACATACTCCCAAAGATGTATTTTTAGGTAAAGAGATCGACAGTTATAATCGCTATAATCTGGGTGCTGGCGGTGGCTTCACATTCAGCAGAGAAGGCAATCACTTCTCCGCCGAAACAGGATTAGTTTACTTGTCTAAAAGATACAGTCCAAAGCAATTAAGTGTAATAGGACAAAACATGAAAGGGGTTAAATTTCAGGAAACCCTTAATAATGTGCAGGTGAATATGCTTGAAATTCCATTTAATTACTTGTATAGATTTAATCGAAAAAATAAAAAAACTTGCTACTATGGTGGCGTTGGGGCAACTGTCAATTTAATCACCCAGGCCAATTACGACAACGACAGAAATTATTTTGTACCGGTGTATGCCCTTTCGTCTTTAGACAATTCACAACCGCCGTCAGAAATAAAGAAAATAAAAAAATTCAACTACGGCCTATTTGAGGGGGGAACTTTCCGCGAGAATACTTACCTTTCGGCGCAATTGTTGCTTGGACTTGAATACCGAATCAATGAAAAGTTCAGTTTCTTTAATCAGGCCACGTTCCAACGTCAAATTTCTGCGCGAGGGATTGGGGCAAATAGAAATTATTTCAACGCCTATTCAGTTTGGGTGGGCCTGAAAACACACTTTTGAAGGGATTGTTCAAAATTTAACACATTTTCAACAGGCAAATAAATTTTTATACAGAACATTTGCAATAAGTTTTCGTTTTATTTTTGATAGTTAAGACAAGCGATTATATTTGCACGAAATTTATTCCGTAATTTTGCTTTCTATTTCCACATTTTCTCAAAATTTTTATTTTGCCTGTAAGGCCGATAATTTAAATTTACATGAATAAAAGTTTAATCACTATTGTTTTTGCACTCTCTTGTGCCCTTTCTGTTAACGCACAGGATATCCACTTTTCGCAGTTCTACATGTCGCCGTTAAATCTAAATCCAGCGATGACAGGGGTAATGAATTGCACTCAAAGGCTTACTTTCAATCACAGAAACCAATGGACGCCAATTTTAAGGTCCAATTCTTACCAAACGTATTCATTTTCTTATGATCAACGCATTCCTGTAGGTCGTTATGATTATATGGGGGTTGGTGGTACCCTTTGGCGTGACCAAGCTGGTACAGTAGACTATGGCCAATTGCAGGCAAAACTTTCTGGTTCGTACAGTAAAAGAATGGCTGGAAATAGAAACGAATCACACTACCTGGTTGCTGGTTTCGAAGCGGGTGTACAACAGACTGGTCTTGACTTGTCTAAAGCACAGTGGGGTACTCAACATGATGGAAATGGTGGTGTTGACAAAAATGCGCCAAGCGGCGAGAGCTTCAACCGCAACAGCATCATCTTCCCCGACCTTTCAGCGGGTTTATTGTGGTTCAGCCTCTTACCTAATGACAATACTTTCTACATTGGCGGTTCATATCATCATTTGAATCGTCCAAATATTTCATTCAATAGAAATAAAAGAGAAATTCTTTACAGCAGGTTCACTGGACATGTGGGTGGTGAATTCAAAATGGGTGACCGAACATCATTGGTGCCAAATGCCATCGTAATGTTTCAGGGAAAAGCAATGCAGG
>JBMOJB010000311.1:0-2944 GCA_049316985.1 Saprospiraceae bacterium | reverse complement strand
CACAATGATGGATGACTTTTTTTTATTTCATGCAATGCAAAATTATGAACCATACAAAGGCAATTTTTATTAGCTGCATATTATTCATCTTACTTAATTATCCGGTCATTGCCATATTCAAAATAGTGCTTCCGGATAATGAGCTGCTTTCTTTTTATACCTGCCTTTTTGCCGTCTGGCTATTGATTATTGTAATTTTGAAATTTATCATTAACAAATACATTAATCATAACCATCATGAATAATGTTATTTTATTAGTCAGTGCGACAGCATATTTCGGGCTTTTGTTTGCGATTGCCAGTATGGTCAATAAGGGAACACTTAAGATTGACAAAATCATTTCGCCTGCGACAGTTTATTCGATTTCAATTGCCGTATATTGTACCGCCTGGACCTTTTTTGGCAGTGTAGGAAATGCTTCTAAAACAGGCATTGGTTTTTTACCGGTCTACTTGGGACCAACGATTTTTATGCCTTTGATCGTGATTATCTGGTATAAAATCTTAAAAATAAGCAAGGAATACCGTATAACCAATATTGCAGATTTCATTTCCAGCCGTTATGGTGACAGCAATTTGTTGGGAATAATTGTTACCTTATTTTATATTGTTGGCGTAATTCCCTATATTGCCTTGCAACTCAAAGCAATCGGACTTTGCTTAAATATTCTTTCCGATTATGAAATCGCTACCAGTCGATCAGTATTCTACCTGTCTGTTTTACTTATCATTTTCACTATTTTATATGGTGCCCGCAACATTGACGCTTCTGAAAAACACAAGGGGCTGATCGCAGCCATTTCTTTTGAGTCAATCGTAAAACTGCTGGCATTTCTGGTTGTTGGGGTGTACGTTTCTTTCCAGATATTTGATTCTCCGATACAGATTTTTACGAAATTCAACCAATTGAACATTACAAAGATCGATGGGACAGCATTTTTTGAATTCAAAGCGGTGCCTTGGGTATTAACGATGTTGGTTTCCGCCTTATCCATGATACTTCTTCCCCGACAGTTTCAGGTTGCAATCATCGAAAATACCAGTTTCAGCCACTTAAGGCAGGCGCTGTGGTTGTTTCCCGCTTATTTACTGCTGATCAATATTTTTGTATTACCAATTGCCTTGGCCGGACTTTTGGTTTTTGGCAACAGCATCGATCCTGATACATTTGTCCTTGCTTTTCCGATGCAGAATGGAAATATGGCGATCTCAATACTGGTTTTCCTGGGTGGTTTATCCGCTGCCTCAGGAATGGTAATAATGGAAACTATTGCATTGACCACTATGTTAAGCAACAACGTGGGCATTCCGCTTTTTTTGGTTTTTTACAAAGTTGACAAATCAAGCAGTGTAATCATGCAAGGCATTGTAAAAACCACTAGACGAATGGGAATAGTATTAATTATCATGCTGGCGTATTTTTTCGAACTGTACGTTGCTGAAAAAATATCACTTATTTCGATCGGACTGATTTCTTTTGCGGCTGTATCTCAATTTGCCCCTGCATTAATTGGCGGTATTTACTGGAAGCAAGCAACAAAATATGCAGCAATTTCATCGATTGTGGTAGGATTTCTGGTTTGGTTTTACACTTTAATCGTTCCAACACTGGCTGGTACTTTTGTATTTGCGAACGACGTGCTGCAATATGGCCTTTTCCATATTGGCTGGTTAAAACCACTGTCATTATTTTATTTTAAAGATCTTGATGCGCTAAGCCATGGGATTTTCTGGAGTCTCCTGCTAAATTTGCTTACTTATATTGGCGTTTCGCTTTATTCCAAAAGAGGAGCTTTAGAGATCATTCAATCCGAAAACTTTGTAATGATAGATTCTAAAAATAGCCAACTGCAAAAATATGTCACCAACGAAGTGCTTTATCATGATCTATTTTATATGTTCAATATATTTTTCGGTGAAGAGCGAGGAAACAATTTACTAAGAAATTACATGTCAAAAAACCATCTGAAATATGTCGAAAATGGATGGGCTCCGAGTTCATTAATTATTTATTCGGAAAAATTACTTGCAGGAGCTATAGGCCCTATTTCAACAAAAATGATCATCGGAAATATTTCAAAACATAAGCCCGTTTCAATGACGGAAGTTCTGGATATCCTGAAAGAAAATCAGCAAACCCTGCAGTTAAACAAGGAACTGAAAAAAAAATCAAATGAACTAAAAAAAGCAACCGATGATCTACGCAATGCCAACAATAAACTTAAATTAATTGATGAACAAAAAGACGAATTTCTTTATACCGTTACGCATGAACTTCGAACACCGTTAACATCTATCCGTGCACTGAGTGAAGTCTTGTTTGACAATCCGGATCTCGAAGAAGCGGAGCGAGAAAAATACCTGGGTGTGGTCATCAAAGAAACTGAACGGATGACCCACCTAATCACACAGGTGCTCAACCTTGAAAAATATGAAAGTGGCAAACAAAAATTGAACCTCTCCACAGTAGATTTCAGGGATATCATAAATGATGTCGTACCGACTTTCGACGCTGTTTTGAAGAATAATAATATTGACTTCATTACCATTATACCCAACAATATGATGGTTGTCAGAATAGATAAAGTACTCATTGAGCAAGTCTTATACAATTTGCTTTCCAACGCAATTAAATATACTTCAAGTTCAATAACACTTGCTGTTGTTGAAAATGACAATGAATTAATTATTTCGATTTTAGACAATGGGCAAGGCATTGATGACAGTCAAAAAGCGCTCGTGTTTGACAAGTTTTATCAGATAAAAAACAAGAAACTCCAAAAGCCGGACGGGAGCGGTCTAGGCCTGGCCATTTCTAAAAATATTGTAGAAATGCATAACAATCAACTTTGGATTGAAAATAATCATCCTTCGGGAGCAATTTTTTCATTCAATCTTTCGCTTATCTGAGCCATGTTGATTTTATTTGCAAATGAATTATAAG
>JBMOJB010000310.1:0-3005 GCA_049316985.1 Saprospiraceae bacterium | reverse complement strand
AATTTTGTTGGAGGAATTTTCTTCAGATAAAGCACTGAAAGATCAGGCTGTTCGACGCAATGAAGATAAGTTTGTGAAAAGTGAGGTGATTGTAGCCCCTGAAAAAAAATCGGCTATCATTAACGACAAAGAAGAAGATAACCTTGATGAAATTCTCGAAAATACGAAAAAGCAATTTATTGTAAATGAACTTAACGCTAAGAAAAAGAGCGAAGATGATAAGAAGATAGAGTTGGCTAAAGCCGCCGAGGCTTTGGCAGAAAAGGAATCAGCTCTGGAAGTGCCTGCTGTTGTTGAATCTGAGCCTATTGTAAATTCAGAAGAAGATGTTTTGTCGATTAAAACAACTAAACTTAAAGGAACCAAATTAATTAATGTAATTGAACTTCCTGATGAGAATGGTAAAAAAATAAGACCTAAAAAGACCAAAGCCGATATTGAAGCGGAAAAAGAAGCTTCAAGTAAAGAGAAGATTGCAAAATCTAAGGCAGAACAAAAATCGAAATCGACGGAAGTAAAACCTATTATTGAGTTAGAAACAGCAGCTGTCCTTGCAGATAAGAAAAAAGGTAAGGCTCCATTAAATATCAGTGAAGCACTGAAAGGAGATACCACAGAGAAGCGTGTAGAAGGGGAGCTCACGGAAACAAAATATGTGAAGTTGGAAGGGCCGAAGATTTTAAATAAAATTGAAATCCCGGTTGATAAAGAGAAAATTAGACTTACGCCTGCCGAGAAGAAAGAAAAGCGCAAGCGTCTAAATAAATCAAATTACATAGGAGGTAGCGATACCAAGGTTTTTAAAGGCCCTAACACCACTGGTGGTGATCCTGCAGCAGGACGTGGAACTCCAAATCGTGGACCAGGATTTGACCGTAACACAAGTAATCCAAATTCACCAAACACAAACACTGGTGCACCTGGAAACAATCGTGGAGGTGGTAATTCTCGCCGTCCTGCAAACGAATTCACTAAAAAAGAGGTAGGTGATAAGGTGAAGCAAACGCTCAATAGAATGGGTGGAACAGGCAACACGCGTACTTCTGGCTCTGATCGTCGTAAATTTAGCAAGCAAAAACGTGATATCCATGCCGAACGTACCGAACAAAGTAGGATGTTGCAGGAAGAGGAATCAAGAGTACTTAAAGTAACAGAATTTGTTAGTGCCAACGATTTGGCGAAGATGATGGATGTGCCTGTTACAGAAGTCATTTCAGCATGTATGACTTTAGGAATGATGGTTTCCATAAATCAACGTTTGGATGCGGAGATGATTACAATTGTGGCTGAAGAATTTGATTTCAAAGTTGAATTTGTGGGTGCGGAATCAGAAGAAATCGTTGACGTTGATGAGGAGTTTATCGATGATCCAGAGGCAATGATTGAACGTCCACCTATCGTTACCATTATGGGTCATGTCGATCATGGTAAAACATCCTTACTCGATTATATTCGAAATGCGAATGTGGTTGCCGGTGAAGCAGGTGGTATCACACAACATTTAGGTGCTTATGAGGTAACACTTCCAAATAAAAAGAAAATTGCATTTATTGATACTCCTGGTCACGAAGCGTTTACCGCGATGCGTGCACGTGGAGCACAAGTAACCGATATTGTTATTATTGTAATCGCTGCCGATGATGCTATTATGCCTCAAACGCGCGAAGCTATAAGTCATGCTCAGGCTGCGAATGTTCCAATTATCTTCGCATTTAATAAAATGGATAAGGATGGTGCAAACCCAGACAAAATTCGTGAGCAACTTTCGGCAATGAATATCCTCGTTGAAGAGTGGGGTGGTAAATATCAAACACAAGAGATATCAGCCAAAAAAGGATTAAATATTGAGTTGTTATTAGAGAAAATATTGATTGAAGCAGAGATGTTGCAGTTGAAGGCAAATCCAAATAAATCGGCTGTTGGAACGGTCTTGGAAGCAACAATGGAGAAAGGTAGAGGTATCGTAGCTTCGATGATGGTTCAAGAAGGTACCTTGCATCGTGGCGACATGTTGTTGGCAGGTCAGTTTGCCACTAAGGTGCGTGCCTTATTCAACGAACGTGGTGTTGTAATTGAAAGCGCTGGTCCATCGACCCCGGTAAAAATATTAGGTTTTGCCGGTGCTCCTCAGTCTGGCGAGAAATTTAAGGTGTATATGGATGAGGATTTAGCAAAAGACATTGCTACTCGTCGTCAGCAGCTGATGCGTGAACAAGGAATACGTACACAAAAGCATATTACGTTGGACGAAATTGGAAGACGTTTGGCCATAGGAAATTTCAAGGAGTTGAAGTTGATTGTGAAAGCCGACGTGGATGGATCCGTTCAAGCGTTAACAGATTCATTCCAAAAGTTGAGTACCAACGAGGTACAGATAACCATCTTACATCAAGGTGTTGGTCAAATATCCGAGGGCGACGTAATGTTGGCTTCAGCATCTGATGCCATTATTATAGGCTTCCAAGTTCGTCCAAGTGCACAGGCACGTAAATTAGGCGAGTCCGAAGGAATTGATATCAAATACTACGCGATTATCTACGATGCCATCAATGATATTAAAGCTGCGATGGAGGGCATGTTAGCACCTACAACCGAAGAGAAAGTAGTGTGTAACGTCGAAATTCGTGAGGTGTTTAATATCTCTAAAGTGGGTAATATTGCAGGATGTTATGTGTTGGATGGTAAAATTGAACGTAAAACAAAAATTCGAATTGTTAGAGATGGTGTAGTAATTCACACTGGAGAATTGGAATCTTTAAAACGCTTTAAAGATGATGTAAAGGATGTAGCAACTGGCTACGAATGCGGATTGAATATTAAAGGGTTCAACAATATCGCTGTGGGCGATATCATTGAAGGATACGAGATTACCGAAGTAAAACGTAAGTTAGTTTAATTGTTTCATACGCTTTATTGCTTTACAATTATTGCAATATATTTATAAAAAAACAGCAGCTGAAAGCTGCTGTTTTTTTATAAATATATTTTTAGATACAGTAGATTAA
>JBMOJB010000309.1:0-3015 GCA_049316985.1 Saprospiraceae bacterium | reverse complement strand
CAAATCGGAGACGTCGACATTGAAATGGACTTAAAATTTAGTTCACCGCAAAGTGATTTTAAATCGCTACTTTCCATTGTTCCGGGTTCGTACACAAAAGATTTCGCAGATGTAAAAGCAGACGGAAAATTTGACTTCAACGGCTATGCGAAGGGAGTCTATAACGATCAGCAATATCCGGAATTCAAAATCAATTTAAATATCGAAGAAGGTAAATTACAATATCCGTCTCTGCCGATGAGTATTTCGAACATTAATACGAAAATTGGCATTTTGAGCCCACAAGGCCAAGATTTTGATATGGTCCAGGTAAATGTACCCACTCTGGCGATGAATATTGGAAATGGCAACCTAAAAGGTTACTTCTATTTGAAAACTCCAGTTTCGGACCCTGATATTGATACAAAATTAGACGGGAATATTAATTTGAATGAACTTTCTAAAGCTTTCCCAATGGAAAGCATCAAAAATTTAAATGGACAAATTAGCGCAAATATTCAGGCAAAAACAAGAATGTCTTATATTGACAAAAAACAATACGAGAAAGTCAACATGGCCGGGGCTTTGCGTGTGAATAATATGCGCGCCGATGCGACAGACATGCCTTCTATCCAGATTAACAATCTGGCCATGAACTTTACCCCTAACTTTGTGGGAATTGATAATTTTACAGGTCAACTAGGCAAATCCGATATTCAAGCTAATGGCAAGATTGACAATATTCTGGCTTACTTTTCTCCTGGTAAAACAATGAAAGGAAACCTTAAGCTGCGGTCCAATTATTTTGATGCGGGCGAGTGGCTCAGTGACAGTCCTAGCAGTGCGAACAATTCTAAAACTGTCGACAGTAAAACCCCACCGCAAACCAATAAAAAACCCAATGCGGATAAGCCTGTTTTCGATCGTTTTGATTTCAGTCTTGACTCAAAAATTGGCAACTTAAAATACAACGAATACAATCTGTTGAACACTGTTGCAATTGGTCATTTCACTTCCTATACGGTCGATTTCAAAGAAATGAGTACCAAAATTGGCAATAGTGATATCAAATTGAACGGGAAATTAGATAATGTTTTTAATTATCTGTTCGATGAGCAAACCCTTGCCGGGAATATAGCAGTGTCGTCAACGTATATGGACATCAATCAATTTATGGCCACAACGCCCCCTACCGCTTCAGCAACCAAAGGAGCGCCTGCACAAACCCCGGAAAATCTTGAGCCGTTGCGAATACCCCACAATATGGATCTTCTGCTAAACGCAAACATGAAACGAGTGATCTATACCAACATGGATATGACAAATCTAACCGGAAAAGTTCTTGTAAAAAATGGAGTGGCCAAATTGGTTGATACCAAAGCAAACACCCTGGGAGGACAAATAATTCTAAATGGAGGTTACGACTCTAATGCTGAAAAACCAAAATTTGATTTGAATTACGATATAAAAAATTTCGAATTCCAACAGGCTTTCGCCACATTTAATACGTTTGAAAAGTTAGCGCCAATAGGTAAATTCATTCAGGGGCGATTCAATTCTTCTTTGAACATGTCGGGTGACTTGGGCAAAGATATGATGCCTGATCTCAATTCTATTAGCCTCGATGGGTTTATTCAAACAATAAAAGCGATTGTAAGCGGACTAAAGCCTGTGCAGGAAATTGGCAATCAATTGAATATTAAAGAACTTTCGAACTTCGAAATAAAAGATACCAAAAACTGGCTCACAGTGAAAAATGGATTGGTTTCCGTTAGTCCATTTGATGTGAAAATGAAAGATATAGCCATGAATGTTTCAGGATCACATGGGCTGAATAAAGAAATGAATTACGTTGTTAAAACCAAAGTACCCAGAAAAATGCTCGAAAAAAATGTAGCGACATCTGCAGCCAATCAAGGTTTCAATCTCATCACAAAAGAAGCATCCAAATATGGTGTCAACGTCAAAAATGGTGAGTTTGTAAACTGTCAGTTTACAATCACCGGAGATATCCTCAATCCTAAAGTTGCATTCAAATTGCTAGGTACTGATGGACAGACGGTAGGGGAAACGGCAAAAGATGCCGTAAATACAACAGTTGAAAAAGCAAAAGATTCTATTCGTACACGCGTAGAACAAGAATTACAAAAAGCAAAAGATAAAGGAAAAGAAGCAGCTGCAAAAGCTGCCGACTCATTGAAGAATGTCGCTAACCGACAAGTTGATAAAGCCATTGAAAAAGGCAAGGAAGAAGTCAAAGGAAAAATAGGCGAAAAAGCCACTGAAGTACTGGGTGATGAAGCAGGAAAAAAAGCTAAGGATGCGCTTGAGAAAGGAAAAGGCGCAATTGATGGTCTCTTTAAAAAGAAGAAAAAAGAAAATTAATCTTATTTTTGCGGACAATTTCATCACAAAATAAAAAATCAACAAAATGGGATTATTAGACAATAAAGTAGCAATCGTTACGGGAGGAGCCCGTGGTATTGGCGAGGCAATTGTCATCCGTTTCGCAGAGCAAGGCGCAGCTGTAGCATTTACCTACCTTTCGTCCTCAGCCAAAGCAGATGCACTGGTCGACAAACTAACTGCCAAAGGTTATAAAGTGAAAGCATACCAATCCAATGCTGCTTCTTTTACGGAATCAGAAAAATTTGTTAATGATGTCGTTGCTGATTTCGGTGGTCTCGATATACTTGTCAATAATGCAGGTATAACCAAAGACAATCTTATTTTAAGAATGACCGAAGAAATGTGGGATGTAGTTATGGACAGTAATTTGAAATCTGTCTTTAATCTCACTAAACATGCAATGAAACACATGATGCGCAAAGGTGGATCTATCATCAACATGAGCTCTGTGGTCGGTGTGTTTGGTAATGCGGGACAAGGCAATTATGCAGCTTCCAAAGCGGGAATAATCGGGTTTACAAAATCAATAGCCAAAGAGATGGGAGGAAGAAATGTAAGAAGCAACGTAATCGCGCCAGGCTATATTGAAACAGAAATGACACATGTTCTGGATGAAAAAGTAAAAGA
>JBMOJB010000308.1:0-3050 GCA_049316985.1 Saprospiraceae bacterium | reverse complement strand
AGAACGATCAGGATGCGGCAGCTTTCTTCAACCTTGATCTCCGCTCGCACCACATCTTTCCATCATACCATCAAAAATCCATCGCGCTAGTTTAAATTTGTAATTTAACTCCACTGTTTGGCGTTTACAACGCAACGGAGCAGCTGTGATATATTGAAAATTACGAGGCAGCTGCTTATCTTGGAATTGAAATAAGATAAATGTCCTGCTTATTTTCAACTCCTGCTTTTAGTGGATAAACTTAGCAATTTACAAGAAATACCACATTGCAATCGAAGCCAACGCAGTTTAATATTACACGTGGAAAAGCAGCTAGTATTTATTGGGTATCATTATCCTGAACCATTTTGTAAAACTCCGAAATTATAATTCAATTTAAATTGAATCTGCGATAATGGTTCAAGATTTGGCGCTGTTATCAAAAAGTATGATAGCTTGAAAATATCATTTCAGCACTATAATTTTTTTGCATTCGATTTTGCCTCTACTGCTAATCGTCGCTACATACATTCCATTTGCCAAATTAAGTCCTTCAAGTTCAAATTCTCCACTTGCAGTTGAAATAGGTAAAGCATGTATCGGAACTCCTCTGGCATCGGAGATGCTCAAAACCGCATGGGATAGAACTTCGTCCAAGCTCCAGCGAACACGGGCATCTCCATTACTTGGGTTGGGATATACAATAAGCTGCATCACTTTATTTTCAGGTGAGTCGGCAGTCGCTACACTTTTGGCACAAGCTTCAGAATCACAGCCGTATTGATCTAATTTTAGTAGCCAAGCTTGGTCGTTTCCGCTTATGGTCGACAGTCCATCTCCAAAAATAGCAAAACCCTTATCTGACGTTGGAATTATTCCGTAAATAGATTCATAAGAGTTAGGATTAAGGTCATTTCTTCGAAACCATTTGAGATTTCCAGTGCTGTCAAACTGAGCAATACCAACATCATCGGTTAAATAACTAATTCCTGCAACGGTGATATCACCATTTGCTAATTGTGTATGGCCTCCGCTAAAAGCAAACCCTTTTATTTTATCATTATACCCTTTCATCCAGATTACCTCACCATTTTCATCCAATTTTCCTAATACTCCACCATTGTACTCATTTGTATTATCTACACCGAACGTACCTGAAACCAAATATTGGTTGTTACTTGTTTTTGTAATTTTAACGAATGATTCATTAGCATCTTCTCTTCCATATGTTTTCCACCATTGCGCATCTCCATTTGCGCCCAATCTCATAGCCATCATTCCGAGGTCATTAAAGTCTTTTGTTCGAAAACTTTGATATCGGCCCACAGCAAGAATGTCCTTGTTTGGCAGCTCAACTGTTGACATTACAGTTAATGAATACTTGGAATCTCCGTACGACCTTTTCCACAATAAATTCCCTAGACTATCAGTTTTTATGAAATAGGCCTGAGATGGTTGCTCCTTATATTCATTTCCAACTTTAATCCATTCAATTAGTGAGCCAGCACAAATAAAACCTTTATCGGCGGTGCTGACAAGGGATCCAGCAATAGTCCATTCAGCATTATGTTCGTAATGCTGAATCCATAATGAGTCTCCTTTGCTGTCAATTTTAAACAAGAAAGTATTGAGAGTAAAAAGACCATTTGTTCTCGTTCTTTTCAGGCCATTGATTACGAAATTTCCATCAGAAGTTGGTAAAATCCTTCCAGGCTCCATATTTTCGAATGAATAATCCTTAGTCCATTCTGTTTTTCCATATTTATCAATCTTTAATAATCTCAAATTCTGAATATCATTATTTGCGCCATCAATAGTCCAAGCTAACCCCAAATAACTTGAGTCTTTATTTTGAACAACATCACCAAGTGAGGACAACCAATTAGGGGATCCATGTATATATTGCTTGTTAAAATACGTCTGAGATTTCATACAGAATGATAATAAGCTAAAGGAAATTACTAAAATATTTTTCATATTATTCCAATTTTAAAAAGTGCTACAGTTAGTAAGTCACCAACTGTAGCACAAATTTTATAACTAGTTAGTTATAATGAACTTAACTGCCTTTTCATCAATTGCAGATAAAAGCTTTGCAAAATATATCCCTGCTGGAAGATTTAATTCTCCCAAATCGAAATAGCCAAAGTATCCAATACAATTATGTGACTTGATGGTTTTTCCTTCAGTATTTACGATTTTCAGAACTCCATCTGTTATACCCGGACTAAATGTCCAATTAACTACCGCTATTCCATTACTTGGATTCGGAACAATACTTAATTGGTTTGAAACTAATAAGAGAAGATTAGCCTTCTGAAACTCCTCCGGGTCTTCTTCTACTATTGTAGGTTCGATTGGTATATCCAACAAATCCTCACCTCTTGCATATAGAATTGACTGGGCAAAATGTTTTGCTTTTGTGCTGCCTATAGCGATGGTTCGAATATCGTCAATTTGTGTTTCAGATAGTTCGAACACAGTATGATGCTGTTCTTGCAAATCCAAAGCAATTTGATAAATGTAGCGTAGGGCATTTCCATCGTCAGTATTTGGAAGAGCAGTTATCAATGTTTGCGCGGTAGTATATTCATCAAAGTCAATCAAAGCGCCAACATAGGTTGAAGGGTCATCGTTAACATCAAGTTCTTCAATCAAGGATAAGATTTCTGTACTTTTGTCTTCTTCCGCATTTGCAATGTACAGATTAAGTAGCTTTTCTTGTAGAAGCTGCTTTTCTCTACCTGAAGAAGTTGCTATCGTATCGATCAACCCGTTGTCATCACAACCACTACAAGGAACATAACATGAATTTGCATTGATTTCTTGAAAAAATATTCTGCACTTCTTTTTTAAGTTGATATTTGAAACGCAAATTGGTTCTTCATTTGTATAACCTTCTCGAAAATGATATTGAAAATTAATAGTTGAATTGATGTGGTTCCTATTAGTAGATTGTGAAATGCAAGAGGTCATAAATTTGTTACCAGATTGTTTATTACCTATACCACATGCCCCTTGATCGCTAAACACTCCACTTGGTGATTGTGGATTTATATTCATAGCATACC
>JBMOJB010000307.1:0-3058 GCA_049316985.1 Saprospiraceae bacterium | reverse complement strand
TTTACGCACTTCCCAAAAAAATATAGATTCTAATTAATCGAACTCAGGTTAATATATCAAAATCTCCAGCGTTCTGCATTGCTACAACAGCTTCCTCTCCGTTGGCCACAAACAGAAAGTCGTATTCTTTTTCTCTGATCTGTTTTCTGAACTTTTGTCGAAGTAGGATTTCCAGATCCGGTTCGTCATCGGCAACTAGTATTTTTGTCATTGTAAAACATATTTATTATTCTTCGATGAATATTAGTTTAATAGATTATCAGTAAAACAATCATTATCCGTAAATTCCCTATTTTGTTAATAACATCTGCAAATATATTGAATTACAATAAACAATTCCAATTCTGTAACTATTGTTAAAATAATTGTTTTCATTATTAGACTGCCCGCAATAGTAAAAATGGGATGTAATCGGCTATATCACCGTTTACATCCCATTTTTACTATTATTGGACTTTAGATGTACTAAAAAAACTAGAACCTCCTCACCGCCCGGACATAATATCCTTTGTCTTTGGTATCCAAATAGGGTGTTCCTGTAGCCATATAAAACATAAAAGCTAAACTGTTGTCGAATTCTGTTGATGTCCAGTAAGAGACATTTTCTGTAATTGGACTTGTAGTACTGATATTATCATTAAGCAGTTTGTATGAAATCATAAATGCATTTTGATACATTAAATTCATTTCCCATAAAGAAGGCAAATACCAATCTGCAAATCCTCCTGCACTATAAGCTCTGCAGGTGCGTGCTGCATAGACGATGGATGTACCTTGAGCGCTAACTACGCTATTTGAATTTTTCAATCCGTCATGGTAGCTTTTTCCATTAGCCGAAGAAGTCCCAACGAACCAAATACTATTACTCGAAATATCTGTAAGTGAGGCAATCAGCCCATGATCACCATTGTCGTAAATATAGTACACGATTCCACCACCAAATAGTTCTCCAACATAATGTTTTGCTGCGCTACCTGTTGCTGACACGGTATAATCAGGGTAGATTCCGCTTATGGAAATACCGGAGCCCGCTGTCAGATTCACTGCTTTGTCAGGTGCAGCATTGCTAATAGTAGTGCCATTGATAGTAATTCCGGCGCCGGCATTGTACACTGTATTGTTGTCAGTACTGTTGATGGTAAAATTGGGATAGTTTCCGCTTACTGTGGTAGCACCTGTTCCATTAATGCTAACTGTCTTATCAGGGGCATTATTGCTGATCGTGGAACCATTGATATCAATTCCATTCCCGGCAGTGTAATTTATAGCATTACCTGTACTGGAAATCATAAAATTAGGATAAGTTCCACTAACGGTAGTAGTTCCGGCACCTTGAAGACTGATGGTCTGATCAGGTGCGGTATTGCTGATTTCCGTTCCAATAACAGCAATGCCGCTTCCTGCAGTGTAGTTTGCAGTACTAGCGCTGCTGTTGATTGTAAAATCGGGATAGTTTCCACTGACAGTTGTCGTTCCGGTTCCTTTTAACGAAACCACTTTATCTGGAGCTGTATTAATAATTTCTGTTCCATTCACAGCAATTCCGGCACCTGCTGTATAAACTGCTCCATTGATGGTAAAATCAGGATAAATACCACTAACAGTTGTCGAACCATTTCCTTTTATGTTCACCGTTCTATCTGGCGCTGTATTGGTGATGGCGAGTGAAGCAATGCTAATCCCGGGTCCAGCGATATATGGAGAGCCGCTAACGCTGCTGATAGTGAAATTCGGGTATGTTCCACTAACTGTAGTTGAACCTGCTCCTCTTAATGTGACAACTTTATCACCATTTTCTGCATACAAAGCATAAGGCACACTTAGCAATTGCTGGACTCCTGAAAGGGTATAGTTGTTTCCTCCGTTTAAGTCAGCTTCTGTTTGTAGATAAAAAGGACCTTTCGACCATTGAATATCTGAAAAAGAGGCTGTTAGCGCTTTTCCTGTGCCTATTTCGATACTCGCCAGACCATTGGCATTTGTTTTAGTGATGTGCGTTTCCGCAAAAACTACTTTCCCACTGCTGTTTCCCTGCAAAACACTAATTTTAATACCGATATTTCTGTCGTTTGCCAGTTTTCCATCCGATTGACGAAATACAGACTGGAAACTCATTTTTTGAGGTGATTGGGCACTTAAGGAACCAAACAAAATAAAACAAGCTAAAAAAATGTAATATTTAAGCATTATGGAGTAATTTTTATGAATTTACAAGTCAGTTCATCTTTTTTTGCATTGCTGACATACAGTACATATGTTCCTGTCGCTAACGCTTCTAGGAATATACTTTTGTCGATTTTTACATCGGATTCCTGCTGTAACAACCTTCCTTGCATATCGAATAATTTGTAACTGAAAAGTTGATAATCCGGATCGTCTGAACTCAAGTACATTTCTGCTGCAACAGGATTGGGAAAAACGATGCAGGTCAAGGATACAGTTTCTTTGACAGAAAAAATCTCAGCAGGTTGCTGTACGCCAAGATTGGCCTTTGCTACAGTACTTTCATAAAATGTGAAATCGGTTTGCCCGACGGTGTAGCTCATTGAACCAGCGGTACTTGTCACATTTATGCCATTGCAATTAACACTTGACTGCGCATTCACACAAAAATAGAAAAGCAAAAAACTTAAAAGCACAAACAAATTAATTTTCATAATATTATAAATTTCGAATAGGAATAAAAGGAATAATATATTACAGATAGTCTTGAAAATGACAACAATAGTTGCACAGGTTTCCACTTAATCATAATGACCATTGGCCAAAAATGATGTATAACTAAAATCGCCTGTCGATCATAAAGAAAGACAGGCGAGTAATTTTCCGGGACCACGAGGGGTCTCGAACCCCCGACCTTCGGAACCACAAACCGACGCTCTAACCGACTGAGCTACGAGGTCCAGATTAGCATTTTTTGTAATGCGCTGCAAAGGTATGAAAGTTCCAACAATTGAAATAATATTTTTTGATTTTTTTGAATAAATCATTTAATATTTAATCTTTGAGTCCCCTCCGTTAACCCAATTTTTCAATAGCTTGAGAATTGGTTATTATC
>JBMOJB010000306.1:0-3072 GCA_049316985.1 Saprospiraceae bacterium | reverse complement strand
TATCAATTGGAAAACTTCAGAGATTACACAGCGGATGTCCACTTTATCTGGACAGTAGACGGTGGTCGTATCACTTACTATAATAAGGATTCTACACTCATTTATGTTAAATGGAACAATTCAAACGGCTCTAAAAAGATTCAAGTTCAAGCAAAATCCGATTGTGGAGCAGAAACGAGCGAATATCAACAATCGACCTTATCGCAGGGCACAATCAGTAGTAATAGCCCTCTTTGCACTTATAATAACTTGCAACTTAATGCTTCGGGAGGCGATAAATATCGGTGGGCAGGACCAAATGGGTTTTCTAGTACCAGGGCAAATCCACAGATCGCTACAATTACACAGCTGTACGCCGGTATTTATTACTTAACGGTCAGTAGTGGCCAAGGATGCCAATTCATGTTGCAGACCGAAGTGATAGTCAGCAACAATGAGATCATTCAGGCATTTGCCAGCAGCAATAGCCCAGTCTGTATATTGGATAGTTTGAAATTGCGTGCCAATCCAGGATCGAGCTTCAGCTGGGCCGGTCCCGCCAATTACGTGTCAAATGAACAGAATCCAAATCTCCTCATCAATGCCAGAAATCAGGAAGGTGTTTATTCCGTTACGATCACTGCACAAAATGGTTGCACGGCCACAGCAAATACAGAAGTCTTGCTTAATTCCGGACCTTCACTGGAAGCTATCTGTAGCACACCAGTTTGTGTTGGAGGGAGCGCTTATTTCTTTGCTATTGGAAGCAGTAATGTACAATGGACAGGTCCAAATAATTTCAAATCCAGTGAAGAAAATCCAGTGATAGACAATGTCGACTTGAAACACTCGGGTATTTATTCCGTAACGACCAAGGGTTCTAATTCCTGCCGAACCATAGCGACCACACAATTAACAGTACAAAAATGTGTAGCAACGAAAGATTCGGATAAATGGCAAGATCTTAAAATCTTCCCAAATCCGGCTAATGAACGATTGCTTATTGCCGCCAATAATGAGATCAACAAAATCCAGATTTTCAACACACTTGGCCAGCAAATCTTTGAAACCAACGATATCGCATCTACTACGCAGATTGATCTATTGAATTTTAGCGAGGGCACTTACCTCCTAAAAGTCTATTTCAATGAAAAAGAAGCAAAGACGTACACTTTTAGTATTGTACGCTAAATAATAATTAACAATTAACAATTAACAATTGACAATTGACAATTAAAAGCAGATTTGGTGCGACAAGTTTCCCATATCTGCTTTTTTATTTTTTCGTGCCTCCGTGGCCGTATAATATTTGAAAATTGAAAATTGAAAATTGAAAATTAAAAGCAGATTTGCAGCGATAAGTTTTCCATATCTGCTTTTTTAATTTTTCGTGCCTCCGTGGCCGTATAATAATCGAAAATTGAAAATTAAAAGCAGATTTGGAGCGATAAGTTTCCCATATCTGCTTTTTTATTTTTTCGTGCCTCCGTGGCCGTATAGTGGCTTTGAATGAACTTATTCATTTAGAATAGTGCATTCAAAGGCCAATTTTTTACTGTTATATTAAGGATTGAATATATTTAACAATTGGAGGGATAAGTAGCTCCTTCACAACTTTGTCAACTCCAAAAAAGTCAATATCTTGTGAAAAATTTAATACACAATGAAAAATTCCTTAATCCTCTTTTTTCTTTTTTTCTTTTTCGGAAAAGTCAGTGCCCAAGTATTTGAAGGTACACCTTGTACCGCTACCTGCTTAGATGCAAAAAAAACATCCATTATCGGCAGGATGCCACCGGCGAACGGCTTGTCTCCAAATGTTAATATTCCATGTGGCGGTGGAAGCACAGAAGACAATCCGGCGTGGTGGATTTTCAGACCGAGTGGCAATACAGTTACATTTTCTATTACTACTTCCAACTGCATTGCAGGTGGCTGTGGAATTGGAGTCAGCCTTACTATATTTGAAGGAACAATCTGCGGAGATGTGACGGCTATCAATTGTATAACAGGTACTACTGGTATATTAACTACTACCGTAACACCTGGTAAAATTTATTATCTGCAATTAGACGGAGTGTGCGAAACACAATGTGATGTTGTCATTTCTTATATTCAAAATCAAATCCTGCAAGAAGTTATCGCACCAACAATAAGTGGTCCACTTCAAATTTGCAAGGGAGCAACTACTACCTATAGCCCGACGTTCGCAGATCCAAATGCCGCTAAGCCTGACGACTGGAAGTGGACATTATCTCCGGCCAGTGCAGGTACAATCACCAAATCTATTGTTGGTGCAGATGTAAAATTAAAAATCACAAATCCTCCTGTGAGCGGTAAAGTGTCACTATGTCTGGAACCGATTTTTAAAGGCAAATGCCCACCAAAAGTGAATGCAGGATGCATCGAACTGACGATTCCGGCGGATAATATGATCTCTGAAAGCTGCAATATAGAATTGTGTCCGCGACAATTGCCATTTACCTACAAATTGTCGGATTGCCTGAAGACCGCCGGCATCATTCCGGCTACTTTTAAAGTAGATATGCCTGCCGGAACCAGTACAACGGAATCGATACAATATACCGTACAAGGCACAAATTGCTCAGGAACGCTTGATTTGAATATAAATGTAAAACCAAAATCTGATGCATTTTTGAAGCAATTGCCGGCATTGATTTTGTGTCAGGGTGATACGAAAACAATCAAAGGCCGTACTTTTTCTTGTGCGGATGCTGCTGGTTCACCGGTTCAGTTTCTTGAAAATGAAATCAGTGCCGATCCGTTGTGCGATACCATATTCGAGATGGTTGTTCAGTGTATTGATATTGTACCGACTATTGTTGGTAAGGCCACTTTAGATTGCAATAATAATCCAATGACATTGGATGGCGGAACATATCTTAGCACTACATTACCAAAAGGTATTATTACGCCTTATTTTAATAGCACAGGTAACAGAAGTTACCAGTGGAGAAAAGATGGAATCGATATCGGCGGAGCTAATAACGCAAAACTAATTGTCAATTCACCCGGCAATTACGAATTAGTCCTGAGCTACGCTTATTCAATTAATGAAGTCGTCAATGGTGT
>JBMOJB010000305.1:0-3075 GCA_049316985.1 Saprospiraceae bacterium | reverse complement strand
AATGCACTTTATCTACCTGAGAACCCAAATTTAAAGATCAGGTGAAATTGGGATGTAACAAATAGTAAATGCAGTGAGAGAGTTTAATCCATTAAAACTAAATTTGTCTAACCACTTATTTATGTGTTAGACTTTAAAAGGGCATTATCATATTCTTAATTCTTAATTCTCAATGCTTAATTCTCAGTTGATTTCAAAGGCCTGATTGATAAAGTGCACAAAAGCAGCGGCAGCACCCAATACTTCCACGATATGCTTAACCGCTGTCGAACTCACAAGTGCTGAATCACTTATTGGTTTGGTGCCAACGTAACTTTTGAATTTTAGAAACTCGGCAGAAGGGTGTGCGGGATCAAATCCTTGGGGAACACGGACTGTTTTCTGTCCTTCAAATTCAATACTAGGAAAATGAGTACTAAAAATAGGGCCTTGAATAATGGATTGGAAAGCATCAAAACCATATAAAATTTCTGTACGCACTTTCTTTAGGTCAGGTGGCAGGGGCGAATAGATTCCGGCTGCTATAAAGCTTTTTCCTCCGGGTTCAATTTGTACGTAATATCCCGCAGTGGGTGATTTTTTACCACCCTTGTTCATCCAGAATCCCATATTATTTTTGTAAGGCGTCTTATCAGTAGAGAATCGAATATCGCGGTTAATGCGGAAAATACAGTCCTTCGCTCTTAGCAGAGAAAGATCAGGATCCACCTGACTAAGCGATAGCAAAACAGCTGCGGCAAATTGCTCGACGTCTGCTTTAGCATCCAAATACCGGCCTCTATTCTGATCAAACCATTCTTTTACATTGTGATTTCGAAGTTCTGACAGAAAATCCAAACTGCTTTGTTTTAACATATTATTTTTTTACAAAGTAAGCTATTTCTCCTCGGAATTCATAATATATCTATCTTTTTTAGAATCTGGTTAATCCCTGAAATCTGTGATTAGATTTCTTAACCGATACGAAGTACAAATATTCATCACTTATAAAGTTGCGAAACTAATAAGAGTACAAATTATACTTATTGTCCACACTAAAAACACAAGCTTATTTCATGCTTCATTTTACTTCAATATATTTAAAAAACCGATAAATTGATGTCACAGATTAGCTATATTTTTAATCTGTTTTCGCTAAAATATACGAAAACACTGATATTCGAATACTCATATATTTATTTATATAAATTAAAATATTATTATTTTATATAATACTTTATTTCTGTATATTACATTTTAATTAAAAATACATATCATAAAATATTAAAATTTTTGAAAAAAATATTTGACAAAATAGTTGCCAAAACTAAATAAGCAACTTATATTTACAATCATAACAGAAACAAAACACTATTAAACATGACACAATTACGCAATCAATCTGATTTAAATGCTCTGTTAAATGAGTATAATGTTATGTCACAAAAGGGAACGGTAGCTTTCGCTGAGAAAGCGGTAATTTTCACTTTGGTCAAATTTTTTCGGGAAGAGAAAAATTTTGAAGAGGCATTGCAGATTGTCGGCATTGCACTCGAGCAATACCCTGCTGCATCAGAATTATTCGCACTTAAGGCGTCACTTTTAATCGAAATTGAACAAGACGACTTAGCGCTTCATTATATAGACAATGCCCTGCTTTTTGCCTGCAACGATTCGCAGCTTTTGTTAATTAAAGCAGAGATTCTAGTGCGGAATGAATTCACAGATGAGGCAGAAGAAATTCTGTGTATCTTAAAGGATATTGCTACCGAAAAAGAAATGGAGATGGTGTTCATGCTCGAAGCGCAGATGCACGAGTTATCTGATGCTTATCACGAGATGTTTGATGCGCTCAAAGAAGTGCTGCAACTCAATCCCCGCAATCAGGATGCACTTTCCCGAATCTGGCTGGCTTCAGAACTTTCCGGCAGATATGAAGAAAGCATCGAGTTGCATGAAGCAATCACAAACGAAGAGCCTTACTCGCATCTTGCATGGCACAATTTAGGACATGGCTATCTGGGCATGGAAGATTACGACAACGCTACTGACGCGTATGAGTTTGCCATAGTATGCAAGGAAGATTACGAATTTGCATATAGAGATTGTGCCGCCGTCTTCATTCAAACCCGTAATTTCAGAAAAGCACTTGAGCTATACAAAGAAGTAGAAGAGCGCTTCACCGCGGATTACGATGTGTTGTCAAAAATTGGATATTGCAATCAGCGAATGGGCCAGCATACTACTGCGGTAATCTATTACAAAAAATCAATCGAATCACAAAGCCAGAATCCGGAAGCTTTTTTCAGACTGGGGGAATGCCTGGCTTTACAAGGAAACATCAGCAGCGCCATAACTTCCTTTTCCAAGGCAATTGATTTAGACGACTCGTTTGAAGAATACTATTACGCACTTGCACAAGCGTATGGAATTATGGGTGACAAAGTAAAAGCCAGCGAAGCGTTCTGTAAAGCAAACGAAATAGCACCGGAAAATTCAGAATATTGGATTGGTCACGCCAAATTCTATCGCTCGCAGGACTGTCTGGACGAAGCATTGGAAATCATCGAAGAGGCCGAAATGAACATCGGAGGTACAGATATTCTTTACTCTCGGATCATTTGCTTATTCGAAATGGGTCGCAGAAATGAAGCAATGCGTTGCCTCCAGGATGCACTCAATGAAAACTTCAACTTGCACAAAATGATTTTCGACGAATTGCCACACCTGGAAAATGATCGCGAAGTACTGAGTTTGATTAGCCTTTGCCAGGAGAACAATTAACAATTAACAATTAACAATTGATAATTAACAATTGATAATATGTCTAGGAGCTGCAAAATTGATTTTTTGGCAGCTCTTTTTTTATTTCGTGCCTTTGAGTTTATTCCTCATATACCATTTCCCATATTAGGTATTAAAACAAACCCCTTTTAATTGTCTTTTCTGCTTACTCCCTTGTCGGAATCAGGATTTGCAGGATTAAAGGATTTACTGGATTTTTATTCCTGCATCACACTTCCAAACGCGCGAAGCGCAATCAAACCTTTCAAACAGCGAAGCGCAAACCCTCAAACGCGCGAAGCGCAATCAAAC
>JBMOJB010000304.1:0-3087 GCA_049316985.1 Saprospiraceae bacterium | reverse complement strand
GTAGTATCCGCAAGAAAATATCGTCCGAACCGATTTGAAGATGTAGTCGGACAAGAACACATTTCTCAGACGTTGAAGAACGCGCTGAAAAGTGATCAGGTGGCGCATGCCTTCCTGTTTTGCGGCCCAAGAGGTGTAGGTAAAACGACTTGCGCGCGGATACTTGCGAAAATTCTGAATTGTGAAAATCGAACGGCAGAAAATGAAGCCTGCAATACTTGCAGCTCCTGCGTGGCTTTCAATGACAATGCTTCCTTTAATATAATCGAGCTCGATGCTGCTTCCAACAATAGTGTGGATCATATCCGTGCTTTGACAGAACAGGTTCGTTTTCCACCACAGAAAGGCAGATACAAGGTGTTTATCATTGATGAGGTACATATGTTGTCTTCTCAGGCCTTCAATGCATTTTTGAAGACCCTCGAAGAACCACCTCCGTATGCTATTTTTATTTTGGCTACAACCGAAAAACACAAGATTATTCCCACTATTCTCTCGCGCTGCCAGATCTACGATTTCAGAAGGATCCAATCGGCGGATGCAGTGGCTTATTTGCGTTATATTTGTGAAAAAGAAGGGATCACTGCAGAGGAAGATGCGCTGCATAGCATCGGATTGAAGGCAGATGGCGCCATGCGCGATGCATTGTCTATCTTTGACCGGATTGTCAGTGCAGCAGGTAAACATATTACGTATAAGGACGTTGCTGAAAACCTGAATATTCTCGATTACGAGTATTATTTCAAGATACTGGATGCCCTGCTTACCGAGGATCTTTCCAATGTGCTGTTAATTTATGATGATATTGTCAAAAAAGGTTTTGATAACGAATTGTTTATAAGTGGATTGGGCGAACACCTGAGGAATTTGCTGGTTTGTAAGGATGAAAAAATGCTGGCTTTGCTGGATACGGGCGAACAACAGCGCGCTATGTACAAAAAGCAAGCACAATTGACTCCGCTGGGATTTATTCTGACTGCATTGGGCATCTGTAACGAATGTGACGTCAAATATAAAACCGCACAACACAAACGATTGCATGTCGAAATGTCGCTGATAAAAATGTGTTATATTCACCGCGCCATCAATGCTTCTGCCATCAGTTCGACTACAACTGATAACGAAAAAAAAAACCCTGATGCTGAACCATCCTCAGTAACAGCGGAGGATAGCCCGGTTACTACTAATACTGAAAGTATTACCAGTATATCCGCAACTGCCGCTCCCCAACCTGCGCCAAAATCCATTTCCGTCGATACGATAAAACCCGCGTTGAAAACATCCATCGTGAATGGAGGGATGTTGAAGGACTTGCAGAAAGTGTACAACGAAGTGCGCGAAGAACATGCCTTAGAAAAACAAGCTGAATCACTATTAAATCCCGAAAACCTACAGGCCGCCTGGACGCGTTTCGTGGATGCTTTGGAATCGCCGAGTTTGATAGCCAGCCTCGACAAAGCGGAATTGAGCATTGATAATAAAAAAATTATCGTTAAGGTCGGATCCAAATTAGCACAGGAGAGTATCAAACAAACCATTGATTTGCTGGATTATTTGAGAAAAGAACTCAACGATCGCGAACTCATGATGGAAATTGAACTCGATCAGGAAAAAATCGCCGAACTTGCTGCCGATGCTGAGCAGAATCGTCCGCTTACCATCAAAGAAAAGTACGAAAAGATGGTGGAAGAGAATCCATTGGTCGATGTACTGAGGCAGACCTTTGAGTTGAAATTGGGGCAGGATTGATTTTTGCAGCAAAACCAACATTAGGTGCTGAATGCGAATAACGCAATTTGACAAATTTAAACGGTTTTTTTTGTTGATTCAGAATTCTCACCCGTTTCACTTTTGTATTTGCCTGGTTTATGATAGATTATTGCACTTTTAATTAGCGATTTCAGTTCCGTAATATTTTAGAATAAACTTCCTTTCGCTGTGCATTTCGATCACCGATCTTGCCCTTTTTCCGTAAAAAACCATTACTTTTGCGGAAAAATAAACAGCACTATGCAAGCCCTTTCCGGAACCCATTTCAAATTGCCCAATCAAACTCATTTCTACAAAGGTAAAGTACGCGATGTGTACACTGTAGGCAACGAACTGATTATGGTGGCTACTGATCGCATCTCTGCATTTGATCACATTCTACCCAAAGCTATTCCCTACAAAGGTCAGGTATTGAATCAGATTGCAGGTTATTTCCTGGAAGCTACAAAGGATATCGTTCCCAACTGGGTACTGGGTTCACCTGATCCGAATGTAACGGTCGGACTTGCCTGTGAACCTTTCAAAGTCGAAATGGTGATTCGCGGATATTTGAGTGGGCATGCCTGGCGCACTTATAAATCAGGAAAACGCATACTTTGTGGTGTAGAAATGCCCGACGGATTGAAAGAAAGCGATAAATTGCCCGTCCCGATCATTACGCCAACTACCAAAGCGTCAGTGGGACACGACGAAGATATTGCCCGGGATTCCATTCTTACACACGAAATTGTCAGCGAAGAAGACTATGTACAACTTGAAAGATATACACATGCATTATATGAAAGGGGTAGTATGATGGCAGCCGAAAGAGGTCTGATTCTGGTAGATACCAAATACGAATTTGGGAAAAAAGATGGTAAAATATACCTGATTGACGAAATTCATACCCCTGATTCTTCCAGATACTTCTACGCAGAAGGATATGAAGACAGACAAGCGAAAGGTGAAAAACAACGCCAGCTCTCCAAAGAATTTGTACGCGAATGGCTGATCGCCAATGGCTTTCAAGGACTGGAAGGACAGCAAATACCCGATATGCCGGATGAATTCGTCCAACAAATCAGCGATAGATATATCGAATTGTACGAAAGGATTACGGGCAAAGCATTCGAAAAAGCTGACACCACGCAAATCGAAAGCCGTATAGAACACAATATCAATGACTGGTTGCATTCTAAATTATAAGTATACAGTAAAAATTTCGCCCAAAACTTGCAATTCAGACAATGAACATCGTAATTTTGCGCGCTTTTAATAAAAACCAATAAGGCGCAGCCGAACAAACCGGCGAAGCCAACAAACAAGCGCGAAGCGCAA
>JBMOJB010000303.1:0-3088 GCA_049316985.1 Saprospiraceae bacterium | reverse complement strand
TTCACAAATTTAATAGGTAACAAACTTAGACCAGCGGTAATACTCTATAAAACAGTAGTAATGAATAATAAGCATTTCAAAATGAAATATTCTTCTGCTATTGCGCTTTTCGGATATTTGTCCTATTTTTACAGACAAATGTCCATAACCACATCATGACAACTGTAAAATTAAATATCAACGACAAGTTGAATCGCGAAATAGCTTCGTTTTTCAAAAAATCAGGCATTAATGAGTCCTTATCGAGGGCAAATAAAAAATTGAGTTACGAAGATTTTCTGAGTGACAAAATGCTAATCATCGCGGCGATAAAAGCGGGTATACCTTTTTCCCTATTTGAACTGATTAAGCAGGTCACCCCATTTACAGAAAATGATTGGGCAAAAATTCTGGACATTTCATCAAAATCCCTGCAGCGTTACAAGACTACATCACAGCACCACTTCAAATCAATTCATTCCGAAAAAATTATTGAGATGGCAGAAGTTACAAAAGTTGGGCTCGAAGTTTTTGGAGATATGGAAAAATTAAAGCTTTGGTTAAACACTCCGAATTTTGCCCTGGGCAATTCAGTTCCCATAGAATTGCTCAATGACTCCTATGGCAAAGAACTGGTTATCGCTGAATTGACTAGGATCAACTACGGCATCCTGGTCTGACATGGAGGTATTTAGACTTTCGCGTGAAAAATATGCAACGCCACTTTCCGGAAAAGGAGCAGCAATAATGGGAGCAAGGTGGAATTACCCCGGTGTTGAATTGATATACACAGCATGCAATCGCTCGCTGGCGATGGCTGAGGTTGCTGTTCACTTTACATTGGCCACTTTGCCGCATGATTATGTGATGATTACCATTGATATTCCTGACGAAATCGAAATCATGGAAATCGCTGAAGCTGAACTTCCAAATGAATGGAAAAAATTCCCACATCCCCATTCCACTCAAAAATTTGGTGATGAACTGCTAGCGGATAATAAATGCTGTGTCATTAAAATTCCCTCGGTCGTAACTAAAGGAGATTTCAACATCTTGATCAATCCTAAACACAAGGATTTCGAGCGAATCGAAATTGTCGAGATTGAAAAATTTCCATTTGATTCCAGAATTTTCAAATAAAGCATGCAGAATCAAATATTTGTAGATAATATGATAATAAATCAATGGTTTGCAAAACCAGTAGCATTGACTTTTTGACCCATAAGATATTCACCTTTTATTCTGAACTTGTGATCTACCAATAGAGCCCTATCAACAAAGACAAATGGTTGCTTGCACTACTTTTACCCAACTTGCCTTATCTATGCCTGATGCTGTAGAAGAGCCCCACTTTGAAAAGCGCTCTTTTCGCATTAAGAAAAAGATTTTTGCAACACTCGACGAGAAAAACAAAAGAGCTGTACTGAAGTTTTCTGCAATCGATCAATCTGTTTTTTGTTCAATGGCCCCACAGGCTATCTATCAGGTAGAAAATAGCTGGGGCAAACAGGGATGGACGATGGTCGATTTGCAATTAGTTGATGAGGAAGTAATGAAAGATGCAATAGCTGTGGCCTATTCCACTGTTTTGGGAAAGCGATGAAAAGCCAATCAGCTACTATTCCGCTCAATAAATAGACGAAAATCCTACCAAAAACTTTGCAATTCTTGTCTTTTTTTCGTAAATTGTAAGCAATTGATATGCATCATTTTTGAGTGGATAATACCATCAAAATTTCAGCATATAGTAGTTTCATTAAAATTGAATTACTATGAAAAAGTTCGCTTCCTGCCTCATTTTATTGGTTCTCTTAATTTCAATCTCCTCCTGTGTAGTCACCAACAATTTATACATCAACGATCCAGCTCCTCAAGGCAAAGGCAATTACAAGTCTTACATGGGAATCGGGACAGGCACCTGGCTTTTAGGAGATTCGACCATTATCCTCAATGACAAACCGGCTAAATATTTTATGTTCCCGGAAGCCGCTCTTGGATTCAAATACGGTGTAGGACCGAAAACCAATCTACACCTGGCAATGCATGTGCCCCTAACAATCAGTGGTTTAGGACTAAAAATAGGTTTTCAACAGAGCTTTTTTGAAGCAAATGCTCCTTTTAACCTGGCGCTTGGCGCTGATATTGGAGGCACTATAGCAGGCAATAAAATATTTGGTATCAGTTTTAATGAAAATGAAAATCGAGGTGCTTTTAATGCAGATTTTTTCATGCCGCTTTCTTTGAAATTCAATGAAAGTCTGAAATTAATTATGACTCCCAGATATAGTTTCAACACCTACTTTGTTTCTCAAAAAAACATCGCTAACTTTACGGTAATGTCAGCAGGAATCTCCTATAAGAAAAATCTTTTTGAAGCTAGCGTGCTATTTAATAACGAATACTTTTTGCCTAGAGTGGGCTATATTAGGAATTTCTAAATTTCAATACTAATTCTTGAAAAGTAATTATGGGAATAGCCGAATTTAAAAAGATGCTTGGTCATTTAGACCAGAAACAAATGCGCGAACTGCTGCTGGAATTGTACAAGAAAAACAAATCGGCCAAAGAGTTTCTGGAAGTCCATTTCCAACCCAACGATCGCTCTTTATTTGACGCTTATCGCGACAAAGTCTATGAATCTTACTATCCCAAAAGAGGCTACAAATACAAGCTGGCTCAGGCAAAAAGAGCCCTTGCTGAATTTAAAAAGTTAGAACCAGCCCAGGTTCAATACGCCGACCTTTGCCTTTTTTATGTTGAAATTTCCGTAAAATTCTCGAGCGATCGTGGAATCAGAAATGAGGCATTCTATGCCGGAATCGTGTCTGTATTCCTTACTTCAATGCGATTGATGAAAAGTCTGGATGAATTAGACCATTTCAAATACCGTGCAGAACTGCTTGTAAATACCGCGCATCGACTGGATTTATCTTTGCACATGCAGTTAATCGAGATATTAGATGCGTTTTACACTTCATTTTGAAAATACGGCTGTTGTAGCTGCATCCGTTAAAGATTCCATCTCCTTTGAGTTTGCGTCGGTCGGATTTAGTGGAAAATAATTTGTGCTTCCGCAGGCAAATTCTATATTTGTTTGATTTCTGTTCCA
>JBMOJB010000302.1:0-3098 GCA_049316985.1 Saprospiraceae bacterium | reverse complement strand
TGATTCAAAAATTCTTTTCTTAGTTGTGATAATAATCGTAATATTGCCTACATAATAAAAGTGCTTTCCATGAAAAACAAAGTTAAAATCCTCAATGTTCAGGATAAAGAAATTACCGTTTTTAAAAGTAATGATTTGGAGTATATATGCCTAACTGATTTAGCTAATGCTAAGGAAGGCGATTCTCGGGCAGCTGATATCATTAAGAATTGGATTAGAAGTCGCAGTACTTTAGAATTTCTAGGTACTTGGGAAAAGCTAAATAACCCAAATTTTAAAGTGGTCGAATTTGACCACTTTAAAATGAATGCGGGACTGCACAGCTTTGTTTTAAGCCCTGGAACATGGGTTGATAAAACCAGTGCGATCGGTATTATTGTGAAGCTCGGAAAGTATGGTGGTACTTTTGCTCATAAAGATATAGCGTTGGAGTTCTGTTCTTCGATAAATCCAATTTTTAAAATTTTTTTACTTCGAGAATTTCAAAGACTAAAAGATGAAGAAAGTGAAAGACTAAAACTTAATTGGAACTTTCATCGTACGATTGCAAAAGTCAATTATCAAATTCATACTGATGCTATAAAAGAGAAATTGATACCCACACTTTTGAATAAAGACGAAATATCTTACATATTTGCTAATGAAGCAGATATTCTTAATGTCGCTTTGTTTGGTAAAACTGCCAAGCAATGAAGAGAGGAAAATGTGGATAAAAAGGGGAATATCCGTGATTTTGCAGAAATAGAACAATTAGTTGTTCTATCAAATTTGGAGAGTATTAATGCTGTGCTTATTCATCAAGGTATAGGTCAGAAAGAAAGGCTGTTTCAGTTGAATCAAATAGCAATAACTCAAATGAAGTCTTTACTTGCAAAAAAATTAACAATAAACAAGTTTATATAATATTGTTATTATTAAATCTTGCTGTAAAATCTGGAAAAACTGATCTTGAAAAAAACAATATTCTTTTTTATTCTGATAGCGACAAGCATTCACTTCCTCGTTGCTCAGACAATCGTCGGCGTCTCCGCACGCTATGACAATTCGTTTCGGGAATGGGATATTTATGACGATAGCGATGCTGTGATCGGAGAATTTGCTCAACGCTGGCGACAAACAAATGATTTTTCAGAATGGGATGTGCGCTATGCAGACGCCAGCGGTTCTGTACGCCAGAAATGGAAAAATGATAATTCGAGGTGGGAATTGCGGATCAATGATGAAACAATCACCATCAAAATGCAATATCCGGGAGATCCGAACCATTGGATTATAACAGACAATGACATTTCGTTGGATTACGCAACCAAATATCCCTACGTCAACGATGAATGGCTGGTTACTTCAAAGGGTTTTGGCGCTTTTACCATGTCGATGTATTACCAGCAAGATCCCCGCGACTTGGAAATTTTTGATGATCTCGTGGAAGATGTCTCACCAGCCATGCGATTGGCAATGGTCTTTGTCGGTGTATTGGTAAGCGCACCCAAGAAATAACGATCAGATTTCTATGGTCAAACCATCATAAGCGAAAGCTACTTTTGCGGGCAATTGTACATCGGCGGTTTTCCCCATGTGGTGACTGATATGCGTCAGGTAGCTTTGTTCAGGCTGTATCTCTCTGATAAACAGCAATGCCTCTTCTAAATTCATATGAGCATGATGTGGCTCGTGATGAAGGGCGCCGATGATCAATACCTTCAAGTTTTTAAGTTTTTCCTTTTCAAGTTCCACCACACTTTTTACATCCGTACAATAGGCAATATCTCCAAATCGGAATCCCAGAATGTCGAGCGAGCCGTGTAGTAGTCCAATACTTCGCACTTTGATGTTATCAACCCAAAAATCACTATTTTGATCAATAATCTGCCAATCAAAACGAGGCACCCCGGGATACCTGCTCTCAGCAAAGGTATATGCAAATCTGATTTTCAAATCGTTTAATACCCTTTTCATACAGTAGATCGGCATATCACACAACTGTCTGAAATTAAAAGGACGGATATCGTCGAGTCCCACTATATGGTCATTGTGTTCGTGGGTGAGTAGGACCGCATCGAGTTTTTTTACTTTGGCGCGCAGCATTTGTTGGCGAAAATCAGGTCCGACATCTACTACTAGTGCGCTGCCTTCATTTTCCACCAGAAGGGAGACCCGCAGTCGTTTATCTTTCGAATCTGTGGAACGACATACAGGACAGTCGCAACCGATGACCGGTACTCCTTGTGATGTTCCTGTGCCGAGCAGCGTGATTTTCATAGCGATTAGTCTTCATTTTTTTTTGCACTTTCCATGAGTTCCGCCAGATCCGGGCAGCTTTGTTTGATGGCACGAAGCACATCCTGGTTTTCCTGGATCTTGGTATGGTATTTTTCTTCTAGCTGCAGTTGGCAGTCCACCTGTTTTTGTTGCAAAGCTTCACTTTCCATCAACAGGTCTGACATTTCTTCCGGGTTTTTTATTAAATCGGGACGGCTTGCGAGGTATTTTGCTTTTTTGTTCAGTGCAATCAGAGCTGACGAACAGTTGCAATATTCTGTCGCTAATGCCATGAAATCAGCAGTTTTGTCGATATTTTGCTGATTCTGTTGTGTATTCTGAGCCTGTTTCGCATCTTGCATGCACGAAAACAAGACCAGGATTGAGCCGCAGGCTAATAATAGGAATAGTCGCATAAATTATCTTTTTGCAGTGCAAAAGTAACAAAAAAAAGTAGGTTAATTTGAAAATTTGAAGATTTGAAAATTTGACGATACTTTTAATTCAACTTCGTTGAAGTCTAGGGTATTAAATTATGGCCCGATCTTGTTCTGTGTGGGTAGTTAGGTTTTTTTAGATAATCGCAAGCAAATTTGAAAATTTGATGATAGTTTTTATTCAACTTCGTTGAAGTCGTGGGTATCAAATGTTTTGCAAACAGAAAAGTGTTTTTATTCAGTATTGATTAAATTTAATTGTGTGTCTTGCTAAAAGAAGTCACCAAATGTGCTTAAAAACTCCGAAGGAGTCCTAATATATTATCATATCATCAAATTTTCAAATCTTGAGTCCCCTCCGTTAACCCAATTTTTCAATAGCTTGAGAATTGGTTATTATCG
>JBMOJB010000301.1:0-3104 GCA_049316985.1 Saprospiraceae bacterium | reverse complement strand
CAAATTGCTTTAGCACCATCCTGCTAACGCCACACCGCGTGCTGTGTTTAAATATGAATACTTCATGCACTTTTGATTCTGCTTCCAATTCATGTAATTGACCTATTGACTCTAGTGGAATCCAATAAGGTTTCGATTCGCTTAGACTTGACATTTATATTAAGAATTTTAAAAACTTAGTAAAGCAAAGGTAGTTACACTTTTCAAAAGCCAAAATAAGCCTCAAAGCAACAATCCATTTGCTAATCCAATTCGTCAATTCTAAATCTTCTGTTATTTTCGCACCAAATTATTAAAATGAATTACGATTTAATTATCATAGGATCGGGCCCAGGTGGATATGTTGCAGCAATTAGAGCCTCGCAGCTAGGCTTAAAAACAGCCGTGATTGAGAAAGCTGAGCTTGGCGGAGTTTGTCTCAACTGGGGTTGTATTCCTACCAAGGCCTTGCTAAAAAGTGTATCTGTGTTCGAATATTTGCAACATGCTGCAGATTACGGAATAAAAATAAACGGAACTGCTGAAGCCGATTTTCAAGCTGTGATAAAGCGGAGCCGCGATGTAGCGGATGGCATGAGCAAAGGCGTTCAATTCTTAATGAAAAAAAACAAGATAGACGTTATAAAAGGTTTTGGTAGAATAAAATCAGGCAAAAAGATAAGCGTAACTGCTGATGATGGCACCTCGACAGAATATTCTGCTAACAATATTATAATTGCAACAGGTGCTCGTAGCCGCGAATTACCCAATTTAAAACAAGATGGAAAAAAAATTTTCGGTTACAGAGAGGCTATGACCTTGCCAAGTCAACCAAAGTCGATAGTAGTAGTTGGCAGCGGGGCAATAGGAAGTGAGTTTGCCTATTTCTACCAAGCCATGGGCACTAAAGTTACCTTAGTGGAATATTTGCCCAATATAGTTCCCTTAGAAGATGAAGAAGTTTCCAAGCAGCTTGCTCGTTCTTTCAAAAAAATTGGCATGGATGTTCTCGTTGAAAGTAGTGTAGAAAGTGTTGACACATCAGGAGAAGGCTGTATAGTAAAAATCAAAACAAAAACAGGCGAGCAAACCATAGCTTGCGATGTAGTGCTTTCGGCGGTTGGAATAGCAGCCAATTTAGATGGAATAGGGCTAGAAGATGTTGGAATTGTTACGGATAAAGGGAAAATTATTACTAATGAATATTATCAAACAAACATCCCTGGTTATTATGCAATTGGGGATTGTATTCCTGGCCAATCTTTAGCACATGTATCTAGTGCTGAAGGTATCATTTGTGTTGAAAAAATTGCTGGGCATCATCCCGAACCACTCGACTATAAAAACATTCCTGGTTGCACCTATTGCCAGCCCGAAATTGCTAGTGTAGGCTTCACTGAAAAAGCAGCAAAAGAAGCGGGTTACGAACTTAAGATAGGTAAATTTCCTTATTCAGCAAGTGGGAAAGCTAGTGCCGCTGGTGCAAAAGATGGTTTTGTAAAGTTAATTTTTGATGCAAAATATGGCGAACTGCTTGGTGCTCACCTTATAGGAGCTAATGTGACTGAAATGATTGGAGAATTAGTCGTAGCTCGCAAACTAGAAACCACTGGGCATGAACTTATCAAAGCAGTGCATCCACACCCTACAATGAGTGAAGCAATAATGGAAGCAGCAGCGGCGGCCTATGGTGAAGTGATACACCTTTAGTGCCTTCTAAAACATCTTTTTGTTTTAAAATTATTTTGAATTGTTAAACAATTGGTAATTTTAATTGTATTTACTCTCCATATAAGTAATAAAAGCAAAAATGGTAGGGTATTCAATCAAAGATTTAGAAAAAGTTTCTGGAATAAAAGCACATACAATTCGTATTTGGGAGCAGCGTTATGGCATATTAGAGCCAGTAAGAACTGACACAAATATTCGAACCTACTGCGATGAGGAATTAAGGCGTTTGCTCAATGTTAGCTTTCTGAACAACAACGGTTACAAAATATCCAAAATCGCAAAGATGAAGGACGGAACAACCCATTTGGCCAACAAGGCCGAGCATGTTGTGGACTTGGATTCTGGCATCATTCTTGGAGCCGAGATTATCGGGGCAGACGTGTCCGATACCCATTCTCTGGAAGAAAGTCTCCACAAGGCTCAAATCCATCTTGAAGCGGCCCAATGTGACATACAGATTCGCGAAGTAGCCGCAGACAAAGGCTACCACTCGACCGATACATTAAACGAGTTGTCCGAGCACACAGACTTTCGGACATATATCCCTGAACCCAAAACAAGTAGTGGTCGAAACTGGAGCAAATGCTCTTTGAAAGAACGCAAGGCAGTACTATCGAATCGACGCCGCGCCAAAGGGAACAAGGGGCGCAAGTTGCAGCGCTTGCGAAGTGAGCATGTGGAAAGGACATTCGCCCATGTGCTTGAAACCGGCGGAGGTCGGCGCAGTCGGTTACGCGGGGCCGACAAGATTCAGAAGAGGTACTTTCTATTGACGGCAGCACACAATCTTGGGGTCGTCATGCGCAGCCTGTTCGGAATCGGAACTTCGAGGAGCATGCAGGGGATGGCATGGGCGGTTTTCGCCTGTTTTATGGCCTCAAAAACACTCTCGCATGTCATCCAAATCGTTCGAAGCACTCCTTACCGCGCACTCAGACGATTCGAGACCCAATTTCGATGCTGGCAGCCTGAATTCCAAAAGCCAGTCCTGTCCGACCAAATCGCGATATCTTCAACGGGCTGCTAGGGCTGACACGGGAGCCTATTGTCGCGCACGAATCAAGCTTCCTGAAGCCGCTTTACGAGAGCTCAGCCACCTCGTTGCCAAACGGGCGCAGGAGCAATACGACGTTGCCAAGAAATGGAAGAATCGAAACGTCTACCTAGTCGACGGCTTCACGTTTCAAATGCCCGATACTCCCAGTAATCAACGCAATTATCCTCAGCATTCAGCGCAAAAGCCCGGATTAGGGTTTCCAATTGCACGCGTCGTGGCACTGGTCTCTTTGGCTACGGGTTGCGTTGTTGATTTGGCGCGCGGACCGTACAAAGGGAAGGCAACGGGAGAATCAGCATTATTCCGAAGCTTGTTGCACCATCTCCAACCGGGAGAT
>JBMOJB010000300.1:0-3116 GCA_049316985.1 Saprospiraceae bacterium | reverse complement strand
CACAAGAAAAATATCAACTAAATTATTGAAATATAACGCTTTAAGTGTTTTTCAGTGGACCCTAATTAGCAACGATTAATCGTAAGTAATTTGAACCAACCAATATTAATGGAACCGATTCAGGTGCGTATCAAGTAATGCTAATCGCATCAAACAATGCGTATGGAACTTGCAAAGATACCGCCTACACCACATTTCAAGTATACCCTTTATTAGCTCAAACACTTCAACCAAACTATAACTTACTCATATCGCCTATCGGAATGAATGCTGCCCAAAAAAATGGATGTGCACCTCTTACTGTAGTTTTTTCAAGGTAAGTTTTCTTTGCCAGGCGAAGGGCATTATCTTTCGTTTTCCCTTTCTTTAGTTCCTTGTAAAAATATTTCATTAGCGCTGAACTACTTTTGTCGTTGACTTCCCAAAGTGAATTGATTATACTCTTGGCTCCGGCATAGGCGAATGCCCTTGCGAGGCTTATAATTCCTTCACCCCTTTCCAATTTGCCAATTCCAGTTTGACAAGCCGACAGTACAACCATATCAGCATTAATTTGTAAGTTGTATAGGTCTTGTACATAGAGTTGTTCGTAACTTACGGTGTCTCCTGTAAAAGAGATATATGAATAGTCACCGACACCTTGGTCTGCATGAGCATGGCTCGCCAAATGTAAGATTTTATAATTTCCAGCTATACTTGTAAATTTTGATTTTGTTGCAGTTTTTCCCGCAAATATATCGCCATTCATAATTTTTGAAGCTGATGCTACTTCCTCTCCTGAGTGAATTAATGGTCTAAGACCTTTTCTCATTAAGCTATCGTACCTAATACTATTTGATAACATACTAATATCGCCATCATAATATGGTGCAAATGCTGCAAAATTCTTAGTATTTCTCATTTTGTGCTCCTTTTCTTGCATCTCCTTAAGTAGCGTTACAGAATATGCATAGCTGAACTGGTACTTGTTTAGCAAATAGGGATAGGTCTTAAAATCATTTATATTTTCGGGCTTTGCTCGTAATAAAGCATCAAATGGAATATAACCCAACATCCCATCAGGTACAATGATCACTTGATCAGTAAGTATCTTATCGATAGGCGCAAATAATTTTTGATATAATCGATTTGCATATTCAGTATATTGATAAAGGGAGGATTGATACTTACTCGAAGTCTTTTCTTCTTGTTTGCAGGTATAATAGCCATATAAACCACTTCGCAGCGAGTCAATCCAGTAATTCAATTGAAAATCTTTTTTGACTTTCCTGACCACAAAAGTATCTGGCTTTACTACAAAAATATAGATGCTACTATCACCAACAAAATACTCTACAAGCGATTGCTTTGAGCTGAGCATCTTTTGTTGAATGTCCTGTATCGAAACTGCCTGTCGGGCATACTTCAAGCGATAATAATTAGGAAAATCCTTTTCAAAAGTTGATTTCAATGTACTGTATTGTTCTTTAAGGTAAAAGAGGGTATTGTTGACTCGTGGTAAGCTAGTGTCCGATTCATTTACGCCTTTATCCAGCAAGCCTTTTCTTTGTTTTTGTCCCCACGTAATATCCATGCCGAGTCGCTGTTCTTTTTCAACTAAAGAGTCTGGTATTCCCCCAAAACGACGGGCATTCATTTCTTTGAGTTGGGCTTGAAGTATGCCGGCTTTGCTTTGTTCAGCTAAGTAAAATGAATTATATTTTAAAGAATCGTTTTGATCGCGGAATGACTTAAGTAAGCTGATATCTATAGCTTGTTCATAAACAGGATAAGATTGGTTTTGCCAAAAAGTTTTCGTAAACGATTCACTAATCGAAGAAAATTGGTATTCAATAGCAGAAATGGCTTTCATAATATTAGAATGACTTTCATCAAGAGAATTATCAATCAGATTTACCCGAGCCAATTTGCTTAAATTATCAATCAATCTATATTGTGAATTTACATTTTCAAAATTATCATTTATATAATTACAGGATTGAATTGCATTAAGATACAAACTTGATGATTTTTTATAATCCTTTAAATCAAAATATGTATCACCTAAATTACTGTATGTTGCCGCCACTAAGGGATGTTTTGAACCAAATGCTTTTATTTTGATGCTGAGCGCCTTATCATATAGTTCAATTGCTTTTTTTGAATTGTTCAAATTACTGTATGAATTACCAAGGTTATTCAATGTTTTCGCGATCATGACGTTTGTTGAATCTAAATTATTTTTTTGAATGGCTAGTGCTTTTTCTTCGAATTCTATAGCCTTATCATATAACCCCTTTTTATTATATAGAGCACCAAGATTAACATAAACACTTGCCACGTCGACATGATTTGGTCCAAATAGTGATTTTCGCAGTTCAAGAGCCCGAAAAAATAGCTTTTCTGCCTCCTCTAATTCTTCATTTCTCAAACATAAAATACCCAAATCAATAATTGCACTGGCAATCCCTTTTTTGTCGCTCGGAGTTGTACTTAACCGAATATCTAAACTCTTTTGCATATACTACCTCGCTAAAGCAAGTTCTCCTTTATAATTGAACGAATTCGATAATTTACGATAAGTGTTAGCAAAATCAGGATGGTCTTTTTTCAATATGGTTTGCTGTATTTTCAATCCTTTCATGCAAAAATCTATTGCCTTGTCATACTCACCTTTATCGTTGTAACAACCACACAAGGAAAGATATGATTCTGCAACTTTAGTGTCACTTGATCCATATGCGTCAATACTTATCTCAAGTGCCTTTGTGTGATTTTGGATTGCCATATCATACTCATCAATTTTCGAAAAAGAATTGCCAAGATTTTGATAACTTTCATATAAATAAGTCTGATCTAGATCTTTTAGATTAAGGCTAATATCAAGTGCCTTTTGAAAGTATTCAATTGCGCGACGATATTCACCTGTTCTAAAATAGTTACGGCCATTATTGATATAAGTTTGAGCCACATCAGGATGAACACTACCAAAGTACTTCAATCTGATTTTTAATGCTTGATTGTAGTACTCTTTTGACGAGTTATACTCCTCAAGCAGAAATTTGCACTTCCCCATTTGAAATAATGCATTTGCAACTTCTTTTGCTTCTGGTCCTAGTGTTTTTTCAAAAATTAGT
>JBMOJB010000299.1:0-3188 GCA_049316985.1 Saprospiraceae bacterium | reverse complement strand
GCAAAAGAACAGATTGAAAGTAAAGTAGAAAGTAGTAATGTTTTCATATGTTAGATTACAATTTATTTCACAATAAAACAACCAACTGGTTGAGTTTCAGACAAAGTTACGGTTTTTCCTTGAATTAATTCTAGCAATGCATCTCGCAGATAGAATTCGGTAATCACATTTCGACGACGACCGATACTTTCAAAACTATTGTCAATTTTTCCACTGTACAAAATTTCTTTATCCCCACCTTGACAAACAAAAACCTGTGGGGTAACTTTTGCATCAAATTTGTTTGTTAGCAGCTGATTTTCATCTTTTATAAGCGGAAAGGCCAATTTGTATTTTTTCCCAAATTTCTCAATGCTTTTTTCTGTAGAATGTTGAAAATTAGGAAAAACACCGACAAAACCTACCGATTTTCCGTGAAACTCTTTATATAGTTCACGTATTGAATAGGTCTGATTTTGGCAAATTGGACAAATTTCAGAGAAAAATATGTACACAGTAAGGCTATCACTGGCTGCACGTGTTTTGGCGAACGACAGAAGAAAAATAAAAGCAAAGAAGAAATTCTTCATTAAACAACGTTTGGCTAAGACTTTTACATTTGCCGATGGGCAAATATGACAACAGAAAAGTCAACAGATTGAGGATTAAAGTTGCAAATCGAAATAAAGTAATTAATTCAACAGTCAATATGACTAAATAAAGGTTCAATGGTTTAAAAGTAAGATAAAAAGGGGTTAATTTATCTATCCGTTCTTTTTTTTTATAAAGTATTTGTAATTTTGCGGCTGCTTTTCAAAAGGCTTAATTATCAATTACTAAAATTATAAAAAATGCCATATTTATTTACTTCTGAATCAGTTTCAGAAGGACATCCTGATAAAGTTGCAGATCAGATTTCTGACGCACTTATTGATCATTATCTTGCTTTCGATCCACAGTCGAAAGTAGCTTGCGAAACACTTGTGACGACTGGTCAGGTTGTTCTAGCTGGTGAAGTAAAATCAAGCGCTTTTTTAGATGTACAACGAATTGCCCGTGAAGTGATCAGAAAAATCGGCTATACGAAAGCGGAGTACATGTTCGAAGCGGAATCATGTGGTATTTTTTCTGCTATTCACGATCAAAGTTCTGACATCAATCAAGGTGTAGATAGAGTTGTCGAAAAAAATGATTTCGAAAGTAAAGCCAATGCTCAGGGTGCAGGTGACCAGGGTATGATGTTCGGTTATGCAACCAACGAAACCGACAATCTGATGCCGCTGGCCCTTGATATTTCACACAAAATTTTGCAAGAATTGGCAGATATTCGCAGAGAAGGGAAAAGGATGAAATACCTTCGTCCGGATGCGAAATCGCAAGTAACTATCGAATACACCGACAGACACAAACCTTCAAGGATAGATACTATTGTAGTTTCTACGCAGCACGATGACTTTGCTGAGGACGAAATCATGTTGGCAACGATTAGGAAAGACATCATTACTTATGTGATACCAAGGGTTAAAAATAAGTTGAAACCCAGTCTTCGTAAATTATTTACTGAAAAGATGACATATCACATTAATCCTACCGGTAAGTTTGTAATCGGCGGACCTCATGGTGATACAGGATTGACAGGAAGAAAGATCATTGTAGATACGTACGGAGGAAAAGGTGCACATGGTGGTGGAGCATTTTCAGGAAAGGACCCATCAAAAGTGGACCGTTCTGCAGCATATGCAACGCGTCACATTGCTAAAAATCTGGTAGCAGCAGGTGTTTGTGACCAATGTCTAGTGCAAGTATCTTATGCGATTGGAGTAGCTGAGCCATGCGGGATATTTGTTGATACGTATCGTACTGCAAAAATAAAAATGCACGATGGTGAAATTGCCAACCTTGTAGCCAGCGTTTTTGATATGCGTCCTTATGCTATCGAGCAAAGATTCAATCTTAGAAGTCCTATATATTCAGAAACTGCTGCCTATGGACATATGGGTCGCGAAAACGAAATTGTCACAAAAACGTTCCACAGCCCTTCAGGCGAAAAAACGATGGAAGTAGAATTGTTTACCTGGGAAAAATTGGATTATGTCGACAAGGTAAAAAAGGCATTTGGCCTGTCGTAAGGGTTCAAAACATTAAACGCGTACAAAATTTTGAAATATTGAAATAATGCCGGGGATCAAAATAATGTAGGGGTTCAAAATCTTGAACCTCTACATTATTTTGAGCCCCTACATTATTAATTCCGCACCCATTTCACCTACAAGAGAACCGATTGCGACGCCCATTCCGCCCATTCGCACAGCGACCGCAATATTGGGTGATACTTTTTCGATAATCGGTTTTTTGACCGGACCTAATCCCATAATTCCCGACCAGCTTCTTTCAATTTCCACCTGCTGATCCGGTAAAACGACTTCAGAAAGTAATATTTGCAAAGCATCTTGTATTATTGTACTGGTTCCAAATTCAGCTGTTTGTTCTCCGCTAAAATCTAAGTTTCGCCCACCTCCCAATAATATTCTATTGTCGATATTCCTGAAATAATAGTAGCCCCGATCATAGTGAAAGCATCCTTTTACTTTCAAGTCCTTGATTGGAGTGGTGATAATGACCTGATTTCTGGCTGGTTGGACATCCAGTTTGGGTAAAAGTTTGGCAGCAAATCCATTTGTGCACACCAGTAGTCGTTGCGCAGTAAAAGTCCAGCCTTCCGTGCTCAGCAATTCTACTTCGGTTCCTGTATCATTCAGCGATTGAATGCTTAGTCCATTTAAGAGAAATATATTATGTTGATGGGCCAGTATCATCAGGGATTTCATCATTTCACCGGTGTGAATCTGTCCTTCTGCGGTATTTTGAATGATGTGATCAATGTGATGAAATCCAAACTTTGAAGAGGAATCATCGGCCATCAAACGGTAGGTTTTCTTTTTTCCGGTGATTTCTTCCACGATTTTATTAAAATAGGGAATTGCATCCAGGCACTTTTCAAATTCAATGCGATCAGAGGACCGGAATATTTCCATGCCTCCCAGTTCCTGGTACTGCAGTTTTTGGTCGCCAATCCGATTTCGGAGTTTTTGAAGTCCTCTGTACCGAAGCGAGGCTATTTGAAATACCTGATCCTCCGTGTTGGTCTGCAAGTCTTCCAGTAGCTCTGATATACTTCCAAAGCAGGCAAATCCCGCATTGCGGGTACT
>JBMOJB010000298.1:0-3209 GCA_049316985.1 Saprospiraceae bacterium | reverse complement strand
TCCCATTCAATGCTGCAATATTGGGCAATTCACTTTCATTTCGAACATCTATAAAAACAAAATCGCCATTTTGCTGCAGGGATATTAGCAATTCTTCGACTTCAATCTCCCTGCAAGGTACTTCGATCTCGCATTCCCATTCATAATTCCATTGCCCCAACTCCTCCAGATTTGTGGGCATATTTTTCAGCGTTTCAGTATTTTTTTCTAATGCTATCTGCATAAACTGCATCGACAAAGCATCGAAATATAACACATTTCCCGAAAGTACATCGCCAATACCGCATATGATTTTGATGACTTCTGTTGCTTGTATCACTCCAATAATGCCGGGAAGCACTCCCAAAACACCGATTTCACTGCAGTTTAGAATCGCTTCAGGCGCCGGTGGCTCGGGAAAAAGACAACGATAAGTTGGCCCATCATCATGTAGATTAAAAACACTTACCTGACCCTGAAAACGGTAGATGGATCCGTATACCATGGGCTTTTTCAGCAACGTGCAAGCATCACTGATCAGGTAGCGTGCGCTAAAATTGTCGGTACAGTCAATGATGATGTCGGCTGCGCAAAAAAAAGATTCGACATTATGGGTGGTGAGTCTATCGCCGTGGGAATGAATGTTTATCAATGAGTTTTGTCTGCGTAGTTTTTCAACTGCCACCTCAGCCTTAGGTTTTCCAATATCTGTTTCATCATAAAGCACCTGACGCTGAAGATTGGATGCATCCACAAGGTCAAAATCAATGATACCGATATTGCCAACTCCTGCAGCGGCAAGATATTGTAATACCGGACAGCCCAATCCTCCGGCTCCGACAACAAGTACGCTTGCTTGCTTGAGTTTCATTTGTCCGGTTTCACCTATTTCCGGCAGCAACAAATGCCTATTGTATTTTAGATTTTCAGCTGGATTCAACATGTTTATTTATCCTCCCGCAAATGGAGGAAGTAAAGCCAGTTCGTCACCGGCTGTAATTAGTTGTTTACCTTTGACTACTTTTTTATTCAATGCAATTACAAAAGGATACTTGTCCAGAACCGGATATAAGCCGATGATATTTTCTTTCAAAGCTTCGGTATCGCCTCCTCCTTCCAGCTCTATCACTGAACAACCAATGGCATCTGCCAGCATTCCGAATAATAAAACTTTATTTTTCATTGTGGTATTGTTGTATTCGCTCCAGATCTTCCGGTGTATTGATGTTGAGAAATGCACTTTCATATTCATCTTCATCAAAAACTATTTTTATTGCATCCAGCGCTTCCAATGCTGCTTTCAGTTTAAAATCACCTGTTCGGAGTTTATTACTGAGAATTGGAAGACATTTCTTGCTATAAATTGCACAAATTGGATGAATGTTGCCTTTATGCCATGCAACCAAAACGTTTTCTCCTCCCGATTGTTCCATCATTTTTTGAATGACTTCGGTACTAATAAAGGGAGCGTCGCAGCTTAGTACGAGCACTTTCTCTGTTTTAGCGTTTTTAAGAGCCGTAAATATACCCCCCATTGGACCACAATTCGTCATTTCATCAGGAAAACAAGAAAAAGAAAAATGCTGATAGGCATCTGAATTGGCAATAACAATAATCTCGGAAGTAACAGAACGGGCTGCATCCAGGACATGCTCTATCATCCTTTTCCCATTCAGCATGACCAGCCCTTTATCTTGTTTCATCCGCGAGCTTTTCCCTCCGGCAAGGACCGCTATAGATATTTTATTTTCATCTGTCATGAATACATCAAGGGATAAAATGGGTTTCGACCAAGGTGCCTTTATCCAGTGGAGCAGTTTGAATCGGTAAAAAAACGATGGCATTGGCGCCCGCGAAAGAATGCATCATATTCGATTCTTGTCCTTCATTGATATGCACCAAGCCGCCGGCAACTTTCGCACGCAGGAACAAATCCCGATCACCTTTTACAGCTAATGAATCGGCCAGTGGAAGCCAGGCTGTACGCAATTCGATGTCGTTGCTTCCACTTAGCTTCTTAAGTACCGGCAATACGTATTCGTAAAAACAAACCAGTGAGGCCGCCGGATTCCCAGGCAATGCAAACACCCATCTGGTCTTGGCATCTGCAATTCCGCCGGTGTATTTACCAACAAACATCGGCTTACCCGGTTTTTGGGCTACTTTATAAAATACCTGTTCAACACCCAGTGCAGTTAGCGTATCTTTTACCAGATCGTATTTGCCAACGGATATCCCTCCGGAAATAATGACTACATCGGACAACGACAGCATTTTGCGAATGCTGTCGTAAGTCTTTTTGTGTTGATCTGGCACAGATTTGACACTTACAGTTTTGAAGTTACTTTGATCCAGTGCGGCTTTCAAGGTATATGAATTGGACTCATAGATCTGTCCGGCCGAAAGCACCGATCCGGGTTTTTTCAGTTCATTTCCAGTTGCAAGTACCGACACTTCAGGCTTCGCGATGACAGTTACGGTAGTAAAACCAAGGGAACAAAGCCAGCCAATGCCTGCGGGATTCAAAAGCGTGCCTGCTGAAAGGGCCAGGTCACCCATTCTTGTTTGTGATCCCTGTCTTCTGATATGGGCATTTTCCTTTACAACTGATGTAGAAAACAATATTCTTCCTCGCTTCCTTTCTGTTTTCTCCTGAATGACGATACAAGTCGTATTTTCAGGCACCGCCGCTCCGGTAAATATCCGAATGGCAGTATTTTTTTCAAGATACCTGAAAGGTTTATCTCCCGCTTTGATCTCAGCGACTACTGGCAGACTGATTATTTGTTCATTTTCAAGTATCTCATCGATGTGAATGGCATAGCCATCCATTGCTGACTGATCGAAAGAGGGCATGTCGAAAGGAGCAAACACATCTTCTGCGAGGACATAACCAAGTGCATCAGTCACTTTTACACTAAGTGATGACATAGAATGGATTTGTCCAAACAATAATTCTTTTGCTTCCTTTACGCTTAACACTATTTTAATTGAAAATTGAAAATTGTGAATAGAAAATTAAGAATTAAGAATTAAGAATTAAGAATTGAAATTCAACTACGATTGCTCTATTTCAGCTCAATAAGGAATTCGAAGTATGACGCAGAAAAACTAATTATCTGCCAAAGGCTGACAGGTTCGTAATTCGTAATTCGTAATTCTTAATTCGTAATTCTTAATTCCTAATTCTTAATTCTTAATTATTAATTCGTAATTCGTAATTCGTAATT
>JBMOJB010000297.1:0-3223 GCA_049316985.1 Saprospiraceae bacterium | reverse complement strand
AGTTGAGCGAAAAATCCAGTCCGCTGATGTTGCTGTAGTTCGCGACGGACAATTTTACGGATACGATCTCATCCGTTTTGGCTGTATGTGTGGATGCGGACAAGGACAAATTGAGCGGCGTATTGCCTACGGTAGTAAAACTACTGATCGCGCAATTCGCGGCGGGTCCAACTTTGTTGTAAGGCACTACTTTGACGTAATACTGCGTATTGGGACTCAAATTGCTCAATGCCAGACTGGTGGCAGCGGCTACATCCACGTCGTTTTTCACATCCGTTCCTCCGGATGTTGTCCCTACCGATACGCGATAACCGGTGGCATCTGCGACTGTTGCCCAAGTGATCGTCGGACTAAGTACTACGTTCAGCTCGCCATTCAGCGGGGAGGATAAGGTCGTGCATTTTGGCGGATTTTCTAATTTAATGGTCCGGGAACATACTTGAAAATACGCATTCGTGTTGTCGTAATACAGGCAGGATATGGTGTAGTTGCCCGGGTTCTGATTCGAACTCGCGCTGACCTCAGTATCTCCGACGTACCACTTGCTTACTGTGAGATTGCTTCCGTCAACACTTAACTTAAGTAAGCCATTGCTGTAGGTGTAAGCAATAGATGCGCCGCAATTTGCCGGATCACATATAAATACCGGCGCACTGCAAATCCGCCAGGTTTTGCTGTCGAAATACCGGAGTGTGTAGGTGTATTTTTGACAAGCTTGCGCAGGTATACATTTCCGAGTTGCCGAACTTCCACTTGACATCAGGGCAGTTTTTGTCTCTTCTTCCGTCCATCTGTATCCCGTAAAACCCGATGTACTTCCACTCAACCCGAATAGCAAGTCATTGCTGCTTTGCTTGTAGCCAATCGTTGTATTTTTACAAGTAAATGGATCGCACAGATAAATGGATCTGCTGCAGGTCACCCAGCTCTTCAGCGTCGCGTCATAGTGTTTTACGATGACGTCATAAGAAGCACACATAGGCGGACTCCAGTAAACGCTGGCGCCGCTGCCGAGCGGGATCGGCGAAGCACCGCCTATCTGCCAGTCGTAGGTAGTTAAAGAATCGGGATTTTTTATACTGAATTCAAATTCCTGACTGTTTGAATCGTAGGCATAGGTCAGGTTGTCGGCATTTCCGCAAGTGAACGGATTGCAGAGATATACCGGGCGACTGCAATAATTCCAGGTCGACCCATCATAGTATCGATAACTTATCGTTCTGCTTTTGCAGGTGCCTGTCGGCGAAAGTATCGGATTATTCAGTACAGTGGGCGCATTGCCGGCACCATTGTCCGCGAGCCATTGTCCGCCGGAAGTAGCTGCGGTCGTAAACTCAAAACTACTCTTACTGGCATTGTAGGTATACTCTATATCCGGACAGCTGAAGGGATGCAGGACATTTACCTGTAAGCAGCAATATTCGACGCAACCATTGACGACTTGCGGATAGCAGACTTCATACAATCCATCTGAAGGGAAAGTAAAGTTGAAACTGGCATCGGTATCATTGGTAGTAGGGAGAAAAACGCCATTTTGACGCACCTTCCAGGGATAACCTGGAATGATCGGATAAGTGGCCTGATCGGCCACCTGAAAAGCATACTGCAGTGGACTGTTGCTGTCTGTGCCGGTGTAATAGTACTTAATAGGAGGATTTCCGCCACAATCATTGTATACGATGGGTGCCGTGCAGCAGTTCCAACTTCCAAGCAAGCGGTAATTCCCATTGGTCCCCCGTGCTCCGTCCACGACAACGTAATATTTTCCGCCGGGCAATGTTGCGCTAATCGTCTCTGCACTCAATCCAGGGTTTAAGCTCCAATAGATGCATTTGTCTTTGTCGCATTCGCTAAACAGAAACAAACCCAGGTCCATGGTCAGTCCGGTCAGCTGCAAAGTGACCGATTGTGTGCCGAGCAGTGTAAACGTATGAATTTTATCGTTTCCCGAGTTTAATATGGCCACCTGATTCAAGGATGGATTCAGGTAGAGACTGCTGTTGTTCGAAGCAGTAGTCGTATTCGAAAAATAGGTTTTATCGCATTGCAAAGTAATTGCATTGGGACAATCCAGGTCTTTGCAGGCTATGTCTATGGCAAAAGGTCCGGCGTTGGCGGCAGCTTTTCCATCTACCACAATGTAGTACTCCCCTGCCGGCGCCCGATAATTGATAAACTCAAAAGGATTGGCGGCATTATCGGAAGTCAACGATGCCAGACAAACCGGTGTGGTACAATTGCCGGAAAGCAGAAACAAGTCAAGATCCAGTTTAGGCACGCCTATTTCCAAGGAGACCTGGATAACACCCGGCTGATCGAGGACTAGTTTGTACACCTTTTCCGCAGCCGGAAAACTCAAAGGTGAGCAGGTATAGGTATTTAGCGTAGTGGTTTCGCCAGCTGTAGTTTGATTTTTCAGATAGCTCCCACAGCTGACAGGAACTGCTTTTGCGCAAAACTGGCTGTAGCCGGAATAGGAGAAAAACAAAAGGAAGCAAATACTGGAAAGTGATTTCATTCTCTGAAATTTATGGTGTATTTTTAAAAAATTATATTCCAAATTATTGGGCTGCAGCGTAATAGACAGCAATAATGCGGTGATATTAGTAGCAATAGGTTCCTTGCAAAAGTTTTGCTGTTTAGCTTATGTTCTTTTTATAGAAAAAGATAAATTTCTAGCTTTAAAAAACCCACCGAAACCCCAATTTCATGCAATTTATATTCGCATTGCTTCCATCAATCAAAATTAGCCAATTCCCGATAAAAACCGGTAGTAATATATGAAATTATTGCAAGAATATACTCCACGCCGCCAGCAATCTGATTATTTTTATAATATTTTTGTATGCACCAAGCAGTTAGAGCCAAGGGTACAGAATTGTTTGCTCGTTGACGATGATAATTATTGGTAGTTTCAGATAAAATCGAGAGTATTCAAAAGATGCATTTCCAATTAATGAAATAAAAAGCGAATGGTAGTGTGATAATATTTGAATAAATAAAAAGCAATTCCCAGCACGTATCCTTTCTATATCACTAACAATAACCACTTGCTAAACAGTTAGTTGCAAACAGCAATTTAGGCAGATCTCAATTTTATATTCAAGTAAAGTTTTTGATATTAAGCGTTAACAATTGAGAAAGCCCTGCATGGGCGTAATACATCAGCGATGGGTGCAGCCCATCGTATCGATAGCCCACTATTTGTAAGCCCTGCATGGGC
>JBMOJB010000296.1:0-3246 GCA_049316985.1 Saprospiraceae bacterium | reverse complement strand
AATTTCGGAAATAACTTTTTATTTAACACAGAATCTATCGGTACGAAGCAATCTCACTGTTGTATAGAGATTGCCACGCTACGCTCGCAATGACGTTCTATAACTAAGCTAAAACACCAACAGCGGCAGGATGAATAAAGAGTTTCCAAACTCGTTTGAAAAAGCCTGTGTATGGATTCGGCAAGCTCACCATGACATTGAGCGCTTCGCTAACTCTACAGATAGATAAAAATAAGTTGTTGGTGTCGCTTAGCTAAAACACCAACAACGGCAAGGAACACCAACAACGGCAAGGATAAAATTGGACAAAGAATAATGAATTTTAAAAAATATAAATGACTTGGACAGACAGAATTTCGGACTTTAAAACATATATAATTCAATCTAACTCTGAGGAAGGATTGACAGAAGACTTTACAAACTTTTTTGCAGAAATAAGTGGTGATGAATTTAAGGATAAACCACAAATACTGATTTACATTGATGCAACAAATGGTCATCTTTTCATCTCAGCATTCGACAACAAAACAAATGAAGTTTATGACGAAAAAGGAGTTTTTGTAGAAATGACAGAATTTTGGGAAGAAAATCAAAATGCTTATGATTTTGAAGTAATTGCAATAAATGCATTAAAGACTGCTTTTATTAAGAGTAACCAGACAAGATTTAGTTCAAAGTATGAAGTGTATTATCAGACGGATGACGAAAGCAAAGTGAAACGACTATGAAAAGAAGCATATGAAGCAGTCACAGAACATCAAAGAATTTTTGTTGGGACAATGGACACAAAAGATTATGAAGTTCGTCAAGTAATTTATGGCGACATTGTGAAAAAAGAATGGGAAGATGACAATGGTTATGAGTATCCATATAACGATATGCCAAAGCCAATTGACGAATGAGAAGAAAAAAAGCACAAAACAGCAAATTGGCGATAGCAGCTGGTTTGGCGCAAATTTGGAAGTTCGTATTTCTTTTATAAATTTGTAATAGGTTTGCAGTTCAGTGCTTTGGTATCGCGGCCATCGCCAATTAGCAAACGTTACAAGTAATGCTAAAAGACGATGACGAAAATATTTACTTTATTATTTTGCTTAACAATTATGCAGACAACATTTGGACAAATGACGACTGAAAAAGGAAAATCACTTCAAACAATCCTTGACAAAACAGTTGACAATAAAAAGGTTTTTGGGACATCATTCGCCATTAAAAAAGACACATTGGTTTGGAACGGAGCATCGGGCAATTTGTTAATAGACCAACCTTATTTCATTGCAAGCACAACCAAATTATTTACGACTGCAATAATTCTAAAACTGAGAGCAGAAAGTAAACTCAATCTTGATGTTAAAATCAGTAATTATATTGATAAATCAATTTTATCAGGACTGCACATTTACAAAGGGAAAGATTATTCAGAAGAACTCACTATTAAACACTTACTTTCTCATACTTCAGGTCTACCTGACTACTTCCAAGGCAAAGGAACAAGTGGTAAAAGTTTAGAAAATGAAATAACACAAGGTAACGACCAATATTGGACTTTTGAACAAGCAATTGAAAGGACAAAAAAAATGACACCGCTTTTTGCACCTGGGACAAAAGGGAAAGCAAACTATTCAGATGCCAATTTTCAACTTTTAGGAAAAATCATTGAGACTATTACTCATAAATCGTATTCGGAAAACTGCAAAGAGTATATCATTCAACCACTTGGTTTGACAAAAACCTATCTCTATCAAGACGTAACTGACAAAACACCAAAGACACTTTATTACAAGAGCAACGAACTGAACATACCCCAAGCAATGACATCTTTTGGGGCAGACGGTGGAATGGTTTCAACTTCAACCGATATGCTTATTTTTATTGAAGCATTTTTTACTGGAAAGATTTTTCCAAAAGAGTACATCAATGAATTGCAAGAATGGAATAAAATTTTTTTTCCTATGAAGTCAGGAATTGGACTTCACTTGTTTAAACTTCCTTGGGTTTTTAACCCGACAGGTGCTTTGCCTTATTTCATTGGACATTCAGGACTATCTGGAGCATTAGCATATTACAGTCCGAAAGAAAATATATATGTCGTTGGGACAGTAAATCAAGTTGCACATCCCGACATTTCCTTTAAGACAATGATTAAATTAACTCAACAAATAATGAAATAATGAGAAGCATTGGAGGTACAGCCGTTTTGCAAAAGCGGGGGTTTCGTGCTTCTATGACAGTGAAGTGCTAAATTCAAGCTTTATGCATCTAATGAAGTTAAGTACTAAAAAAACCCGCCTTCGCCAAGCCCGAAACCGTTAGGTCTCATTTAGAAGAAATGACAGAAAAGGACAAACATATAAAAACACAAATTGATTATCTAAGAAGTGAATTGGAAAAGCTCATTGCTTTTTTCGAGAATAGATTTGACTATAATAAAATGGTCTATGAATACTGGAATGCTAAGGACATTCTTGGACATATTACTTTTTGGCACGAGAGTTTTGCAAGGAATATTTCAGATTTAGGCAAGGGTATTAAGCCAATTCCCTTATCGGGAAAACTGTGTGAAGTGAACAAGCAAAGTGTTGAAACGACAAAAAACGACTCAATAGAAAACCTAATTAGACGACTGAAAGATGCTCAGAACACAATAGAAGAATATATAATTCTTGATAGAATAAATCTGATACCCTACAAGAAGGGTTCACGGGATTATTCACGGAGCGAGCATTTGGAAGTAGTATCAAACCACATTCATAAACATCTAAAAGACATTTCTAAAATATATGCCACGACCAAATAACAAAGCTGAATTGCTTAATTTGAGCAAAAAGAACTTTGAACTTCTGATGGATTTCATTGAAAGTTTTTCAGAAGAGGAACAAAATGCTGAATTTTCGAAAGTAACTATGAATCGAAATTTTCGAGATGTACTGATGCATCTTCACCATTGGCATTTAATGATGTTTGATTGGTACCTTGTAGGAATGAAAGGAGAAAAACCAGCCGTTCGGGATTTGCAATCCCGAATTATTTATCACAACTATCCTTAGTCTGAATCTAGGCCAAAGCAAAGGTTCCGATAGCTATCGGAATAAGGATTTTAAATGAATAAAGAGTTTCCAAACTCGTTTAAAAAAGCCCGTGTATGGATTCGGCAAGCTCACCATGACATTGAGTGCTTCGCTAACGCTACTGATAGTTTGGCGTCATTGCGAGTACCGATAGCTATCGGTACGAAGCAATCTCAAT
>JBMOJB010000295.1:0-3279 GCA_049316985.1 Saprospiraceae bacterium | reverse complement strand
GCAATGTGCATACCATTATCCGACTGCCACAATCGGTTTTTGCACCTTATGCCACAGTAAATACCAACCTGATATTCTTCGAAAAGGGAAAACAGACCAAAGAAATTTGGTATTACGAACACATTTTGCCCGAAGGACAAAAAGCATACAACAAAACCAGACCCATACGGATAGAAGAATTCGATAGCATAAAAACATGGTGGAACAACCGCCAAGAAAGCGAAGTGTGCTGGAAAGTTTCCATCGATACCATAATTGAACGTGGTTACGATTTGGATATTAAAAATCCGAATAAGGTGGTGGAAGAGGTGGAATTAAATATCCATAAAATTCTTAGTATTCTAAAATCAGAAAATAACAAAGTAAGTTCAATTATTCAAGAACTTGAAAATGACTTGGTAAAATGACAATACTAGAACTGTTTAAAAAAGTAGACCCTTCGGTATTGGCAGCCAAAATGATATTTAAGTATTTACAGGAAAAACATCCTGTACTTAAAATATCTGATATTGCTGACACTTCAAGTGGTGGAACGCCAAGTCGTGGAATGATAGAATATTACAATGGTGAAATCCCATGGGTAAAGTCAGGCGAATTGAAAGATGGATTAATCACAACTTGTGATGAATATATAACTGAATCTGGATTAAAAAATTCTTCTGCAAAATTATTCCCAAAAGGCACATTGTTAGTAGCAATGTATGGTGCAAATATTGGAAAAACAGGCGTGCTGGATTTTGATGCAACAACCAATCAGGCTGTTTGTGCTATATTCCCTAAAATTGATATTTCTAAAGATTTTCTGTTTTGGTATTTCAAGCAACAAAGAATTGAATTTATTGCAATTGGAAAAGGTGGTGCACAACCAAATATAAGTCAAACAGTTATAAACAATGCACCAATAGTTGTTCCAGATAAGCATACACAAAAACTTATTGTAGATTTTCTGGTAAATATAGAACAAGGTAAAGGAATTGATGAGTCGTTTTTCATTCCCGAAGTACTTAAAGACGTTGAACGAATATATAAGTACAAAAACTCGTATATCGATTTGACTGATAGTTTTGAAACTCAACTTACCCAACTCGAAAACCTTAACCAAGCCATTTTACAAGAAGCGGTGCAAGGAAAATTGGTGGCACAAGATGCAGCAGATGAACCCGCCATTAAGCTATTTAAAAGAATAAAAGCAGAAAAAGCAGCATCGGGCAAAAAAGAAAAGCCATTGCCAGCCATTAAAGCAGAAGAAATTCCTTTTGAAATTCCTGAAAGTTGGGAGTGGTGTAGATTAGGGGAAATATGTGATAACATAACAAAGGGTTCTTCACCTAATTGGCAGGGTGTCAGGTATGTTAATAAAAATGAAGGCATTTTATATATTACGAGCAAGAATGTTGATAGCTATAATATTGACCTAACCAAAGCGACTTATGTAGAAGAGAAATTTAACGAAATTGAACCTAGGTCTATCTTAAAAAAAGGTGATTTGCTAACAAATATTGTTGGTGCTTCAATAGGAAGAACTGCAATCTTTGAATTAGATGTGATAGCTAATATAAATCAGGCAGTATGTATTTTAAGAATCGAGCATGAGAATATAAACAAAGCATTCTTACTCAATCTAATGAATTCTAACCTTGCATTAAAGATGATGAGTGATAGTTCATTTGCACCAGGTAGAGCTAATTTAAGCATGGGTAATATTTCATCTTTTCCAATTCCCCTTCCCCCATTATCCGAGCAAAAGCGTATAGTAGCCGAAATAGAAAGACAGTTAGAAAAAACCAAACAGCTCAAGGCACATATCATTGCCAATCAGCTTGCCACTGAGCAATTGCTTAAAGCATTGCTGCATGGGGCGTTTGAGGTGGAAGAAAAATGATTTCAATAGGATTGGCCTTTAGGCCATTCATTAAATATAGAAAATGGCATTGGCTTAAGCCGAAAATTCTAGTATTTGTTTTGGCTAAAGCCTAAGACATTTCAATCCTTTTTTCTCCAGCTAAAGCAGGAGGCAATTGATTTGTATTGTGCTAATTATTATGCTTGGAGAAATAGGATTATTGGATGTAGACTTGGTTCAATAGGCCATTCTTAAATGGAGGGAAAAGGCATTGGCTTTAGCCGAAAATATAAATAAAAAATTCGAACGGAGTATTATGGCAAAAATATCAAAAGGTTTCTTTTCTGAATCAGATGCAATTATTTTTGAAGTGACATTATTTAATTTCTGGCCCAAAGGCATTGACAAGCGATGGTTTTGGTTAGGCTTTCAGGCTTTGGAAAAGGCTGGTCTTACCTTTTATGAAACAGATGAAGAAGAAGGAATTGTCAGAGAGAGATTGACCCTTTTAAGTGTGTTCTACAAAGAATTTTGCCATGTAGCATGTTTTCATGCCAGCGAATACTTTAAAGTTATGTCAAAAGCAGAAAAGGAGAATGTATTGAATGACCTTTCGGAAAATGCAGATGATGAATTGGAGAAAGTAAAAAATGCTTTGATAGCATATTTTGGAAATGTAGATTTACTTTTAAATGAACTGTGGATAAACTGTTCTGAGGGTTCAACAAATACCTTGATGAGAGTTGCAGAAATATCCGATTCATTTTCAGCAATACCAATCCGTGAAATGATAAATGACCTAGATTTGCAAAATGCAAGAGATTGGTTAACACTTTGGAATAAAGATATTAAGGATTTTGAAAGTTTTGATTTAAGTGGGTATTAATGAAATATTTGCCCGCTGGAGCGGATTTATAAACGGAGTCAATATTATAATTGATTTTAGTAGTTGTGTAAAATGATAATTGATACAAGTTTTAATTTTTACTCGGATGCAAGTGGCGGTGACCCCGATAGCACCAGTCCCACACTTCGTGCGTATCATAAAACCTTATGGAGTAAGCCGCTACCGAATGGTAAGTTGTTTGAATTATCGGATAATCAACAGGGCGTTTATTTATATCATACATCAGAACTTGGAGAATTCTGCATGGGGAGTGATGCTATTACGCATTCCTATAAAAGTCATATACGCAAAAAATGGCTTACACAGCAAATTCCGGACGAAGTAAATGAGCTTTTTGATGCAGGTTCTACAATTGGAGCCTATACCATTTTTCCGAATAACCGAACAGACGGAAATCATACCATTAATCAGGCACGCGGAGTGAATCCTTTGATTGATGATAGATTCGACCTGACATTAGAATGCATTCGCAGATTTTATATGGGGCAGACAAGTCCGCTGTATGATACTTTATGCAGAGACAAGAAAT
>JBMOJB010000294.1:0-3328 GCA_049316985.1 Saprospiraceae bacterium | reverse complement strand
CGCCAACATGATCGAATGTGGTGCAGAATGGTTGAGCACTTGAAAATCATCACCGTAAAAAGCTGCAAAATCGCAATCTATTTGGTAATCTAGAATCTCATGTGTCTCCCAGCGTGGATGGTTCACTCGATATTCTATGCTATGCTTATCGTTCACTTTTGTGTAGCCGTAATAATGTTCAAAAATGAATTCCTCCATACTGCCTTTTTCCATTTCTTGTTTTGCAACTGCGGCAGCAACCTTGATACTGTTCCATTTAGATTTTACTTTCCATTGGTATTGGATTTCTTTCTTTTGGTCTGTAACCAACCATTGATGTCTGGTCGGAATTGCGATATAATGTTCTTTATAGAGTTTGTTGGCTACCCATGCTACCATCTTATTGGGTACGGTTTCGTTGACAAAAACAACGCCGCGCCTGACCTCATCGCCAATTTTTCGCTTGACATAAAATCGAAGATTGATTTCTTCGAAAGTCCCATAAAACGGTATGGGAACCTTAAAAATGGAAGTATCTTGGAACAAGAAACCAACCAAACTCACGAAGGTTTTGCCCTCAAAAAAATCCAATTCAACTCCCTTTGGCAAATACGGCAACAAATAAGTGGGGTCAATTTCGTAATTTGCCATGATCAAATTCTGCCAGTTGGCTTTAAGAAAAGTACTCATAATAATTTGGTTTGCTTGCTATTTTTAGTGGCACTTGATCGGGATGATGGATTATTGACATGTTTTGCCAATATCCGCCTACCTTCTGCTTTCACTTCCTCTTTTTTTCTAAAACTCCACACAATATCACTCGCCATCTTTCTGCTTTTTTCCACATCCACAATGGGTTGCGGATAATCCTTGCCTATTTCGCAATGATACAATTGCTGGTCAAATGCGCTGAGCATGTGGGGCTCGTGAATCAGATGTGCGGGCACCTCTTTCAGTTCCGGAACCCATTGTTTGATAAACAATCCATCCGGATCGTGCTCCTCTGAATTTTTTATCGGATTGTAAATTCTTATGGTATTTATGCCTGTCGTACCACTTTGCATTTGCACCTGTGGATAATGTATGCCCGGTTCATAGTCCAAAAATTGTCGCGCTAAGAAATGCAAATCCCTCCAGTCCTGCCAGAGATTAAAAACGAAAAAAGAGACCACCATGGCTCTCATTCTAAAATTAATATAACCTGTGTTGACCAGACAACGCATACAAGCATCAATAATAGGAATACCCGTTTGTCCGGTTTGCCACGCCGTAATGTAGGATTCATTCCTTGGTTTGATCAAACGGTCGTAGGCTTTGTTAATATTTTCAGATTCATAGCGGCATTCATCTTCAAATTTCTGGATAAAATGGCAATGCCAATGCAGCCGGGAAATAAAGGCAGACAGCGCACTTTTATTAGGCGAACTGCTGTAATGCTGTCGGGTGTATTGATAAACCATTCTCATGCTGATATTTCCGTATGCTAAATAAGGAGAAAGGCGACTACATCCTTTTCTGCTTAAGAGTGGTTTGCTGATGTGTTTACTATAGTTGACATGACGCACTTTAATAAAATCCTCCAAATAGCGCCAGGCCATGGATTCGCCTCCTTCTTGAAAATTCGTATTTCGAACCGTAATTGTTTCAGGCAAATTTGCTCCTTTGATTTGTTCATTTGGTGTGGCATCAAGCTGCGCCCATCGCCATTCCTGCTCTTTTACCATTTTTGGCTCAGATGTCATCGTCGCCTCCCATCGTTTTTCCCAGATTTTACGCGATTTCAATCTTCTTACTATGCCGTTGGTCTGGTATTCATTCCATTTGATATTGTGGTCGGCGAATAATTTTCCGATGGCGATATCGCGTTGATAGGTCAATCCGTTGCCAATTTCTTGGTATGAAAAAACAGTACCGATCGTATAATGCGCCATGAGCATTTCAAATACGGTTTTCGCTTCATTATGAAAAAGATATATTTCAGTATTATGGTTTTTCAATTTCAAGTTCATCTCCTTCAACGATTCATACACGAAGCGCCAATGTCTGACATCGCTGTCCGGATATGCCATCACTGAAGGTTCGAAAACATAGATCAACAATAAGGGAATACCCGCTTGCTGCGCAAAAAAGAGCGATTCGTGATCGATGAACCTCAGATCGCGTTTGAACCAAACGATATTGATTTCCGGCTTACTCATCGCATTTACAAGCTAAGTTCTTCCGGAAATCTATCCGGTTTTGCATAGGTCAGACGTGCCAGTTGATGCGTGGAATGATAGGCATCCAGTCCCGAAATGGTGATTGTTGCTGCTTTCTCAATATCAATAGCCCCATTTGACAGCAGACAATCTTCGGGTATAAAGGCCTCCACCACTGTACCGATGATCAGTATCGTGCCGTTGATTTTCAAATCAAGTCGCTCGGCAAATTCCAGCCCATATTTTATTTTACTTTCCTTCACGTACGGAGCATTGATGAGGGCTGAGAATTCGGCTGTCAATCCGGTAGCATCAAATTCAGAAATTTCTTTTGGATAACGAGCAGAGGTTTGGTGTGCTTTCTTGTAAATCGAATCATTGATGTGATTGATAGTGAAATATTTTGTCTCGAGAATATTCTCCAGGGTATGTCTGCTACTCGAATCGGGTCTGTTGATAAAACCAATGAGAGCCGGATTCGAACCGATGTGTACCACTGAACTGAATATTGCCAGGTTGGTATTTCCGTGCGTATCTGCAGTGCCAATCAACGAAGCACTTTTAAAACCACTGAGTGAATTGATCAATGCAGCTCTGCTGCGAGTGTCCATCTGCAGAATATCATTTTCGGAAAAAACAGTTGTCTTCATCTCTAATTATGTATGAAGACTTAACAAGAAATCGAAGGGTTTGTTGATGAATTTTGGACCCAATCTAACAGAGAGGCTAAAACATTCGGAACCTCTTTCAAAATGTTTATTCATTCAAGTTAAAGAAATCATTGAGTGTAAAAATTTCCAACATTTTAAATCCTAGACCAAAGTTTAATTGCTATCTAACCTGGCCCGGCAGCTTTTAGTAGGTTAACTTGGAAAACGGAAGACGAGGCGCTAGCGGACCAGGATATCTCGCGAGAGTGGAATCTAGTCTACGTTGACTGTCTAGATATCTCGCGAGACTGAAATCTAATCTACATAAAGGTCTTTGGATATCTCGCGAGACTGAAATCTAGTCTGCGTTGACTGTCCGGATATCTCGCGAGACTGAAATCTAATCTACATAAAGGTCTTTGGGTATCTCGCGAGACTGAATTTTAGTCTACGTAGACTGTCTGGATATCTCGCGAGACTGAAATCTAGTCTGCGTTGACT
>JBMOJB010000293.1:0-3341 GCA_049316985.1 Saprospiraceae bacterium | reverse complement strand
AATTGTTAATTGTTAATTGTTAATTGTCAATTGTCAATTGTCAATTATCCCTCCAGATGCGCAGGTTCGAAAATCAGAACCGGGATTTTGGATTTTATTACTGCCGATTCAGACATACTTCCGAACAACCATCTTTTGAATCCGGTTCGCTTGTGTGTAACCATTGCCAGCATATCTGTATGCTTATCTGCTACGAACTCATCAATTTGTTGTTGGATGTGCTCAGAATGGACAGAAACAAAAATTTGATTTATCTTGAGACCGTTTGCACTACACAAGTGTTCTACCCGATCTTTCACACCATTGTGCGCATAAAGGTCGGCAGGATCATTTAAATACAGAATATCAGCTTTGAATCCCAAAAGGCGTTGCATATCTCCCAAGACATGGAACGCAACCATTTGATCATCTTTCAGCGTAGTAGCAAAAGTAAGACTATTCAAATTGAAAACCTCTGCGGTCGGTGGAACAACGAGTATGGGGCGGTCAAGATTTTGTATAATATCGCTGGTATTTGAATTTCCCATTTTTTCCATGTAGTCATTAGGAATATGGGTACCCATAATTACCAGGTCAACTTCATGTTCAACAACTACTTTACTGATACATTCTACAAGGTTTCCGTCTTCAACAAGATATTTAACATCTTTAACACCATTCTCAATGAGTAAATTCAACGCTTTGACGGATAGGCTGTTGGCAGCTTCCGTATCGTACACAGGAACATCGTCAACTTCACCTTCAGAAACAATCAGAGAAGAGACTGTACTGCTTTCCGGTATCGCAACGTGCAAAAGAATAACTTTTAAATTATTCCGACTTGCTAAATCCGAAACATAATGGAAAGCTACCTCCGATGTTTCTTCAAAATCTGACAAAAAAAGTACTGTTTTCATTTCATTAAGTTTTTATACATCTATTTGGGCTACAAAGATAAGTGAATTTATATAAGTTATGAAATGAGTAATATCATAAATTTAAGGATTCTTCATCATTATGATGATTAAGAAGATCTTCGGTAAATTTAAAGACTGGAGAACTTAGGTGTAAATGATAAAAATCAACTTCAGAAGTTATGCAAATCATTGCTTTCGTTTATAATTCGAAATAAATTTGTAATGAAAACATTTAAATTTTCATTGTTTAAATTTCTATTATTTAACAAAAAATTAATATTTTATCATGGCAAATTTATCAAAATGGTCTGACCCTGCTTTCAAAGCAAATGCACTGTTTCCAACTTTTTCCAATATGGTAGATAACTTTTTTGGAAAAGATTTTGAAAGTATTTTTGACACAATGAGTAAAGGAATTATGGTTCCGGCGGTAAACGTCATCGAAAACAAAGATAATTACATGGTGGAGGTAGCGGCACCGGGCTTGAAAAAAGAAGATTTCAAAATTGAAGTAAAGGATAATATGCTTTCCATCAGTTCGGAGAAAGAAGTTGAAAAAGACAAGAGTACTAAAAAGTACACGCGAAAAGAATACAGCTTCAGTTCTTTCGCCCGCACTTTCTACTTGCCTGACGACGTTGATGTCAATAGCATTAATGCCAACTACGAAAATGGTGAATTGAGTATAAAGATTAACCGCAAAGAAGTCAAAGTTGAAAACAAAAAAGAAATAAAAGTAAATTGATTTCTATCAATAAAAAGGGACGGCCCGCCTTGGGAAAAGGTGGGCTTACCTTTTATTGTAAGCATAGGTTGAATTGCAAAGGCAAGAGAGTTTTCGAAGATAAAAGGTAGCAATAAAGTTAGTGAATAATCAAGTGCTATACACAAAAATCTTATCCCAAAGCCTTTTTCCTTAGTCTTTGCAAAAACGGTGAGGCAAAAATAAAACTCTGCAATTCCTGATTGGTGCTATCTAATACTTCCTCCTTGGATCCTGACCATTCAATTTTCCCTTCGTGCAAAAAGACAATCGATTCACCTATCTCCATCACAGAATTCATGTCGTGCGTGTTGATAATGGTAGTCATATCATCTTCAATGGTTAGTTTGTGTATCAGTTCATCGATAATGATAGAAGTTTTTGGATCGAGCCCTGAATTTGGCTCATCGCAAAAAAGGTATTTGGGTTTGAGCACAATCGCGCGGGCAATACCAACGCGCTTCTGCATCCCGCCACTAAGTTCTGACGGATATTTTTTCTTTACATTTTCAAGATCCACACGATCTAAACACAATTCCACCCGTTCATTTTTTTCGGCAGGAGTCATTGTAGTGAACATATCCAATGGAAATCGAACGTTTTGTTCAATGCTCATCGAATCAAATAAAGCTGATCCTTGAAAGAGCATGCCGACTTTCATCCGCAGTTCTCGCACTTGTTGTTTATCTAAAGCCCAGAAATTCACATCATTGTACCATACTTCACCTGATGTAGGCGTGACCAAGCCAACCAGGGTTTTAAGAAACACTGTTTTCCCAGCACCGCTCCTGCCTATGATCAGATTGGTCTTTCCTTTTTCAAAAGTATAGCTGATACCTTTCAGCACTTCGTGATCACCATATACTTTTCTAATATCTACTGCTTTTATCATTGTCGACTGGGATTTACTATTCTGGGTTAGGTAAAAATTTTAGGATCAATTTTTTCTTGAAACCACCGAATTGACAACAAATATATGACCTTTTCGTAAAATATTTTTTATAGCTGAATTATTATAAATAAATTCGCTTTGCAAATAAGATAACCCCGATAAGATGTCAAAAAGAAAATCAAATCCCGTTACTGGAAAGAATATCGCCGCACCTTCCGATATTGTTGTATCAAAACCCGTTTCTGTATGGGTGTATATAGCCATTGCAGCTTTATTTGTAGCAGCTATTCAAGTAGCGCGGATGAATCTCGCCAGTTTACCTTTCGAACGCGATGAAGGTTCGTATTCTTACATGGGACAGCTTTTATTGGAAGGGGAAAAACCATATACATATTTCTATGAAATGAAGTTGCCGGGCATTTTCTATTGTTACGCAGCGATAGTGGGAATATTTGGAAAGACACTCGAAGGGGTGCACATCGGCTTTCTATTTGTCACTCTTTTGTCCACTGTTTTAACCTTTTTGATTGGCAGATTACTGTTTGACAATCGCTCGGCAGCAGTAGCAGCCATTTCATTTTCAATATTGACTTTGACAAAATTTGCCTCCGGATTTGCGGCACAAGCCGAACATCTGGTCGTATTTTGGGCGCTTTTGGGAATCTATTCGACCCTATGTGCCATTCGTTCCGGCAAATGGTACGAATACCTCGCTGCAGGTTTCTTTCTGGGTATGTCATTTTTAATCAAACAATCAGGCGTGTTTTTCGCATTGGGAGCCGGACTTTTC
>JBMOJB010000292.1:0-3348 GCA_049316985.1 Saprospiraceae bacterium | reverse complement strand
CACTTTGAGCAATGGGGCGTGTGAAAAAGGCAAAGGTGGTTTTTTAGCTCCCATTTTCAAATGGTCAACAGTAGTTTCGCTGAACGAACCCCGAATTAAATCTAACCATTTTTGTACTTCATCTTCGTATTTGAAATGTGCATTTCGTCCTTCACCTTCAGCTTTAAAAAATATGTTTAAATCAAAGCCGTCAAACTCACCTTGCATAGCAATTTGGCGAATGGAATCAGGCAATTGGTAAGTAAGCATTACCATACGTGGCAATGCTGCATAAGGATTGTTCTCGCCTGTCCAATTCTCTTTGGCTCGCTGTTCGTCTGAATACGTCCAATTGAAAATTTGTTCTTCTATAAATTCGCCTGAACTAATGGCACGAAACGGAGTGCCCGACAAATATAAATAGTGATTGGTGCTGATTGGGATAATTTTCTCTAAGTGTTCTGCTTTGTCTTCTTCGGCAATCCCTTCTTTTTCAATCTTTTTGTATTCTTCAATTTCCTTCTCGGCTTCTAAATCTTTACCGAATAAATCTTTGGCACTTTCTCGCCAAGCTCCAAAATGATATTCGTCAAATATGATACAGTCCCAGACAGTGGCGTGTACCCATTCATTCTTGGCTTTTATGCCGCCTGTGTTGGTATTCTTGCCTAAAAAATCCTGAAACGAACCAAAGCAAACCAATGGTTTTTTGGTGTCAATATCTTGGCTCGATAATTCATCTGCGTGTTTGGATATGAATTGCCAACCTTTAAAATCTACGTGAGAAAGTAAATCTTCTTTCCAAGCATCTTCAACTGCTGGTTTGAAGGTGAGCACCAATACTTTTTTCCAATCCATTTTTTTTGCCAATTGATAACTGGCAAAGGTTTTTCCGAAACGCATTTTGGCGTTCCAAAGGAAATGGGGTGTTCTGTCTTTGTTTTCTTTTTTGAAACTCTTGAAATATTCGATTGACTTATTAACGGCTTCTTCCTGTTCTGGTCGCATACCGAAAGTAAGCACACGGTTTTCTTCTGTTTTTTCTCCTGTTTTTATTTGGTGAATGGCTCTACGCAAATCATTCAAAGTGCATTTATACCATTCGCCACTTGCGTTTACAACTTTCCATTCTCTTAGAAGGCGGTGTACATCATGGTCGGTAAAAGAACTGCCGTCACGTTTCATTGCCGATTCTTCAAACACAATCTTGTATTGAATAGCTGCTGTGCCTAACTGTTCTTTTATTCGTTGTTGTGCATTGCGGTCGGTGAAACCGATCTTGAGTAAACCCTTATGTGTAGCCACCCCAACCAATTCATAAGCATAAATGGTGGGATTAGTGGATGGACGGGGTGGAAAAAAATCTTTTTTACTCATCATCTTTAATGGAATCAAAAAATGTAATTAATCCACGGATCATATGCTGAAAACTTACAGATGTATTTTCTTCAATCTTTATAAAAGGAGCAATTTTTTTTGCGCCACCCACTTTTTGAAATTCCGGCACTAATTTCCTTAGTTCATCATAAGCATTACAATTATCAGGTATTCTGAACTTTGATTTTTTAATATAATTTTGAAACTTAAAATTTTGATAAGCTCGATGGACAGCTTCAAAATCACCAATATACCAAGACTCTAACTCTCTACAAACAATTCTAACTAATTTAGGGCAATTTCCATTTTGCTCACATAAATCAACTAATTTTTGTTTCAATATTTTGCAATCTGCACTATCTTGATCATGCATAACAACTAAGCCAACTTTCTCATGATTCCAATTGCTTAAATATTTTACTTTATTCGGTATATTTTTTTGCAAATCATTTTTGCCTTCAAATGCTCTGATATAATAATTTTTATTAAGTACCCATGGTTCCTGAATAACTTTTGGTAGTAATATGCCCAAAAATTCTTTCATTGAGGGCTCTTCAACTAATATTTCTATTCTTGCCATCTATAAAATTAATTTTTAGGACCACTACCAATAAAATAGCCTTGTTTCCATAAATATCCTAATTTATCACCTCCATTGTACAATGCTTCTATTGCCATATCATTAGAAGCCCTTTTTATATTAGTATAGCCTTTTTCTTTGCACAACCAGAATAATTCATCAAGTTCCAAAGCATTTACGAAATCAGGAGAGTGAGAAGAAATAAATACTTGTCCTTCTCCTCTATTGGCGTAATCTCTAAATTCTTCTGCTAATTCAACAAGCAACTCGGGGTGCAAATAATTTTCAGGTTCTTCAATACATAGTAAGGGGTGAGGATTGGGGTCATTAAGTAAAACTAGGTACGCGAACATTTTTATAGTTCCATCAGATACAAATCGTGAAATAAATGGGTCTTTAAAGCTTCCATCGCTAAATTGTAAAACAATTCTACCATCAATAGTTTCTGTGGCCTCTACTTTATCAATACCGGGCACTCTCTCTTTCATTTTGTCAAGAATTTTTTGAAAAGTTTCAGGATAATTCTCGTAAATGTACTTGGTAACTTGAGCTAAATTATCACCTGTTGTCGATAAATGCTCACTCAATCCTGTGTCTTCTATGTTTTGCGCTGCTTGAATTTGAAAATTAGAAACATACCAATTTTCTAAAAGTCTTCGGAAAGAGCTTATTGCACTAAATTTTTGAAATTGACCCAAACCTTTTATTGCTAAAATATCAGGACTGTCTAATGTTTGTTCTTCTCGTTGCTCCTTAAAATCTTGTTTTGTACTTTCAAATTCACTTTCATTTACAATTGCATTCCCTTTACCATTTGTAAAGTCTAAAAACCGAAATGGTTTACCTGTTTTACCTCTACGATAGCTCAAAATTTCTTTTGTTACAATTGGCATATTATGGCCACCTAAACCCACAGAAAGTTCATAAGTAATTAAAGGTTGCTTTGAGCCTTTAATATCAGGATTTCGAAATTTTATTTCAATTTCAATATCACCATTGCCATTGCGTGAATACACTTCTTTGTAGCCACCTCTTTTATTTAAAGCAGTTTTTACATTACTTTTAAGGGCATCACTCAAAAAGCCAAAAACCTCAAAAAGTGTAGATTTACCAGAACCATTGGCTCCTAAAAACACGCACATATTCGGTAAATCTCTAATTTCTGTATCTTGATAGACTTTGAAATTTTTTATTCTTATTTTTTCGATTTTCATTTTAGTGTCTAATTAATAAATTTAGTATAAACTACGTTTTATAACGTATCAAAATTAGTTTTTTTTGTTCGTAAACTATGAAATCAATACTATCTAATTTTAAATAAACCCTTGTGCGTAGCAACCCCAACCAATTCATAAGCATAAATGGTGGGATTGGTGGACGGTCGGGGCGGAAAAAATTCTTTTTTACTCATC
>JBMOJB010000291.1:0-3383 GCA_049316985.1 Saprospiraceae bacterium | reverse complement strand
GATATTACACACGATATCTTTCTGAAAATAATAGAAAAACCCCAGCTTTTCAAACAGCACGGAACTTTCAAATCCTGGATTTATACGATCGCCCGCAATAAATGCAAAAATGCTTTCCGCGATAAAAAGACGAATGAGGGCATTGAACTGCTGGACGGTATGGATGATGTAAGTGAACAGACAAATAGTATAGATCAACAGTATTTTGAAGAAAGTCTGCATAGCACAATTGAAAAACTCGACCTCAACAGCAAAGAATGTTTTGTCCTGCGCTTTGTGGAAGGACTAAGCATCAGAGAAATCGCAGAAATATTGCAGATTCCGGAAGGTACCGTCAAGTCTAGATTGCATTTCGCTACTAAAAAAGTGTCCGTGCAAATGAAAAATTTAAAGGAAATATTCGAATAAGCACACAATGAAACATAGCATTGAAAATTTACTTAGGGAAAAACCTTTTCATTTGCTGAATAACAGCGAAAGATCTAGGGTTTTGGCGGAAATGAGCGAAGAAGAATATACAGCGCAATATTTTGGCTTCTTAGCTGCGAAGGAAATGGACAGACAGTTTCCGTTCAAGGGTCCTTCACTGCAGACAAAGGAAGTATTGCTGAAAGCTATGCAGCGCAAACAATCCGGTAGATCGTGGCTGATGCTGCCTGCATTGGGAATTGCAGCTTCACTTTTATTGTTTTTTGCATATTACGCCTGGAACTACCAGTCAAGTAGGGTCCAAACTGCAGTCAAGGCACCACTACCTGAAATTGCACCAAAAACTTCTACAGTAGCAAAATCTGAATTAGCTCCTATTCAACCAGTAAAACACAAGAAAAATCCTCAGTTGCTCTATGATAAAAGTGCAACTGAGGATTATCAACTGGCTGGTCCGGATGAAATCCTGGCCACGCTACACCGCAATACCGAAGAATTATCCTGGCAAGAAGAACTCGAAGAGCTTCCACCCCTTCCGCTGGTACTACAATGCGAGTAAACATTAAGATCAATTAAAATCTTTTCCCTCTTCCAGTGTTTTCATATAGGATTCGATTGTCTTGTGCACTGCTTCCGGAGCCAATGGCAAAGCAGCTTTTAGGTAATCCATAGATTTCTTGAATTCGCCTTTTGCGGAGAGCGCTCTGGCCATTCCCATATTGGTCGTATAGGTATTGGGGTGCTTGTCGTAATTGGCCATGAACACCTTATATGCGGATTCAAGTTCTTTGGCAGCGAGCTGGCTGCGACCGTATTGGTGCACATCTTGTTCTGATCCCAATGGAAGTGCTTCCATCATCGTCTTCTCGGCTTCTTCTTTTTTGTCCATTTTACGGAGAACAGCTGCTTTTGTACTGAGCGTCTGGAAATTCTTTTCCCCAACAAAATTAAGATTGATGGCCTGCTCAGCCCATTTTAAGCCCAGCTCCAGTTCGACGTTGTTGTCCGCACAGTATTTTGCGGCTTGATTATAAGACTGCCATTCAAAAGCATATTTGCCACGCAATTCTTCCTTAAAGGAAGCAATTTGAATCTTGTGCAGATCAACCGCTACTTCAAAAGACATCCTTTTCTTTTCCCAACTCAAAGCGACTCTTGCCGATTGTGCTGTCTGTTCAATAAATTCATACTGCAGGTATTCGCAACTTTTGTCCATACTCTCAGTACGCATCACTACCCGCAAAGCTTCATCTGCCGGATTGTAGAAATAGTTACCCCAGGCACCGCTGAATTTAGAAAGGATCAATAAATTCTCTGATTCGCCGAGCTGCATAAATACGCCATATCTACCGGCAGGCAGATATTTTCCCTCTATCGTGACGTCTGTTGAAAATGAAATCGTGGTATTTTCATTGGCTCCGGCTCTCCATGGTGCTGGTGCTCCGGTAAAACCCATATCCTGAGTGCCATAAAACGCCACATCTGTTCCCCAAATCTTGCCTTCACGGCCTCTGACCGCGGGACGGTGATATTGAATGGTCACTTCAGTCAATCCGATCCATTCGCTGACCGAAGCTTTTTTACTACCTCCGGGTTGTGTGATTTGGAGATTACCTTGAGCATTCAAAACGCTTAGGAACAAAATAAAATTTACAAACAATATAATTTTTTTCATTGTAAAATATTTAAAAAGTAAAATTAACTTTGGCAAAAATACAATATACACAAAGTTTAATCTAAAAATATCTGCCAAATGCTCTTTTTTTTCTATAAAAAATAGGCTGTTCACTGAAATATGCGGCAATCGGTTTTACCTTTGAAAATAAAAAAACCACAAATGTTAACATTCGATTTTAAACCTTTCCCCGAATTGCATTCCGGTCGACTGCGATTACGGGCAATTCAAGAGGAAGATGCGGCTGCCTATTTCGCTGTCAGAGCAGATGCCAGGGTGAATGAATTTCTGGATGCGCAGATTTATACCGAAATCTCGCAATCGGAAGATATCATCAAAAAAATAAAAAACGGTCTCGAAGAAAATACTGCAATAGCGTGGGCCATCTGTCTCAAGGAAGATCCGACTCTGATCGGTCTGATTGGTTTCTGGCGTACCATCCCCGAGCATCATCGTGCAGAAATTGGATACAGCCTGCACCCGGATCACTGGAATAAAGGCATGATGTACGAAGCGCTTGGGCTGATTTTAGACTATGGTTTCGGTACCATGAAGATCCACAGCGTCGAAGCCAATGTCAATCCCGACAATATCGCCTCCAAAAAAGTGCTGGAAAAACACGGATTTCAACTGGAAGCGCATTTCAGAGAAAACTATTATTTCGAGGGGAAATTTCTGGATTCGTATATCTACTCGCTGCTGGAGAAAAATAGAACGAAGAGATAAGTAATTACATTAGCTAAAGAAACGGAGATTCAGCGCTCAGCTTTTCTTGGCTTACGCTACTTTACAAACGGCCAACACTAAAGTTAAAATACGAAATTAAACTTCGAGAAGTAGTTTTATCCTATATAGATAAATGTCGCGTAAGCGAGCATTAAATGTCCCGGAGGGACAATATATTGGTAGAAAACCAACGTCTACAAAATATTAGGAGGCCCGTTAGGGCCGCGACTTGACAACCACAATACTACCCATTTATATTTTTAAAATTGGAAGTTTGAGAAATCTGCCTGCCACCTAAAAAGGAAGTTAATGAGCACCTGTAATAAACAATTTTACATCGCATAAGGAAACGCTGCTTCAAATACCAGCCGCTCACCACTTAGCGGCTCCAATACTTCAAGTCGACAAGCATGCAATGCAATGGTATCTTTATAAAAATCGCGCGTGGAGCCGTACTTCTTGTCGCCAATTATGGGCGAACCTATCGCTTGCAGCTGTGCCCTGATCTGATGAAATTTTCCGCTGTGGAGATCTATTTCCAGTAAATACCGAT
>JBMOJB010000290.1:0-3410 GCA_049316985.1 Saprospiraceae bacterium | reverse complement strand
GCATTACAGAATGATGGCAGCATCATAGTGGCGGGAAATGGCATACTGAATAAAATGCAGGATTTCAGTACTAAGACCGCAAAACCAAAACGCACAAATGAAGAAAGCGCTTACATCTCAATAGACCAAAGTGGCATATTGTACGATGTGCCTGCCGGTCAAAGCATAGATATATTGTTGCTTCGGCTCAAAAGCAATGGTGAGCTCGATAAGGATTTTGGCGAAAATGGCGTCACTCGCATTAATATAGACAAGGATGATGCTGTTCAATCCCTGCTGGTGGATGTAAAAGATAATATTTATGTCAGCGGAGTCAGTGAGAAAATAGGTGATGTCGCTACCCGAAACATGTTTGTCGCTAAGGTAAAAAGAGATGGAAAACCGGATTTCGCTTTTGCAGACTACGGGAAATACATTTTCAACGAAACACCTTACACCCTGGGTGGTTTTCTGGCACTCGACAAATCAACGGTCTATGTAGCGGGTCTGGTTCGTGCCTACCCGGATTCAAAAGCCCAATACCTTGAAATTAATTCACTGAACAACAGCGGCAAACCCAATATTGATTTTGGGAAAAATGGCAAATTTACATTCGATCAACTCGAACTCGCAGCCACTGACTGTCAGCTCAATTTTGCAAAAAAGAACCTGATTGTCACAGCAGGCAAAGACAAAAGCAACGGTGGTCGGCATGTTGTATTTATGAAATTGTCAAACAAAGGCGTTCCGGTTCAATTCGATGAAGCGCCCTACAAACTCATCAGTCCTCCGCACCATGATCTGGTAATGGATGTATTTGCCGGCAACGATTACCTGCTGCTCGGAGGTTGCAACACCGTCGATATGCAAAACAGATTTGAAGTATTGAAAATCAATTACAATGGGGAACTCGTCAAGGAATTTGGAGAAAATGGTGTTGTCATAGGCGGTTATCCCGATGAAATGAACCTGGGTATGCATGTGTTTGAAGACAAGAAGCAAAACGTCTACATTACCGGAACAACGGGATGGATCGACATGAAATACGCTGCCATGAAAATCATCAATGAACTGGAAACCAGTTTTGAAGACTTGAGCACAACAGCCGATACGGAAAAAGCGCTTGAAATCAGCACGCCCAACCTGGTACTCACCTACCCAAACCCGGTGGTTCAGGCAGACCTTAGTATGAAAATCAATCTCGCTTACGACAGTCAGATCGCCTATAGCATCTTTGACCAGCAAGGAAAACAACTGGCCAGCGGGCAAAAAGGTATGCTAATGGCCGGTACACATCAGCTGGAAATTCCCATAGAAAACCTGGCATCCGGAAACTATTTCATACAGATTATAAGTAAAAAAGACAGCAAAACTATAAAAATTCAAATTCTACATTAACAAACAATTCTAAACTTTTATGAATAAAAAAATTCTGTTTTCACTTTCATTTTTAAGCTTTTTTATTTTTTCAAATTTATCAGCTCAACAAATTGATCCTACATTTGCGACCAATGGATTTTCTACCGCAGATAACATTTCTCATGTAACAGACATGGCATTTCAGTCAGATGGCAAAATCATATTATGTGGATCTTACAAAGGACCTACTTCTGATTATGACTTTGCTTTCTGTCGCTTCAATGCCGATGGAACGCTGGATAAATCTTTCGGTCAAAATGGACTGGTATATCATTCACAAGCCGTCAACAAAGGAGGCAGAGCCAATAGAATTGCCATTCAATCTGATGGCAAAATCGTGGTCGTGGGCAGAAGCAGTCTGAACTGGATTGTTGTCCGTTGTAATCCTGACGGAACGCTGGACAATACATTTGCTAGCGCCGGTGTTTTCCTTACGCTACCAAAATCGAGTTTGTTTGAAGCCTCAGATGTAATCATTCAGCCTGATGGCAAAATCGTAACTTTTGGCGACCAGATCACCACCAGAACGAATTTTGCTTCAATGCGCCTGATGCCTGATGGCACATTGGATAAGACCTATGGCAAAAAAGGCATCAATGTTCCCGACTTTGAATACAAACCCTCCTCAGCAGACGATGCTGAATTAATGTCTGACGGTGGATTTTTAGTTTTGGGTGATTTCTTTAAGGACCTTGCAATTTACAAACTGGATTCAAAGGGTTACCTTGATCCGAGTTACGGGAAAGATGGCATTCAAGCCTCGGCAGTTTCAGCAGGCAATATCTCTCCCTACAAAATGATTAAGCAGACGGATGGCAAATTACTTGTACTTGCTGAAGCTTCCAAAGCTGATCAGAAAGGTGACTTTGTATTTATCCGCTATAATAGTGACGGTTCTTCCGACCTTAGCTACGGCGACCAGGGCAGTGTATATGTTGATTTCAACAAATCAAATGAAAAACCACGCAATTTTGATCTATGCCCGGATGGTAAAGCGATTGTGTCAGGTATCTCTTTTCAAGGCAAGGCCTACGTCGGTTGTTTGGCGAAAGTAGACGCGAGCGGCAAGATTGATGAAAGTTTTGGAACCAAAGGACAAATCGTCGGATTTCCCGGTTCGAATTTCTTCCAACCAACGGCGATTTCGGTGCAGAAGGATGGTACCATCTACGCAGCCGGCGATTATAGTTCTGATAATAGTACTCGCGTGGCGATTGTTAGACTGAAGTAAATTCGAGATATCCGAGATGTCTACGTAGACTAGATTTCAGTCTCGCGAGATATCAAAACAGTCTACGTTGACTAGATTTCAGTCTCACTAGATATTCAGGCAGTCTACGTTGACTAGATTTCAGTCTCGCGAGATAGCCAAACACCTTTAATTAGACTGAAATTCAGTCTCGCGAGATAGCCAGGCAGTCTACGTTGACTAGATTTAAGTCTAGCGAGATAGCCAAACACCTTTAATTAGACTGAAATTCAGTCTCGCGAGATAGCAAATCAGTCTACGTTGACTAGATTTCAGTCTCGCGAGATAGCCAAACACCTTTAATTAGACTGAAATTCAGTCTCGCGAGATAGCCAGGCAGTCTACGTTGACTAGATTTTAGTCTCGCAAGATAGCCAGCCAGTCTACGTTGACTAAATTTCAGTCTCGCGAGATATCCGGGAGGTTTAGGTAGGGAGTGTTCAAGGGAGTGTTTAAAAAAGTGTGTCTACACTTTCTAGAACACTCCCCTCTTATTTCCCCAAGGCGATTGGTTCTATGAATTTCTCTACAGATGTAAATGCTTCGGAATCAAACTTACAACCTTTGGTTTAAAATTAATCCTGAAGGGATTTAATATTTATAGCAATTGATTATTGTTGTTGTGCGACCCCGATGGGGTCGAATGTTGTATTGCCACTATTTCTATAAATATTTGAAACCTTCGGATTCAGGAATCTAACCAATATATTTGTTGGATAAACCGGAGCATGCTGACCCCTCTAGACCAGAATATTGAAGTATA
>JBMOJB010000289.1:0-3412 GCA_049316985.1 Saprospiraceae bacterium | reverse complement strand
AATTAACTATCCGTATTTCATGAAATTAATCCCGTCAAATATCTGAAACCCTAAACCAACTTGAGGACTTTGAAATTTTTGCATCGATCAAATAGTTTTCACCACTCATCGCGCATCAATTTTTGAATTGCCAAAGGATTCTTATTCAACTTTATTTTCCCACAGTGTTTTTGTGCGTTGAATTTACCCTGATGTTTTGCTAATTCAAGCGTGCTTTTGAGTGTGTCTACAGTATCTACTAATTTATTAGGCATCTCCTTTTTCATACTATTTTTCAGCTACAAGAATGCTCTCTATTTGTCTTTTATTTTCAGGAAGATAGTTCACAGCAACGTCCCAAAGGATTTCACAATCGACGCCAAAATACTCATGTGAAACTTTGTTGCGAAGTAAATACATTTCAGTCCAGGGAACAGTTGGATATTTTGCCTTTAGCTCCTCGGGTAGATTTTTCGAAGCCTCACCAATTATTTCAAAGTTTCTGATAACCGCATCTACAGTTTTGTAGTCAGTTTCAAAGTCAGCAAACGATAGGCTTTCAATATATTCGGCAATCCGATTCATTGCCAGTAGCAGATCGTCTAAATACATCAAATACGTGCGCTCGTTTTTTTTCATGCTACACGTAATTGACTTTTTGAAGTATACTCTCCTTGATTTGACCCTTCAACGCATTTTTAGTGACGAGATCTACTTTTCGATTAAATATTTTTTCAAGATAGAGTTCCAATGAAAAAAATTTCCAACCTATAGGCCTTTCCAACTCAATTAGTAAGTCGATATCACTTTCCTCTTTGTTGGTTTCATCAGAGAATGAGCCAAATAATCCAATTTCCTTTACAGCATAATCCCTGTAAAGCTCAGGCTTCAACTCCTGTAATGTTAGCAAGATGGTGTTTTTAGTAAGCATTAGTCAAAAATACTCTTTTTTTAGAAAAATAAAAAATATTCTTATTAGTACACTTGAATTAATAGGTCAGTCCAAATATCCATATCAAATTTCACTTTATTTCAAAAACCCTTCAATTCATAATTTGTACTGCGACCACCTTGTTCTTCCTGCTGCAAAATTCCTTTTTCAATTAAATCCTTTATGTCTCGCAATGCGGTATCAGGGGAACATTTGGCGATCTTAGCCCATTTAGATGATTTCAGTTTTCCTTCAAATCCATCGAGTAATTTATTTAACAGCAGGCGTTGTCGTTCATTGATCACTGTATGCTCGTGAATTTTCCAAAACTCTGTCTTTTGGACCACTTTCTTCAAGGTGCTTTCTGTTTCCAGTAGTGCATTGCGGAGGCAATTCAAAAACCAGAATAACCATGCTGTGATATCACCACTGCTGTGTTGAACTTTTTGCAAAATTTCATAATATTGCTTGCGTTCAGCCAGCATTTGACTGGACATGCTGTAAAATCTTTCGGAGCTACTTTCTGATCGGGCAAGAAGTAAGTCAGAAATCGCTCTTGCAATCCTACCATTGCCGTCATCAAAAGGGTGAATGATGATAAACCAAAAATGGGCAATAGCTGCCTTCATTACTGGGTCAGTTTTATCAGGTTCATTGAACCATTGCAGAAATTTCTCCATTTCTTCCTTCACTAATTCTGCGGCAACTGCTTCGAAATGGACCTTTTCCTTTCCCATCGCACCCGATACAATCTGCATTTCTCCGCTTCGATATCGCGCAACTTCAATTTTATGCATGCCACTGTATCCGGTGGGGAAAAGTGCAGCATGCCAGGCAAATAATCTTTCTTCAGTTAGTTGTTGCCTGTAGTTTTGCGTAGCATCCAGCATCATTTCTACCACACCTTCCACATTCCTGTTGGGATGAGTCAATCCAGCTACCTCTATTCCCAATCGACGAGCAATTGAGGAACGCACCTGTTCGTAGTTCAGGTGTTCACCTTCTATTTCCGAAGACTTTACCACATCCAATGTAAGCGTTGCAAGCGCAGCTTCTTCTCTGGCTGAAAATCCCAGCGCACTCATCTGCCCGGATATTTTTCCCTGCAAATGGCGCACTTCGCCAAATACGGCGTTAATAGCCGCATCATCCCAAGTGAAATTCGTCCAATTCTTATGTTGATAAATGTATTTTGCCACGATTAGAAATTTATCTTGCGGCGAATATAGGGATTATTTACCGCATTTTTGCGGTGAATGGAATATATATTTGCCGCAAGGGTATTTATGTAGGTGATTTTAATCTTTTTGCAAGGCAAACGACTAAGTTTGATAAGTTGACTTTCCCAGAGGCAATTCTTTGCAGGCAAGTTCAATACAAAAACCAAAAACACTACTGTATTTCATTAACACAATAAGTTAATTTTATCCAAAACATACTGAAATAGGCGATCTATATTGGGCCAATTAATAGTTTTGTTGAAAATAGTAGTTCATGAAAAACAAATCAAACTACAATCCAAAGGTCCATAACCGGAAATCCACTCGCATCCAGGGATACGATTATTCCTTACCAGGTCTGTATCTTATTACGATATCCTGCCAAAACAAACAATGCCTATTCGGACACATCGAAAAAGGCAAAATGATCTTGAATAATTCCGGAAAAATGGCCAATGCATCTTGGCTGGCAATACCCGAACATTACCCGAATACAATATTGCACACCTTCGTTATTATGCCGAATCATGTACATGGTATCATTGAAATTGCAAAAAATGGTCAAAACGATGTGCAGGGCCGCGATTTCGGGTTTGAAACTGTAGGGGTTCAAAATTTTGAACCCCTACCGTTTCAAACCCGAAATCTGTCAGTCCAAAAGAATGAATACCAAAAAACTATCCCCCGATCTATTGGATGTATGGTCCGCGGCTTCAAAATTGGCGTGACAAAATGGTTCCGGCAGCATACAGAAATTCACAAGCCCTGTCAACGAAATTATTATGACATCATAATTAGGGACGAAGCCTCCTATAAATCAATATCAAGATACATTATGGCGAATCCCAAAAAATGGAAGGCTGATCAATTTTATAACGAGCCTGGATAATTTTGGTTAACTTTCAAATTAACGGTATTTGGAAAACGACGTGGGGATTGGCAATTTCCCGAATTCTACCGTAGGGGTTCAAAATTTTGAACCCCTACGGTAGAATTCGGGAAATTTTGCAGGGAAAAACAAGCCATGATTACCTTTCATTTTTAAAAAACAACCCAGGCAATCATAAACCTCAATTTTTCGAGGTACAAATAAGGTACAAAAAGGCCAATAAACCAGATTTTTGTGTTTGACCATCTAAAATACATGATCAAACAAAGCCCTGATAAACAGAGCTTTGTATATTTTTATTAGCGGTTTGTTATTGGTTTGTTTTGGTCGGTTACTTTCCAATACAAAACTTCGAAAAGATGTTCTCCAGCAGGTCTTCAATATCAACTTTCC
>JBMOJB010000288.1:0-3433 GCA_049316985.1 Saprospiraceae bacterium | reverse complement strand
CTCGAAATTGTCTTCCTTTTAATGTTTGTTCCTTACAAATATAAAACATTTTCAAGCGGGAAGCAAGTTATTTTCGATGACATTCATCAGTAAATCGGCGATTTTGGTCATTGGCAAATTTTAGCAAAACTTCCTGTGATAAAACTATTTGAACATCAAAAATGCACTGATTTTTCAGCAAACAAATTTTTATTCTCTGAATGAATTTGGACTTAAAGAAGTCAGCGCGGATGGCCAGAAACGTTCATTGCTACCTTTTTTTATATTGCCTGTGGATTTTCGTTTTTAGCATCAAATATTCTAAACATTTAGCAAGCTTATAGAACTCAAACTAAATTTGATTTCTCGCAGGTCGAGCAAATAAGAACATTTCAAACAAAAGATAAAAGGCAACTACTCCCATCAGCCATTCAGGTTGAAAGCGGAGAATTAATGAACTGTGCAATAAAACAAAGCCTCTGACAGTAGATACTATCGGTATCGTTGCTTCTGTTTCATTTTTGTTTTTACTTAAATGTGCGTAAATCTGACCGGCAAGCACCACGATACTGGCCGCTAATCCAATCATTAACTCCATGCTGTTCTTGTGGTCTAAATTCCAAAAAAAAAATAATGTAACTAATGCGATAAGATCGCCCAGTTGTACCGTCCTGTCCCAACCAAAAACAACCGGAAATGTGCGGTATCCTGTTGCCGCATCGGCATCAATGTCCTTTAAATATCCAATTAGCACAAAATTGGCATAGGAAAAAAAAGTGATGGCAACGATGGAATAATACTGATCCGGGAATACGGTAACATTGCTTTCAGAAGCTGCGAAAAAGCCCATAACAGGGAGTAATGCGATAATCCACGCATTATGCAGCGGGCCGCCAAACCAGTAATTTTTCTTCACATAAGAATAAGTTGCCAGTCCAAACACTGCCGCTAAACTCAGCAAAAAACTATACCAATGCAGCCAAAACAACAAAAATGCACTTAATAAAAGCCCTGCAATACTGGTGTATAGAATTGAGTTAATCGACACAATACCTTGCGACAAGGGTCGGTAGGGAGAAGATATTTTATCCGTATCGGTCTGAAAGCAATCTGTCAGTGCTTGTCCAAAACCATATCCGAGAAAAAAAGGAACGAACATCATCCAAAGCCTCCAGGAAGGATCATGTACAGGGTCGGCTATTGCCAGACCTGTTGCTCCGGCTATTCCGGAAACAAACAACAAATAGGGACGCATGTGTACAAAATATGCTTTCCAGAAAAGAAAAGAATATACGGGGTAAACAGACTTAGTAGTGTGGACTTTCATGATGATCGATTTTTATTAATTTTATTGCAGAAGGGATGAGGGAAACGTGGATTTGTTCAGATTGAAAGGTTTCACCATCACATTCGAAAATGATTGGTTCATCAGACGAAATTTCAAACGAACTTACACGATCTGACAATGTCTTTGGACTGTTGGTAAAAATACCCTTAGCCAGTCGATAAAGCACTTGTAGAAGTTCCCATTTGTTGATATCCAAACAAATATGCAGCCCCAAGTCACCATCATCGGGTCTAAGGTGGTCGCTGTAGTGAAAACTACCCGATACATACGGTATCTTTAATAAATTGATATTTGCTACCGGCGAATCGATGACTTTTTTATTGAAAGAAAGCTTACAATTGATATTTTTATATGTAAAAATGGTTTTCAGTGCCGCATAAACAATAGCCAGACTGGTGAAATTTGATTTCAGGTAACGAAGGAGTTTATCAGGATGGTTGAAATTGTAATTGGCTGTTGCTGTTACACCCATGCTCGCATTGATGATAAAATACTCGCATAACTCATTTCCATTTTTATCTTTGTATTCTACTTTGCCGACATCACTTTTCAGACTCCCATTTTTGTATTGTATCCTGACGGGTATGTCATTGATTTTTTCAAAGACAGGTTTCAAAAAGTCATTGCTCGAACCCAACCCAATGGCACCGAGGTGAACGTGATCCAAGTTGATATCAGGTGACTTCATCAGCAAATTGACCAAATAATGAATACCACCATCACCACCGGCTGAATAAATATAGTGCACATTATTCGAACGCAGTAAAGGCAGTAAGTCCTTTTCCAAAGTAAGCCCATTTTCAAGTACCATCTCGATTACACTGGCCGGGAGTTGTTTTTTCACTGTCGTGCTGATAGATTGCCAGCGTTCACGACCTTTACCCTGGTGACAATTGGGATTAATTACTAAATAGTGTTTTTCAGTCATGGTTTTTTACTTTATTGAAAAAACTAATCGGTACTCTATCTACAAATTCACTCAAAAATAAGCAGTTTTGTCATGCCAAACTTCTTCGAGTGAAGTTGCCAGAAAGTCAATATCTGCTTTGGTATGGCTGGCCATAAAGCTCAATCTGATGCGCTGTTGATCTGCAGCTACTGCCGGGTATTCGATGGGATTGACAAACACATTTTTCTGATGCAATAGTATCGCAGCCTTCTGCAAATTCATATTTTCAGGCAGTTTCAGTGCAATAATTGCAGCCTGCGGGGTTGAATAGAATTCAAAATTTGACAATCTTTGAACCGCATAGCGAGCATTATCCAACAATTGTTGTTGCAACCAAGGTTCGCGTTCTAAAATATCAAGACCTGCCAATACTGCAGCAGTGATGGTCGGTGGAATCGCTGCTGAGAAAACATAGGTTCTGCAATGGAAACGCATGTAATCAATCAAGTCTTTGTTAGCGGCGAGGTATCCACCGGCAGTTGCGAAAACTTTGCTAAAGGTGGCCATAGTCACATCGACATCCTTATCGCAATTGAAGTGATGGGCAGTACCCCTACCCTGTTCTCCCATTACACCCGTTCCATGTGCATCGTCCAGAATCAAAATTGCGCCATATTTTTTGCAAAGCGCTACTATTTCATCTAGTTTGGCTAAATCACCATTCATCGAAAATACCCCCTCAGTACCCAGGTAAATATTACCGATTACGGCTGCTGCATTTTCTTTGAGTTTGCGTTCCAGATCAACCATATCGTTGTGCGCAAAAGAAATGGCTTTGGCGTGGCTCATTCGGAGTCCATCGTAAAAAGAGGCATGGCTGAGTTCATCAAAAATGATAAGGTCATTGTGTGTTGCCATTGCACCAATCACACCCAGGTTGGCCATAAAACCTGAAGAAAAAAGTAAAGCGTCTTCCTGACCTTTTAGAGCAGCCAATCGCTCCTCTGTTTCCTGAGTGAGTTTGAGATAACCGTTCAATAAAGGCGGACCGCCAATACCTGCTCCATAAGTGTCAATTGCTTTTTTAACACTATTGATCACATGTGGGTGGTTGGCAAATCCCAGGTAATTATTGGAAGCAAACATCAACATATTGCGCAAATCTCCCGTAAACGGATCCTTTACCTGCACTTCTCTACCGGCAGGAGAAACAACTT
>JBMOJB010000287.1:0-3454 GCA_049316985.1 Saprospiraceae bacterium | reverse complement strand
TTTTCCTTTGCCAGAAAATTATTGATGATCGCGTGCACCTGATCGCGCTGATCGAGGAAAACATAGTGGCCTGCATTCTTCATGACGACCAATCCTGCGTCGGGAATCATTTTTTCCATAATTCTTGCATCCGCTACTGGTGTAGCGGTATCGTTTTCGCCGAAGATAAGCAAAGTAGACGCTTTTATTTTTGGCATGAAATGGCGCAGATCTTCGTTTACAACTTTGGATAAAGTACCTCGCATGATATCCGAAGCCTTTTGGTAATCTGCAGATCCTGCTTTTTTTCTGCGGCTTTCTATCATTTCCTTGCCGAAAAGAGTGTAGATCACAGGCAACTGCGCAAAGAATTTCAAAAGTTTGAAAGAATACACTTTGAAATAATACTCTATAGATCGGGTAGGCTTGATGCCGGCTGATCCCATCAGGACCATTTTAGGAATGGGCGTATCTTTGGCTACCCGTATTGCGATGCGACCTCCGAATGAATGCCCGATGAGAATGGGATTTTCAATATGCAATGCTTTGAGAAATTCCTTGAAGTGCATTTCATATTCAGCTGTTCCCCATACAACAGGTGGTTCCTGGCTCTTACCGAAGCCAGGGAAATCGATGTTGTACACTTTGAAATGCTGATTCAGGAATGCTTCCAGCTGAGCAAATATGTGGATATCGCAACCCCAGCCGTGCATCAGCACGATGGGATGTCCTTCGCCACTTTCTTTGTAATGAAAATTAAGGCCTTGCAACTGTATGTCTTTTTCCATAAATGCAAAAGTATTTAAAAAATGGCTGTCATTTGGTAAAAAGACAGCCATTTTATCGGAGATCCGGCAATATTAGTAACAGCGGATTAGAATTTTATCAGTTTTCGGACTGTGTTTTCGATTTTGAAGAAATAGGTGCCCGAAGCTAAGTTGCTCATGTCAATATTGGTGGTTTCCTGCGAAAGTGTTCCCGACAATTGCACCCTTCCCATTATATCAATCAACTGGTAGGGCTTGATCTGATTGCCGTATTGCTTGAAAACGATGGTTATACTTTCTTTGAATGGATTAGGGAATACTTGATACTGCTCGCTTGCGATGTCTTTCGCATCAACCAGTATCCGCGTGCCATTGGAAAACCACAAAGGCCAGCGCGCTTCGTTCACCACTTCCGCAGGAGTGCTAGTTTTAGCAGAAAGCTTGTCAGGATTAAGCCCTATAGATCCGGCAAAATTGCCCAAAGCATCTTCTGTTTCAAACAACAATCGATCATCCGTTCTTGAAAAAGTTGGAAAACCGAGCACATCTTTACCATTATAATAGATCTCTCCGATATCGCCTGTTTGTAAATTCACCGTATAGATGTAGGTTTTGTTTTGGTCAAAACCTACTTGGTAATCGAATGCAATAATATGAGGAGAGTTTTTAGAGAAACTGGGATTTCCCACACTCGAACCTTCTTCAATATCGGAAAATAACTTTTCAATATTTCCTGTTGCGAAAGTTTTGGTCTTATTGTCATAAACGTTGATAATACCAATATCCCAATAATCCAAACTTGATCCATTCGATCCATTCAATTTATTGAAAGCATCGTACATGATATTTTCTCCAGTAAGGTCAAAATCCATAGCGTCGCAATATTGTACTTCACCGGTAGAAATACCGGTAGTATGTGTAGGATTTGTCAATACGAAGCTTTTTTGTTTCGCGGGACTTTTAGAAAAGTCGTAAACGTAAATAACATTTTCTTCTTGATCCAGAGTGGCCGCCAGTCGGAGTCCGTCTTTTGAAATGGCCACGTTGCGCCATACTTTTTCAGCTGAAATGACTTCTTCTGCGAAAGTGCCATTTACCCAATTCAGATTTATGCCGTGAATCGTTTTATCACTGGCTACGAAAACCATATAGGCACCGTTGTCCATCACACTTGGGCGAGAATTAATATCAGTATCGGTTATCTTGATTGACTTATTGGTTGCAGGAAAATACAGCGATACGGTAGAATAGTCATTGTCGGAAAACAACACTACGTCAGAACCTGGATTGGTTTTTATATCGGTTTGATAACCACTTCCCGTCGAGCTTCCACCACCGCCAATACCCACTGCGGCGAATGCGATGGCTACTTGATTGACTTCATTGGTACCTGCTCCAAACAGATCGGTTGCTGCTTGCTGCACAGCAGCACGCAGGTCGATGAATTGGGATGAACGCACGAGGTATTTCTCCAAAGCGCGGAAGAATACCTTTTCAGCTTTTTCTTTGTTCAGTGCGGTAGCGTATTTGAAAAAAGCAAAATTGGGGATTCCGGAATTGATGTGGACGCCACCATTGTCATCAGTGCCTTTGTATTTTTCATTCATGTGATTAGGCTGCCATGCCGGAGAATTGATATTGGTTCCTCCATTGTGTGGGTTGGACATATCTCTGAGAGCACCGGAAGGGAAAAATGATGCTTTTACGACATCTTCTCCTATTTTCCAGTCATCGCGGTCGATCATTGCACCAAACATATCCGCATATGATTCATTCATCGCTCCTGATTCATTTTCATATTCAAGATTTGCGGTATTTTGCACCACACCGTGTGTCAATTCATGTCCTGCTACATCAAGGCTTCTGGCAAGCGGAAAAAAGGCGCTTCCACCATTGCCATAGTACATGGTTTCGCCATTCCAAAACGCATTCTCCAGGCTGCCACCATTTTTTTCAGCCACATTGACAATACTGTTTATGGTACCGCCTTTTCCGTTTATAGATTCGCGGGCATGGACGGTTTTAAAGTAATTGTAAGAAATTCCCGCATTATAATGTGCAGAAATTGCAGTAGATTGCCCAGTCCATTTGTTGTCCAGTGATTTGACATTGGTGTATTTGAAACTGCTTTTTTCGGGTGAAGTATTCAAAGCATCCAGGGTATTGATAGCACCTACAGGTTTATTGGGGATCTGCGATAAAGCTGGTTTGAACATTGTGCGGCTGGCATCGATCAGGTAATAAGCACCTGCCGACAGGTACGCTTTCACATCTCTTTTGATTCCAAAAAGGTCAGCAGCACTGGCATTTTCTGAGCCATCGCGCCATACTTCTTTTTTGTGTTCATGTTTAATGCGATTGCCAGTGAAATTGCAGGTATGGTTGAACTGGTGTATAATTTCACCTGAAATGGCATTGACAAAATACTCATACAATTGCATTGCATTGGGCCTAATAGAAACATGATAGCAGAGTTTTTCTGCATTTTTATCCCGTTTAGGATGATAAATTACCAATTCTGAAACATAGGGTTCTGCAATGAGATCGCTTTCAAAAACTTCAACATTTTTACTTTTCAAGTCTTTTTCGACAATTCTTTTCAATTGTTCAGTACTTATTTTCGGATTCAGTTCTTGAAGGATAGGTGTAGGGTAGAAGCGTCCATTCATCAGATTGATCTCGCCTTCACTGCTATGCAAAATAATTTC
>JBMOJB010000286.1:0-3467 GCA_049316985.1 Saprospiraceae bacterium | reverse complement strand
TCCAATGAACTCTCCAGAGCAAGAGGTGGATCGCATTGTATGACCTGTCCAATAGAAAGAGAAAGCTTGTAATTTTTGATCATTTTATTTACAGCACATTTATGGAATTAAATCACTTTTTCAAGGACCTCAAAGTCATTGAGCTGGCATCTGTATTAGCAGGCCCGGCTGTAGGATTGTTTTTTTCTGAGCTGGGAGCAGAAGTCAGGAAAGTCGAGAATGTTGCTGCGGGAGGTGATGTGACCAGAAGTTGGAAACTGCCAGTTGAAAATCCTGAAAGTGATTATTCAGCCTATTTCTGTTCAGTAAACTGGAACAAGCAGCATTTTTTTCTTGATTTGATGAATGAATCAGACCAGAATTTAATTCACAAATGGATCAAATCTTCAGATGTTGTCATTACTAATTTTAAAGAAAGTTCGTCCCGAAAAATGAGAATGGATTATCAATTTCTGAAGACTATTAATCCGAGATTGATATTTGCACAGCTGTTTTCTTACAGCGAAACGGACAGCACACCAGCGTATGATATTGTTTTACAAGCTGAGGCTGGTTTTTTATCTATGACAGGTGAAAAAGATCGTCCCCCTGTCCGAATGCCCGTTGCTTTCATAGATCTAATCGCTGCTCACCAACTAAAAGAAGGTATTCTTCTGGCCTTATTGGACCGAGAAAGGACAGGTTCAGGTGCATTGGTTTCAGTATCACTTTATGATGCAGCAATTGCTTCCCTGGCCAATCAGGCATCTAATTATCTGATGACTGGTTTTATTCCGCAACCGATGGGTTCGCAGCATCCCAATATTGCTCCTTATGGCGATGTCTTTACTTCAAAAGATAATCAAAGAATGGTATTTGCCGTTGGCAACGATGTACAATTCAGTCAACTTTGCGACTTGTTGGAGGCAAAAGAATTGAAAAATGATCCCAGCTATGCAATCAACTCAAAACGCGTGATAAACAGAGCAGATCTGATTGATAAACTACAGAATAAAATTTCAGAATTTGAAATGGATACATTAATCAATTCATGTCGAAACTACAATATACCTGCTGGTAGAGTGAATGATATGCAAACTGTTTTTCAATCAAGTGAAGCGCAAAAACTTGTTTTAGAAGAAAAAATGGTGGATGGTGCCATTAGTAAACGGGTAAAAACCGTAGTTTTCAATTTAAGGCATTAATTTTGTTTATCAGAGGTGAAACAATATATTAAAGACAATATGAATATCTCAGTATTTACATCCAAGTTTAGGTATATTCTGGTATTTGTTGTATTCCTTTGCAGCTTGCACGCTGTCAAGGCTACACATATTGTTGGTGGCGAGCTTACCTATGCTTGTCTGGGAAATAATCGGTACGAAATATCTTTGACCGTATACCGAGATTGTGTAAATGGAGTTCCTCCATTTGATCCGATTGCTTATATCGGCGTATTTGGAAGTGACAATTCTTTGTTGCAAACAGTACAAATTGAACGAAGAGATACCTTGAAGTTGAATCCTGTATTGAACGATTCTTGCCTTATTATTCCTCCAAATGTTTGCGTTTCGACAACTACCTATAAAGATACGATTACGTTGTTACCACGCGCCGGTGGTTATGTGCTTGCCTATCAGCGTTGCTGCAGAAATAGAAGTATTTTAAATATTGTAAAACCACTGGAAAATGGGGGAACATATATTGTAGAAATATCGGAATTGGCTTTGCAACAATGTAATTCAAGTGCAAAATTCAAATCCTGGCCACCAATTTATATTTGTGTTAATAAACCGATAGATTTTGACCAATCAGCCATTGATGTGGATGGAGATTCTGTCTTTTACAAGCTTTGTACACCCTTTACTGCAAATGATAGTGTAGCCCAACCGAAACCTTCAGCCCCACCACCCTATGGTTTTGTAATCTGGAAACCACCTTATAGCTTAAATAATATTTTGGGAGGTGTTCCTTTAAAAATAGATCCAAAGACCGGCTTATTGACGGGAATACCCAATTCGATTGGTCAGTTTGTTGTTGGAATTTGCATAGAAGAATACCGGAATGGTCAATTAATTTCCACTACGCGTAGAGATTTTCAATTCAATGTTGGTGTATGTGGTCAATCAGTCGCCTCTATTTTTGCTCCGAGCATCGTTTGCGACAATAGCACAGTATTTTTTACCAATAAGAGCCTCAATTCGAATAAATATAATTGGGATTTTGGTCTAACCAATGAGACTTACGATACTTCATCGATGAAAGAACCTGCTTTTGTCTATCCTGATACAGGCACTTATACTATACGATTAATTACGCAGCCGGGATCAGTATGTGCAGATACATCTTTTCATGTTGTAACATTGAAAGATTCTGGTATAGCAGCGAATTTTTTGTGGGAAGAACTTAGTTGTGATGATAGTTTGGTCATAAAAATAACCAATAAATCTACCGAAAGCTTGGGTCGGAAGATTATTTCATACAATTGGGAATTATTTTACAATGATACTGATACAATACGATCGAGGGAGAAGGATCCTGTATTTAATCTGAAGCGATCCGGCGTGTGGACAATCCGGCTTACGATCGTATCTGATAATGGATGTGAAAAGACGATTGAGAGAGATATCAGTGCAAATCTGATAGAAATCGATCTTCCAGATACCTTGAGGGCATGTATCGGCAAAAAAGTGCAATTAAATCCCCAAGGATTTACAGCTGTGACATATGATTGGCAGCCGGCAGCAGATTTTCCTAATCCTAAATTACCCAAACAAGAAGTTGTAGTGACTGAAGAACCCAAGAAATATACAGTTATTTTATCCAATGGAAATTGTAGCAAGAAGGAAGTAATTTATGTGCTGAAAGATATTTCAACACCGGTTATTTCGGCAACTGCCATTCCCGATACGATCAACTTTGGATCTAAATCACAATTACAGGCAACGCTGCTACCGGTAACTTATGCATATACCTGGAGTCCGGAGAATACATTAAATAATAGTGGAATTTCTAATCCTATTGCGGCTCCTTCCGTGACCACTACTTACACTGTTACGGTAACCAATAAGCTGTCGCAATGTTCGGCAACCGCACAGGCCAGGGTTGTAGTAATACTTCCTGTTTGTGCTGAACCCAATATATTTCTTCCTAATGCTTTTACACCTAATGACGATGGTTACAACGACGTGCTAAAAATTAGAGGTATAATCGTTAGCGAAGTGAAATTACTGATTTACGATCGTTGGGGAGAAAAAGTATTTGAATCTGCAGAGATAAATGGCTCTTGGGATGGAACCTTTCAATCAAAACCTTGTCCACCTGATGTTTATGGATATTACATGGAAGTAATTTGCATAGATGGTCAGAAATTTATCAAAAAAGGCAATATTACGCTGATCAGGTAGCGCAACGCGCGTTTGTTGGCTTCGCTGTTTGTTGCGCTGCGCGCGTTTGTTGGCTTCGCCGTTTGTTGCGCTGCGCGCGTT
>JBMOJB010000285.1:0-3499 GCA_049316985.1 Saprospiraceae bacterium | reverse complement strand
GGAAGATGTGATACCAGCTCGTTCTATATTCTGCTGACTAATATTTTATCGATGCGTTGACCGTCTTTGTCAATGATTTCCAATTGGTAATTGTCCAGGTAAAATACTTCTCCTACTTTTGGCAACGTATTGTTTTGATAAATAATCAAACCTGCAATTGTGGTAAATTTAGATTGGTATTCCTCCTTAAGATCGATATCAAAATACTTCAGGAATTCAATTATGGAATACTGTCCGTCAACCAACCAAGTGTTGTCAGCTCTTTGTATAATCTGGTATTCGTCCTGGTGATTTTCGCTCACATCACCGACTAATGCATCCACCACATCATCCATCGTCACCATACCTACGGTACTACCATATTCGTCTACAACAATTCCATAGTGTACTTTTTCTTTTTTAAACTGCTCCAATACATAGTACGCAAAAGTAGTCTCAGTAAAATAGATGGGATTGATAACATAGTCCAGAATATTAAAACTTTTATCTGTTGCAGGTATAAACAAATCTTTCAGCAATACAATACCAAGCAAATCATCTAAATTATTGCTATTGGACACCGGATATGCAGAGTGCTTTTCCCTATTTATCTTAACTTTTATTTCCTCCAAAGTGTCATCGGTGCTAAAATAGACGATTTGACTTCTATGCGTAAACAAGGAATTGACTTTTCGATCGCCTAATTCGAATACCCGCTCCATAATGTTGTGCTCGATATCTTGAATTTCACCGCCATCGGCGCTTTCTTTGATAATTGATTTTATTTCTTCTTCGGATACTTTGCTATCAGAAGTTTTTCTAATCCCCATTATTTTCAAAAGAATATCGTTGGAGGTGGTCAAGAGCCAGACAAATGGAGACGTTACAATAGAAAGGATCTTCATTGGCTTTGCCAGAAAAATGGCCAGGGGTTCCGGAAAAGTCATCCCCAATCGCTTGGGCAATAACTCACCCAACAAAATCGATAAATAAGTGACAAAAATGACAATGATAGTGGTGGAAAGATAATGCGCATAATCTTTAATATATTCAAAATGAATTAAAAAAGCAGTAACATCACTGGTTAAATTTTCGCCACTATAAACACCCAATAAAATTCCGATTAAAGTAATACCGATCTGAACCGTGGACAAAAATTTAGTAGGATTTTCCGAAAGCTCTAGAGCTGTTTTTGCTCCTTCACTCCCTTTCTTTTTAGCATTTTCTAATTTAAACTTTCTGGATGAGACCAATGACATCTCTGACATAGAGAATAGCCCGTTTAATAAAATCAACGCAATAATTATCAATATTTCCATAGTTTGGCGAATGTCTTTTCATTTTTCAGCAGAACAAATATACTTAGTTTTTATAAATCTATAATTTTAAAAAAAGCACTTACCAGGTCTGAAAGTTGTTAGTCAAGTTTTTACTGAAAAGATTTTTCACAATATAAAATATTTTGGTGATTATGCCTCAATTTTAAGGGTTCCTTTGCAGACAGCAGTTTTTAATGACATAATTTATATTCAAGGAATTTTAGCAAAATAGCTATCAAAATAGAAATTAAAACTAAAAGCACATTTTTCTGTCCGATCTCCGTTTGTCGCCCTTTTAAAAGCATTGCCTTTGTGCCGGCTATCAACTCAAATCTATTCATCCACAATATAGCAAAAATCATCACCTGATAGAGTATTGCCGCTCGCAATGCGCCTTCATTGACACTATAAAAAAAATCCTGAGCTATGACATTCATCAAAATCCCTGTAAGAAAAAGCCCCCCAATGATTCTGGTTTTTCGGATAAGTAGTAATGTACCTCCCATAATTTCTAAAATACCCAGTAATACCGCATATGGTTTAGAGTAGCCATAAAACGCCCACATCAATTCCATACCCGTCAATTCAGAAACACTTTTTGTTATATCAGATTGATTATCAAATTGAAAATATTTTAATAAACCATAAATGTACATAGCTGAGCTGACAACCAATACCAACGACAGCTCCGCAATTTTTACAAAATCTTCTTTTTTCATTTTACGTTTGTGATCTTTTCAACGTATCAACAAATCTTTCGGCCATTTTCCTTTATTTCGCCCTCCAAAAAATTGCTGCCCATAGTCCCTAAAATCGCTTAGCCTCTCAATTAAATATACTTGTCATACGCTTTCAAAACTCTCAACGCTCTCAGTGTATTCCACCTGCTGGAATTACCGGCTTTTTCCATGTGGAAGTGCACCTGACCGCTATGGGCAGCCGGAATTTTCCAGACGCCCGCTTTGTTGCGTTTTAGCAATATGACATTCAGCGCCGCTTCCATTCTTTCATCCCATTCCACCTTAGCATATTGAAAAAAATCCATAGCCCGAAGAATATCATACTTCCAGCGACAAGGATAGGCCAGCTTCAGAAAGTCCTTTTTAATGATTTGACCGGTTCTATCGGAAAGAAAAAGCCGATGCTGCAATATAAACTCAATAGCACTTTTTTGGACGCTAAGAATACCATCGCGTTTGTAAGGATGCCCCGCTTTTTGAAATTCGAACAATCCTTCCAGTACAGAAATGGTGCTGTGCAACGAACTATGCCGGGCTCCACTTCGTGTCGTCATGCAGTTAAATCCACCATCAGGCATTACTTCTTTGAGTATACTGTCAACAACTGAATGTAATTTCTCCTCTGGACTTTTAAAATAGGAAGCGTAATTTAAAAACATGCCGTTGACACAAACATCACTATGAAGAGCAGTAGACGGACCGAGGCGTATCCCGCCATCATCAGCTTTCTGATTTTGTAACACATTGGCGATGCTCTCTTGTACCCGCCGATTGTCAGGAGCAAGATTTAAATTTCGAAGGTCCAGTAAAGTGTAATGTGTGGATATCCATTTGGGTTGATAAAAGTGATCGCCCCAGTGCCCATCAGCGTTGCGTTTAGAGAGAAATTTCAAACCAAAGCCTTCATCAGCAATCCTCTCCTGCAAATTCTTTTTGTCGTGGCCCAATAAATCGCGCCATACCTGGTATTGGATAGACACATCTCCTTCCAATAACCAGTCGATGATTTGTTGTTGGTTCATTGCATCTTGCTTTATCAGATCGACAATTTTCCTTTTGAAGATAAAATCGTTATTGCGATTTCCATCGTTCAAGTTTTGGAATGGTTCGGGTAGCCAACCAGGCAAGGATGCCATTGATGCCGGATTTCTTCATTTCCTGAATACAAAACTTCTGCATCTTTTCTGCTGTATCAATTTCAATGGGTGTAATGAATTCACCATTTTCATAACACATAGAGCAGTACTTTTTGCTGATTGATCCATCCTTTTCAGTTCCTCCTCCTTTTTTATCTTTCTTTAGGGGGAAAGCACAACTTTGACAAAATTTGTATTCTTTCATCTTTAGCGGAGATTAACATGTTTACAAATAAATCTAAAATACGAATTATAAATCGATAAACCTACTGTCTTATTATTTTGTAAATATATAATTTATTCCAAATACAGCATAGTGAAATAA
>JBMOJB010000284.1:0-3515 GCA_049316985.1 Saprospiraceae bacterium | reverse complement strand
CAATTCTTAATTCCCAATTCTTAATTCCCAATTCTTAATTCCCAATTCTTAATTCGTAATTTATTTAACTCTTTCTTAGTAATCTAATCCAAAAAATGCGACTATTTTTGCAGCATAATTATTTGTATTTAATCTAAACACAAGGAGACATAAATGAATTTAATAAAAATTATGCTTTGCGCATTAATTCTTGCTGCAGCGGGTAAGATCGAAGCAGGAACTGATCCTAAGATGATTATTAAATGCAATATCGCCAATTGCGAAGGAGATTCCATGAATCTCTACCAATTTGATGGTATTGTATTCAGTAGATTGCAAACATCCAAATCCAATCAGAAAGATCATATTTTTACCTTTACTATTCCAAAAGGAAAGCATGATTTCTATTTTCTGGGCATGAGTACGCAGGAGATGAAACCGGTTATTTTAGGTGGAGAAGATAACGTTTCAATAGAAGGTGACTGTTTTGCTTTCAGATTTATTACGGTAAAAGGCTCCAAAATCAATCAGGAATACGACAGGATAACCAAACGAATGGGCACCCTTTTTTCTGAAATGGAAGACGCTAAAAAACTTCGGGATGCGGCAGGCAATGATCTGCAGAAAATTCAAATGGCTGAAATGGATCTGTTCAAGAATGACCAGAAGAAGACAGCATTCCTCGACTCTTTGAAAGTGAGCAATCCATATCTTTCGAAAATTGTTGCAATGAACACCATCTTAAGCTATCAGGTTCATGGAAAAAAGAAGTACAATGATGAAGTAAATTACCTCGCCAAAGAGTATTTTTCATTTGTTGATTTCAAAGATCCCGATTTCAATCGACTACCCATGGTTTTTGAAGGCTTCAAGAATTTTACCAATCTGATCAATCAATTTAATCTCCCGAATGATACACATAAGGAATATCTTGAGTTTTGGTTGAATAAATTTCCTAAAAACAGCCGTGCGTATAAAATGGCATTGGGAGGAATAGTTACCAGTGTAATGGCGCGCAACCATTACAATTATGTCTACTTTGGTGAGAAATACTGCACATTGTACCAAAAAGAAGACCCTTCGGTAGCAAAAGAGTTAAGTGTTCTGGTATCCAGAGCACGTTCCTCTATTCCGGGAATGGAACCACCTGATTTTACTCAAAATAATGTTGACGACAAACCTTTCAGCATGAGTTCATTAAAAGGAAAGGTATTGCTAATCGATTTCTGGGCCAGCTGGTGCCGTCCTTGCAGAATGGAGAATCCTAATGTGGTTAAAGTGTACAATCAATACAAGGCAAAAGGCTTTGACATTTTGAGTGTGAGTCTGGACAGTGACAAAGGACGCTGGTTAGAAGCGATTCAACAAGACGGTCTGATATGGAAAAATCATGTCAGTGATTTGAAAGGCTGGAAAAATGAAGTCGCAAATATTTACGGCGTAAGCTCAATCCCACAGACATTGCTGCTGGACAAAGACGGAAAGTTAATCGCTCGAAATCTCAGAGGCGAACAACTGGAACAAAAACTGAAAGAAATTTTAGGAGAAAATTAAAAAAAACAAAAATGCCAGAATCAACAGATGATTCAGGCATTTTTTTTGAATTTACTCTATTTCTTTAATGAATGAGTCTATACGCATCCGATCCAATTTTCTTTTCAATGCCAGTGCAGAAGATTGATCAGGGTATGTTCCGGCATATATGGTGAATTTACTGCCGGTTCTGACATACAATGCTCGATGAAAACCTTTTGATCGAAGCCTGGATTCAGCCGCCTTCGCCGCTTCTAAAGTACTGAGCACAGCAGTCTGGACAGCAAATCGATCTGCCGCAGGACTGAGCGGTTCACTTGAAATTTCTTCCTCTTCTTTTTGGTATTTTTCGCGTTTAACCTTTGGAGCTGGCGGAGTGGAAACGGGCTTAGCCTCATCAGCTGGATTTGCTTCCCTGACTGGCTGACCACTTTCAATCGGAACTTTTTGCTCTTCCGCTTTAATCGCAATATAGGCATCTTCGATTACAGAAGGTTGAACAGGAACAGAATCTACCTGTGGAACATCATCAAAAAAGGCACGCTGCTCCAGATCAATGGCACTTTTCTTTTTAGTACTTGCAACAATAAAAGCGGCTATTGAAAACAATACAAGTGCGGCTACTAATACGTATTTATGCTCTTTGGACATTTTAGTAAAATTAATGAAGAAAAAAATCCTATAATTAGCAAGATATTCCATGCAATTATAGGATTTTTTATATTAAAAAGCGCTCTTTTTTCCCGAAAATTTCAAGATGCGCGATTCCTTTCAACTTAAAATTAAAGCTCTATGTTGATTAGTGTGGGGTAATTTTAGATAATCTGAGATAGCTAAATCCAAATTTTAAAATTTGATGATACTTAGAACTCTTTCAGAGCCATTCTTGGCCTACTTGGCAATTCTGTTTACGCTTCGTTGCTCTTTTTCACAGAAAATCAAAGGTTTGCAATTGAATTATGGGAAAATTCCATAATGTCCGGAAGACAAGGAAAAAAGAAACAACAAATAATATCAACGAAGTTGATCTAAATATTATCAAATTTTCAAACCTTCAAATTTTCCTGCCTACCGGACAGGCAGGCAAATTATAATTGCAAAAAGCTTCAAAAATTCAATTACCCACACAATTCGAAATAGAGCCATTATTAAGCTTCAGTATCAGCAGCTTCTAATTCAAGTTCTACCGCCTCTCCTTCTCTTGATTGTTTTGCAGCTGCAAGCGCAAGTTCGCGCTTGGCATTAAACTCATCCCACGTAACATTGATGTCCGTTACATCCACTTGCTTGGCAATCGTTTTAAACACCTGATTAAACATTGCAGATTCGACTACATCTTCATGTTCTTTTGAGTTCTTTTTGGAAGCTTCATCCATCATTCGTTGTGCGAACATATCTAAAAATTCTTCACCCAGCTGTGCCCCATAAGAAGCTCGGATTCTGTCTTTGTATATTGCTGCTATATCCTCATTATGAACATGAACATGGAACTTCTCAATGATTTGATCGCGAACCAAAGTCCATCTCAAGTTGGTCGAGAAACGTTCAAAGTCCTTTTCAATCACATCGGGTGTATTCTTCTCGCTGCTGAACGCCAGCCAACGCTTTAGAAAGGTTTCAGGCAAAGCAATTGGGTTCGACTCAAGCACTCGCTCCTGCATATCTCTTACCAAAAGCCCCCATGAATCACTTTCAAAATATTTCGCAAATTCTTTGTAAAGAAAATCTCTTGCTTGTGTTTCATCTGCTACTTCCGGCCCAAAAACCTTTTTGAAAAACTCCTCCGTCAAATCCGCAGGGCTAATGCGGTTTACTTCTTCGATGGTACCCATAAATGTAGAATTAAAAGGCATATCATCGCTGATATCAAGAATATACTTGCGAATATGAGCTTCGTCTTTACCTTTTTCCATGCTTAGTATATCAAAAGTAAAAGAATCACCTGCATGCTTACCTTTCAACAACGCAACAAATTCATCAGAAAGATCTTCAAACAAAACCGG
>JBMOJB010000283.1:0-3531 GCA_049316985.1 Saprospiraceae bacterium | reverse complement strand
CCAGAAAAAAAACTGCACATGGCAACTGTGTGTTTTATTCATCTTCGTAATATTTGTCTAGCAAGTTATGCATTTCTATATGAGCAGCCAAACCAAGTATATCGCCAAACATTCTTGTAATGTTAAAACTTTGATTGTATCCTTTTATTTCAAATACTTCAAATTGCGGAATAACTTGGCAAGTCACCAAAAATGAAATCTCACCCCAAATTCGTGAAATAGCACTACTGTCGGATTCGCTTTCATAAAAGCAAATATTCACTTTTGCATCCTGTTCAAGTAGTTTTTTTACCTCAGCAAATTCAAAACATTCAATGTTATTGTACAATTGCAAATCAATTTCCCGAAATCCTTTATCAAGGAAGAATGATATTGGATCCAATATTACTGATTGTTTATTTTCGTAGTCGTTTGGATCTTCGCAACAGAAATATTCGAAATAGTGATTGTATTCGAAATTACGCTGAATATCTTGAGGTCCAAGTTCACTCCTCCAAAAGTCCAGCATCTCCGCAGTGCGTTGTTTGTTCTTTTCTACAAAAGTCTTAATATCCTCGATCCATACCATATCAAACCATATAATGCGATTGAAATCAGTAAGCCTTGTTAAATCAAAAGTTAGGTTTTCATCAATGATAAATTTGTCTTTTTTCGCATAGATACCGGGGTATTGATTTTTAAACTCAATAACTTTTTCCAAGTCATTGAAATAAATTGCAAGAAACAATTCTTCCAAAGTCTTGTTTTCCACTCTTGTTGGTGTATCCTTCAATCGTTCTTTCATAGTTAGTACTTAAGTTTACATACTTCTTTGCATCTGGGGGTCAGTATGCTCCGGAATGGCATATACAGTTTAAACCGGAAAACTAACATACTAGTGAATTCATTATTGGCTGTATCGAATGTTGAACGACATATTTACATTTTGCAAGTAAATCATTAGTATCAAATTAAATATCATTTCCTACCTATAACAAAATAAATTCCGCTATTACAAGGTATCCCGCATTTTTGTGTTGAATCATAATTTAGTGAATCTCTATTAAAACTAATCATTAAACTACTATAGCTACTACTATAAAATGGACTCGAAGAAAAATGCTTTCCAGAACAAGTGAACGCTAAATCCTTATGTGTTACAATGGTGGTATCATTGTAGGTAATAGAAAAATCTAAACCTGGTGTTAGGTTACTTTTATAAACATGTACGAGCACCTTTTGATTAGTATTAGACGAACTAAATGGTGAAGACCACCATCGCCTAGAAATGCCGCTATAAAACCCAACTAACTTTGAAAAATCGGGTCTGATTTCAACTTTAATTTGAGCATCTGCCCTTGCTCCATTATTATACGCTGTGGCAACAACGATATTATCATAGGTGAAATCGTTTCCTTCAGTAGTAGCCCAGTTGAACTTGTAGGGAGCATTTTTGACCACCTGAACGACTTTTCCATTTATTTTAAATACAACACTATCAATTGTTCCATAGGGAGCAAACGGTTTAACTATAAATGTAATTGTTGTATCTTTTGTAATTATCAAATTGGAACTAGGTTGTAGAAAACTGATCGATGGGTTTTCATTGGTTTGTATATTTATTTCGGCTTCCCCTTTTGCATCATCTTCATCAAAAGCAGTAGCCTTAATAATATTAGTCCCGCGATCATTTACCATAGAAAAAAAATAGTCGACCTTAAAAGGAGGTTTTTTTACTACCTGAACAATTTGACCATTTTTAGTAAATTCAACTCTGTCGATTTTCCCATCAAGATCAAATGCTTCAACAATAAATGAAATTAATGTATCTTTTGCAATTTTCAAATTGGATCTAGGTTGTAGAAAACTGATCGATGGGTTTTCATCGGTTTGTATCTGTATTTCGGCTTCCCCTTTTGCAGCATCTTCATCAAAAGCAGTAGCCTTAATAATATTAGTCCCGCGATCATTTACCATAGAAAAAAAATAGTCGACCTTAAAAGGAGGTTTTTTTACTACCTGAACAATTTGACCATTTTTAGTAAATTCAACTCTGTCGATTTTCCCATCACGATCAACTGCTTCAACGATAAATGAAATTGTTGTATCTTTTGTAATTTTCAAATTGCTCTTAGGCTGCAAAAAACTGACGGTCGGGATTTCATTTTCTACTTTTTTTCTACAACCGGAAGTGAATACTATCAAACCGATAACTATTACTACTAGATTTAATTTGATTGCTTTCATTTGTCTCAGTATTAATATTTTGCTTAAATAATTGCAACTCTTCCACAAGGGGTCTTTTCCTCCTTCCCTCTTTCTACATTCCTCAATTTCACTATCAGAAAAGACTATTATCTCCAAATAAACAAAGTCGGTGCTTGGATTAGAAAATTGAAGATTTCATTTTACTATTTGAAGCGTATTGTCGCAACAAAGTAATGAAAAATGCTGAGATTGCCAAGTAATATTACCGGATACTCATGTTCAAATCCAAAAATGTGCTTTGATGCTTAGGAAGAAATACGAAATATTGAAAAAATGGCTGTGTTGAGATATATCTGAATTGAAAAAGGAGGGGTCTGTATGCGCCGGAATAAGTTCTCAATGATATCTTAAAAGCGAGCAATCTTCAGGCGGAATGGAAGTTTCGGGAAATAAATAACTAAACTTAAACATTATGGTCTTGAGGGGTCAGCATGCTCAGGTTTATGCACTATATTCAAAAGCCTTCTAGTCTTCATTTAACCACTTATCCATTGTTTCATTGCTAAGATTTTCTTCTTTCCACGCCAGGTTAGCATATTCAATTGCCTTATCAGCATAGAATTTTGCAATCAAATTTTTTAATTCCTTTAAATCAGGTTCTGAAATATTTGTTGAAAAAATCTTCAACAATTCAATTTGAACATTTGTCAATGGTTGTTTTATTACTGTCATTTTACCTTATTTTGTTTAAAATTATTAAATCAGTTCCCAAAAAATAATATTCAGTAACCTAGTTGTTTCACATACAGTATTCCCGCTTTACAACACTTAGTCAATACTACTGAATCCTGATTTCCTACTCTTATATCAATAGAATAAATGTAGAATTAATAATGTTTTAGGCCGAGTTATCGCTTTTATATACTGATAAATCAAAGGAATATTAATCTTTTCCATCCTCTCCCCTACTATTTCTACCCTCGAAAAGATGAAAATTTCAAATTTAATAAAGCCGCTGTTTATACCAGTGTAAAATTGATCACCAATCAATTCCCTTTAAACAATTTTTTGTCGATAAAAGTAATGGAAAGTGCTGAGACAGGCAAGAAGTACTACCAAATTTTGTTTATCAAATTCAAAAGAGTGCTTTGATACTAAGGCAGAAATGTGAAATTCTGTAAAAATTGCAGTGCTGACAATTATCTAAATAGGAACGGAAGGGGGTCGTTATCGAAAGAATATCCTGTCCAAGTTCTTCTTGAGTTAGATTGCGTTCCATACGTGAAAGTTGTGGCAAGGGCGGAATTGATACCTGGTTTTTAATTCTGAAATAATATACCGTTT